>JBBQAY010000018.1:0-46291 GCA_038316965.1 Candidatus Nanopelagicales bacterium
TCACCCCCACCCCGGCCGCCCCCCACGGCCCCTCGGCCGCCCCCCCGGTGCGCGTGGGCGGGGTGCCGCGAGGCCCCGCGACCTCTCGACGTATCACGTGCTCAGGAAGAAGGAGTGCCCTTCTCGACCGCAGGCGTCTTGGGCGCGGGCTTGCTCGGAGTCTCCGTCGTCGCCTGGGGGAGCATGGCGGCGAGGTCGACGCCGGTCGTCGCCTTCAGCAGCTCCTGCACCTGGGCAAACGTGTTCGTGACCTGTCGGGTCAGGTTGCCCGCACCCTCGGTCGAGAGCACGGTCAGGTTGTCGATCGCAGCCATGGGGGCCGCGATCTCCTTCGCGATCAGAGGCAGGGCAGCGACGACCATCTCGAGCACCGCTGCCTGGTTGTACTTCGCGTACGCGTCAGCCTTCTTGGTCATGGCCTCGGCCTCGGCGGTGCCGACGGCGAGAGTGGCGGACGCCTGCGCGTCACCCTCCGCCTGGACCGCCTTGGCGACGGCCTCGCGCTGCGCGCGCTCCGCTGCACCGCGACGCTCACCCTCGATGGCCTCGGCATCTGCGAGCGCCGTACGCCGGAGCTTCTCACCCTCACCGGTGAGGCGGTCCTGCTCGGCCTTGGCCTCCGCCTGCGCGATCGTGGTGAACTTCGCCGCCTCGGCACGCTTCATCGCCGTGACGCGCTCGGCCTCGGCCTCCTGCTCGGCGCGATAGCGCGCGGCGTCGGCGGGCTTGCGAACCTCGGTGTCGAGCGTGCGGTCGGTGAGCGCGGCCTGCTGGACGGCGACCTTCTCCTGGGCGTTGAGGATCTGCTGGCGCTTGTCGGCCTCGGCGAGAGGCCCGGCTGCGGCGGCGTTGGCCTGGGCGGCGTCCGTCTCGGCCTTGACCCCGGCCTGCTGCAGCGCGAACTCGCGCGTGGAGTTCAGGATCTGCTGCTCGGTCGCGAGCCTGGCCTGCTCGGCGGCCTGACGTGCCTGCGCCTCGGCGATCGCCGCGTTCTGCTGCACCCGCGCTGCCTCGGGACGACCGAGGTCGGTGAGGTAGGTGCCGTTGTCGGTGACGTCCTGGATCTGGAAGGTGTCCAGCACGAGACCCTGACCCGTGAGGGCCTGCTCGGTGAGCTCCGCGACCTGGGAGGCGAAGAGCATGCGGTCCTTGATGATGTCCTCGACGGTCAGGTTGCCGACGATCGAGCGCAGCGCGCCGGACAGCACCTCGGTGGTCTGCGCAGCGATCTCGCCCTGCTGGGCGGTGAAGCGCTGGGCAGCCGCTCGGATGGCTTCGTCGGTCGAGCCGACCTTGACGATGGCGACGCCCTGGATCGAGAGCTTGATGCCGTTCTTGGCAGGCGCATCGGTGACGGTGACCTCGATGCGTCGGCTCGACAGGTCGAGGATCGAAGCCTGCTGCACGACCGGGATGACGAACAGTCCGCCGCCGATCACGACCCGCTGCGAGCTGAGGTCGGAGCTGGTCTTGCCCTTGCGGCCGGTCACGATGAGGGCCTGGCTCGGGCCGGCGACCTTGTAGCGGGACAGTATGAACGCCACGAGGGTGATGACCGTGAGGATCAGCCCGGCCACGGACCAGAACGCCGGCGAGTTGAACAGATCAAGCATCGTGCTTCCCCTTCATGGTGCGTGGCCGCCGTCCGGCGGACCCCCGTCGTGCATCACGTCGGCGTCCGCCGAGGTGATCGTGCCGTGTGCGCTCAGACGACCCTGACCAGGACCGCGCTGTCGGACAGAGCCTCCAGAACCAGGACGTCGGTACCGCGCGGGATGGCGGTGCCCTCCGACCTGGCCGTGAACTTCGAGCTGGTACCGGCGAGGACGACCGAGACCTCGCCGTAGCCGTCGACCGGGACATCGGACACCACCGTGGCCGTGAGACCGACCAGCTGCTCGCGCGAGGTCGCGCCCTCGGTGCCGTCGCGCCGCAGCAGCCCAGTGAGGCGCAGGACGCCGAACGCCGCCAGCGCGCCTGCGAGCAGGCCGATCGCCAGCGCGGCCGCCGTCGGGAGGCCGAGGGATGTGCAGAGGATCCCGGTGAAGCCGAGTACGGCGAAGAATCCGCCGATGGCCGGCAACGAGAACCAGCCGCCGTCAGGTACGAGTCCGCTGAGGTCGAGCACGCCGTCGAGCAGCGTGCCCAGCAGCAGCGCCGTCAGGCCGCCGACAGCCAGGATCCAGAACGCCACGGTCACGGTCAGCTCCCCCTCGCCTGCGGCCCCCGCCGCTTGCCTCCCGAGCCGCGCCCAGGCAGATCCTCCGCGGCGTCGGTCCGCACACCCTAGCTGCGGCCGCCCCCGGGTCGAGAACGAATCCGGGCTCGTCACCCGGGCGTGCCTCACGCCGTGAGCTGGCTCTGCTTCCTGCGCCTCCAGCCTGGTCGCTGCGCTCCTCGGCGTCGGCGCTCGCAGGCCTGGCGACATCCCGATCGGTCGAACCGAGCTAGGACTCCGGCACAGGCGGGATGGACGCCAGGCTCTGCTTCCTGCGCCTCCAGCCTGGTCGCTGCGCTCCTCGGCGTCGGCGCTCGCAGGCCTGGCGACATCCCGATCGGTCGAACCGAGCTAGGACTCCGGCACAGGCGGGATGGTCGCCAGGCTCTGCTTCCTGCGCCTCCAGCCTCGTCGCTGCGCTCCTCGGCGTCGGCGCTCGCAGGCCTGGCGACATCCCGATCGGTCGAACCGAGCTAGGACACCGGCACAGGCGGGATGGTCGCCAGGCCTGCGGCAAACCGGGCCTCGCTTACTTCCTCGTCGACCATGCGGCCGTTGAGGTAGTCGTCGTACGCCGCGAGGTCGAAGTGCCCGTGGCCGCACAGGGCAGTGAGGATGACCGTCTCCTCACCCGTCTCCTTGGCCTTCATCGCCTCCCTGATCGCGAGCGCCAGGGCGTGAGTCGGCTCGGGTGCCGGCACGATGCCCTCGGTACGTGCGAACAGAACGGCAGCGGAGAAGCACTCCGTCTGCGGGATGGCTTCAGCCTCCATGAGGCCCAGCTCGTACACGTGCGAGATGAGCGGCGACATGCCGTGGTAGCGCAGGCCGCCCGCGTGGATCGGGTCGGGGATGAAGTCGTGGCCCAACGTGTGCATCTTCATGAGCGGGGTCATGCCTGCTGAGTCGCCGAAGTCGTACGCGTAGACGCCTCGCGTCAGCGACGGGCAGGACGCCGGCTCCGCCGCGATGATTCGCGGCGAGATCTTCCCGGCCAGCTTCTCGCGCAGGAACGGGAACGACAGCCCGCCGAAGTTGGAGCCGCCGCCGGTGCAGCCGACGATGTGCGTGGGGGTGTCGCCCGCCTTCGCCATCTGCAGGAGCGCCTCCTCGCCGATGATCGTCTGGTGCAGCAGAACGTGGTTGAGCACGCTGCCCAGCGCGTAGCGGGTGTCGGGGTCCGATGCCGCGACCTCGACGGCCTCGGAGATGGCGATGCCGAGCGACCCCGTGAAGGCGGCGGGGTCCTCGAGGAACTTCCGACCGGCAGCGGTGAGGTTCGACGGGGAGCGGTGCACCGTGCCACCGAAGGCCTCGATCATGAGCCGGCGGTAGGGCTTGCTGTCGTACGACGACCCCACCTGCCACACCTCGCACTCGAGGTCGTAGAGCGCACACGCGAACGCCAGGGCAGTGCCCCACTGTCCGGCACCGGTCTCGGTCGTGAGCTTCTTCACGCCGGCCTTCTTGTTGTAGTACGCCTGCGGCACGGCTGTGTTCGGCTTGTGCGACCCGGCGGGGGACACACCTTCGTACTTGTAGTAGATGCGGGCCGGCGTACCGAGCGCCTCCTCGAGGCGGTGAGCGCGGAACAGCGGCGACGGCCTCCATTGGCGGTAGACGTCGAGGACACCGCCCGGGATCTCGACGTACCGGTCCTGGGTGACCTCTTGCATGATCAGGTCCATCGGGAACAGCGGCGCGAAGTCCTCGGGCCCGGCGGGCTGCAGGGTGCCCGGGTGCAGCGCGGGCGGCGGCGGGCTCGGGAGATCGGCCACGAGGTTGTACCAGGTGGTCGGCATCTCGTCCTCGTCGAGCGTGTACTTGTGCCGGCGCACTTCGTCGCTCATCGACCCTCACCATTCACGCGTGCAGGACGCCGCTCGTCCTGCGGTGAGGCAGAACCTAGTGGCGCCTTCCCAGTCACGCCCGTCGGTTGCGCACTGTCCTGCTCGGCTCAGCCCGGTGGCGGTACGACGATCCGCGCGATTCCGTTGTCGAGGTCGACGCTGCTGCGCGGAGGAGCGGCGTCGCCGTCCTCCTCGCGCTTGATCTCCATGAACTCGTCGTGCTCCTGCTTGTGGCGCGTGGACGGCGCCAGCGCGAGCCCGAGCACGTCGAAACCCGCAGCGGCAACCTTGGCGCGTTCCTTCGTCGCTCGGCCCCGGTTGCGTCGCCGCGTCACCAGCACGTCGACGGCTGCGGCGATCACGAGGAGCACCACGAGCGCCGGGAAGGTCATCGCCCAGAGGCTGCCCATCACGTCGCCCCGAGCCGGGTCAGGACCTCGTGGATCTGGTGTGCCAGCTCGACGTCGAGCTGCGTCACGCCGCCGGCGCTGTGGGTGGACAGCGTGAACCGCAGTGTGCGCCAGCGGATGTCGATGTCCGGGTGGTGGTCCATGGCCTCCGCGTGGACGGCGATGTCCTCGACCCCGCGGATGGCGGTCAGGAAGTCGGGCAGCTCGTAGGCGCGACGCAGAGACGCCCCGTCGCGCGCCCACCCCGGGAGCGCGGCGAGCTGGCGGTCGATCTCCTCGACGTCCAGCAGCCTGGCCATGCCCCCACGGTCGCACGCGGACGAGGCAGGATCCACCCCACGGCACGAGTGCCGCGGGATGGACCCTGCCGTACCGAGTCGAACCCTGCCGTCGTCCTAGATCCAGGCGACGTCGGCCCGACGGTTGACCGACGAGAAGGGATGCGCCGGGTCGAGCGGCAGCCAGGTGTTGTAGCCGTGCGCGAGCAGGACGTGGACACCCAGCGACCGGAGGTACCGGGCGACGGACTGGGCCCGGGCCTCGGTCAGGCGCCAGGTGTAGGCGTTGTGGCCGCTCGGGATGTCACCGGCAGCGAAGCCGTGGACGACGACGACCTGTGCGGCCCGGAGCCGCGGTGCCAATGCGCGGAGCGTCGCCGCCGCGGCCGGGGAGACCGTGGACGAGTCCGGCGCGAAGGCGATCGAGCGCACGTTGTCGGTGTTCGCAGCCCCACGGGGGCCGGAGGTCGCACTCACGGTCGTCGTGAGCGTCTTCCAGACCTTGCCGCCCTGCATGACCTGCACCCGGCACGTGCCCTTGACGTGGAACACGACCAGGGATCCGGACACCGAGCACATGGCCGGCGTCAACGAGCGCAGCGTCGCCTTGGGCGATCCTGAGGTGCGCAGGAGTCGCAGCGTCGTCTGGTGCCCCGCGACCGTGCTCCAGGTGGCAAGCGTCGGACGGGTCACGGACGGCGTGGAAGCCACAGGGGTGCCGGTGGCGGCGTCGCTGACGGCACCGTCACCGTTGGCGTTGTAGGCCTTGATCGCGACGGTGTACGGCGTCCCGTTCGTCAGTCCGGTGATCGAGACCGGGCTGGTCGTCGTGCCCGCGTCGTGCCAGGTCGCGCCGTCGTCCGAGGTCCAGCCGTAGCCGGTGATGGCGGACCCGCCGTCGTCGGTCGGGGCGGTGAAGGCCACGCTGAGCCGGCCGCTCCCTGGGGTCACCACGAGGTCGGTCGGTGCGTTCGGCGTCGAGCTGAGCCCAGGGGGCTGGATCCCGCCGACGAACGAGCCGCCGAACAGGACGGCGTAGTGGTGCCCGGCCATCAGGGCCGCGCCCGAAACCGGAAGGGTGATCGCTGCAAAGCTCTCCGGTGCCCACTCGCCGATGGAACCTGCCGTGGTGTCGGTGGGGCACGCGCTGAGGTCGACGGGCCCTCCGGCGAGGGCGTCGCCGCTGATCGTGACGCCGGTCTCGTCGGTCTCGTAGATGGCGGCCTCGATGCCAGTGATGCCCTCGCCCGTCTGGTCGACGCAGGTGAGCTGCATGGTGAACGACGTGAGCTCGCCCGTAGCGGTCGCGGTGAAGACCTGGCCGAACGCGCCGTTCCCGAACCCGCCCACGAGGGGCAGGAAGTCGCCGCCGGGGTTGTCCCCGGTCGTCGGGGCGCCCGAGGCGCTGTCCGCAGCGTCGTCGATCTGGGAGACGAACGAGAAGTTGCACCCCGACTGGGTGAGGTCGCCGCTGCAGTCGTTGAGGCTGCCGGACGGGTCCGCGAGGAACGCCGCCGTCATCCCGAGGTCTCCCGAGGACCAGTTGATCCCGAGCCCGACGTTCTGGTAGCTGCCGACGGCCTGCGCCGGGGCCGCACCCACCAGGGCTCCACCGACGAGCGCGAACGCTCCGACCCCGGCGGCGAATGCGCGCCTCGCTCCGGATCTACGGACCCCCATGATTACCTCCAGTAAGCGAGTGGCGACTTTCTGTCGCACCTGCAGATGGTCCGCCCGGATGGGGGACGGTGTCCTGCTGGCGGTCCACCGGCTCCGCAGAGCCTGAGCCGGAGCAGGGGTCGTGGCCCCGCTCTGGCAGAGTCGCGGCATGGACGACGGCCCCACTCACGTGACGGCGGACGGGCGACGGGTGGTCGTCGCGGCCGCCATCGAGCGGCGCGGGCACCTGCTGGCCGCGCGGCGTTCGCGGCCGGAGGCGCTCGCTGGCGGCTGGGAGCTGCCCGGCGGGAAGGTCGAGCCGGGCGAGGACCCTGCTCACGCCCTGGTGCGCGAGATCCGTGAGGAGCTCGCCATCGACGTCGAGGTCGTGGGGACCGTTGCCGGGCCCGACGCCGGCGACTGGCCGCTGGACGACCGCTCGGTGCTCCGGGTGCTGCGCGCGCGCATCGAGCGCGGTGAGCCCGCGGCGGGCATCGCCCATGACGAGGTGCGGTGGCTCGGTCCGCGCGAGCTCGGCGAGGTGTCCTGGTTGGCGCCCGACGTCGCCCCCGCTGCCGCGTCCGCGTCGCGCATCGACTCGTGGGTCGACTTCCCGGCCGGTGAGGTCGAAGGCGAAGGCATCGTCGTGCGGGCCGAGGTGCAGGACGACGGGCGCCTCGCGGTGGTCGTGGATCGGACGCCGTTCCACCCGCTCGACCACAGCTGGCCCGACCAGCCCGGAGACACCGGGCTCCTGGCCGGGGCGGCCGTCGTCGACTCGGTCATGGGAGCGATCGACGACGAGGGCGGCCTGCTCCTCGGCGAGGCGGTCGGCGTGCGCCGTGGTGACCCCAGCCGCACGTGGGTCGTCGTCCACCTCCTGGCGCCCGGGTCGTCGCTGCCTGCGGCCGGGGAGCCCGTCGCGCTCGCGGTCGATGCAGCGCGCCGGGCGGCGTACTCCCGGGGGCACTCGGCGTGCCACCTCGCGGCCTTGGCCCTGAACGAGGCGAGCGCGCGGTTCTGGACCAAGGAGCCTCCCCGGCGTGACTCGCGGGGGTTCGCGTTCCTCGACCAGATCGCGATCCAGGTCTCGCGCATCGAGCCGGACGCGGCGTACGACGCGTATCGGTGCGGGAAGTCGCTGCGCAAGGCCGGTTTCGACTCCGCGTCGTTCCTCGCCTCGCTCGACGACGTCGCAGCGGAGGCGCACGCCCTGCTCGACGCCTGGGTCGCGACCGGCGCCGTGAGCCGCCTCGAGACCGACGGCGACCCCACGCTGACGGCCCGCCGACGCTGGGTGTGCGACGTGCCCGGAGGCCCCGCCGTGATCCCCTGCGGCGGCACCCACGTGTCCGACCTCTCAAAGCTCGGCGCCGTACGCGTCGCCTACACCCCCACCCCCAACGGCTTCGAGCAACGGACGGAGATCGCCCGCTAAGGACAAGACGCGCCCTTGAAGGGCAGTCTTCGACCTCTACCCGCGGGTACGACGTACCCACAGCAGTCGCCGCACGGGCCCGACAGGGACCAAGCGGCGACCGGCGGACCGCATCCAACGGCCCGTTTCGGTCAATTCACGCCCCTGAAGGGCGGTTTCTGTCCTTAGCGGGGGAATTCGGGCGGTCGGGGGTGGGGTGGTTCGCCGGTAGACTGGGCCTCGATTCCCCGTCTTCGACCCCGAGGTCACCCATGCCCACGCCCGGCCCTGCCGTCCGCCACGACCTGCGCAACGTCGCGATCATCGCGCACGTCGACCACGGCAAGACCACGCTCGTCGACGCCATGCTCTGGCAGTCGGGTGCGTTCACCGCCCACCAGGCCGACGAAGGCTCCGTGAAGGAGCGGGTCATGGACTCCATGGACCTCGAGCGCGAGAAGGGCATCACGATCCTCGCGAAGAACACGACAGTCCGGTACGTCGGACCCGGTTCTCCCGAGGGCGGCGTCCTGATCAACATCATCGACACCCCCGGTCACGCCGACTTCGGCGGTGAGGTCGAGCGCGGCCTCGAGATGGTCGACGCCGTGCTGCTGCTCGTCGACGCCAGCGAGGGCCCGCTCCCGCAGACCCGCTTCGTCCTGCGCAAGGCGCTGCAGAAGAACCTCCCGGTCATCCTGGTCGTCAACAAGGTCGACCGCCCTGACGCCCGCATCGCCGAGGTCGTCGACGAGACGTACGAGCTGTTCTTCGACCTCGACGCCACCGCTGAGCAGATCGAGTTCCCGGTCGTGTACGCCAGCGCCAAGGCCGGTCGCGCCTCGCTCAACCGCCCCGAGGACGGTGGCATGCCGGACAGCGAGAACCTCGTTCCGCTGTTCACGACGATCCTCGACACCGTGCCTGCGCCGCACTACGACCCCGACATGCCGCTGCAGGCTCACGTCACCAACCTCGACTCCTCGCCGTACCTCGGTCGTCTCGCGCTGTGCCGCATCCACAACGGCACGCTCAAGAAGGGCCAGCAGGTCGCGTGGGCCCGACATGACGGCACCATCGAGCGCGCGAAGATCGCCGAGCTGCTCATCACCCAGGCTCTCGAGCGTGTGCCTGCCGAATCGGCTGGCCCCGGCGAGATCGTGGCGATCGCCGGCATCGAGCTGATCACCATCGGCGAGACCCTCACCGACATCGACGACCCGCGTCCGCTGCCGCTCATCACGGTCGACGAGCCGTCGATCTCCATGACGATCGGTATCAACACCTCGCCGCTGGCGGGCCAGAGCGGCAACAAGCTCACCGCCCGCCTGGTGAAGAACCGCCTCGAGGCCGAGCTCGTCGGCAACGTGTCGATCCGGATGGTCCCCACCGAGCGTCCCGACACCTGGGAGGTCCAGGGCCGTGGGGAGCTCCAGCTCGCGATCCTCGTGGAGATCATGCGGCGTGAGGGCTTCGAGCTCACCGTCGGCAAGCCCCAGGTCGTCACCAAGGTCGTCGACGGCAAGGTGCACGAGCCGATGGAGGCTCTCACGGTCGACATCCCCGAGGACTACCTCGGCGTCGTGACCCAGCTCATGGCCCTGCGCAAGGGGCGCATGGAGCAGATGGTCAACCACGGCACCGGCTGGGTCCGCATGGAGTACGTCGTGCCCGCGCGCGGCCTCATCGGCTTCCGCACGGAGTTCCTCACCGAGACCCGCGGCACCGGCCTGCTGCACCACGTCTTCCACAGGTACGAGGCGTGGCACGGCGAGCTGCGCACGCGGCCGACGGGCTCCCTCGTCGCCGACCGCCGCGGCCCCACGACCGGCTTCGCCCTGTCCAACCTGCAGGAGCGCGGCACGCTGTTCGTCGGCCCCGGCACCGAGGTGTACGAGGGCATGATCGTCGGTGAGAACTCCCGTCAGGACGACATGGACGTCAACCCGACCAAGGAGAAGAAGCTGACGAACATGCGTCAGTCCTCCAGCGACGTCCTCGTGCCGCTGATCCCCCACAAGCAGATGTCGATGGAGCAGGCCCTGGAGTTCTGCCGCGAGGACGAGTGCATGGAGGTCACCCCGGCCACCGTGCGCATCCGCAAGGTGGTCCTCGACCAGACCGAGCGAGGCCGCTCGGCATCCCGTGCCAAGAAGGGCTGAGCGCCTCCACCCGCCCTGCAGGAGCCCGCGACCCGTGTGGTCGCGGGCTCCTGGCGCGTTCGGGCACGTACGCCGACCTGCGGCGATACGGTGACGCACGTCACGAACTGGGGCGCACTCGACCCTGTTCGTCACAGAGAGGTGCCGCGGTTATGTCGGAATGGTCCCGATCCGCCCCGCTCCGGTCACGATCCGATCACGGGGGTGAGCGTGGCTTCATCCGTCCGTTGGGATGACATAGGTTTCCCGAGGTCCCAGGGGTTGGAGATGAGCCGGTCACCCCGGCAACCATCCGCACTCCGCCCTCGGGAGCGACAGGTCTTCCCGGAACCAGACAGGAAGGCAACAGGTTCTCCATGACTGTGCCTCTCGACTCCGAGCCCCGCGTCAGCGCGGAGGCGCCGGCTGTTGCTGACGCGTCCCCGGAGATCGCCGGCCGTTCGCTCGCCGCGATCGCGTGGGGCCGACTGCGTCACGACAAGGTCGCGCTCGTCGGAGCCGCGATGATCGTCCTGTTCATCCTGATCGCGATCTTCGCGCCGCTGCTGTGCCGCATCTTCGACGTCGACCCGTTCTCGACCAACCCCGACCAGCTCGACGACCTGGGCTTCCCCAAGGGCCCGTTCGCAGGCGCATCCTGGGAGCACCCGCTAGGCGTCGAGCCCCGCCTCGGCCGCGACATCTTCGCCCGCACCGTCTTCGGCGCCAGGTACTCCCTGATCATCGCCCTGCTCGCCACGGTTCTCACGGTCGTCCTCGGCGTGGTCGCCGGCATCGTCGCGGGCTTCCGCGGCGGATGGCTCGACACCCTGATCAGCCGCAGCATGGACATCCTGCTGGCGTTCCCGGTCCTGCTGTTCTCGATCGCAGCGCTGGTCATCGTCGGCCTCACGAGCTGGTATCGCGACAACGTCATCTACCAGGTGCTGTTCATCACGTTCGTCATCGGCTTCTTCGGCTGGCCCTACATCGGGCGCATCATCCGAGGACAGGTCCTGTCCTTGCGCGAGAAGGAGTTCGTCGACGCCGCCCGCAGCATCGGCGCGCCGGTCAACCGCATCCTGTTCAAGGAGCTCCTGCCGAACCTGCTCCCGATCATCCTCGTGTACGCGACGCTGATCATCCCGAGCAACATCCTGGCCGAGGCGGCACTGTCGTTCCTCGGCGTCGGCCTGCAGCCTCCGACCCCCACCTGGGGCCAGATGCTGTCGAGCTCGATCAGCTCGTTCCAGCTCGTGCCGTTCTTCATGGCGGTCCCGGGCATGGCCATCTTCCTGTGCGTCCTCGCCTTCAACCTGTTCGGTGACGGGCTGCGGGACGCGTTCGACCCCAAGGGCACCCAGTGACCTTGGCCGGGGCGGTCTGAGCCCCCACACAACTTTCCCGGCGGGAGGCCGGGGAGCCCGAGTCCGTCAACCGACGGACCCGGTGACCACCCTGAGGAGAAGGTGGATCTGTTCATGGCGAACACTCGACGCGCGACTGCGATCGCGGCTGTCGGCGCAGCCGCCGCGCTTGTCCTCGCTGCCTGTGGCGGCGGTTCCGGAAGCAGCGACACTGCTGCCCCGGCCAGCGGCTTCAACGCCGCGGTCAACGCGAAGGTCAACCCGTCAGACGTCAAGGGCGGCACGCTGAAGATCGGCGCCAGCTCTGACTGCGACTCGTACGACCCCGCCCGTACCTACTACGCGTACTGCTGGGACATCCAGCGCATGTTCACACGTTCGCTCATGGGCTTCGCCCCTGAGCCGGGCGCGGCGGGCACCGCTGTGCTCCCCGACCTCGCGACCGCTGCCGGCGCCTCGAACGCCGACAAGACGGAGTGGACCTACACGCTGAAGGACGGCGTGAAGTGGGAGGACGGCAGCGCGATCACGTCCAAGGACGTCAAGTACGCGATCCAGCGACTGTTCGCGACCGACGTCATCAACGGTGGGCCCTCGTCCTACTACACGAGCCTTCTTGACGACGGCACCTACAAGGGCCCGTACGCGGACCCGAACGGCGACCTCACCACGGTCACCACGCCCGACGACAAGACGATCACGTTCAAGCTCAACAAGCCGTTCGCGGACTTCGACTTCCTGATGGCACTGCCGACCGGTGCTCCGGTCCCGGCGTCGAAGGACACCAAGGCCGACTACGGCAAGAAGCCGTTCTCGTCCGGCCCGTTCAAGTTCGACTCGTTCGAGGCCAGCAAGGGCACCACCTGGTCGCGCAACACCAACTGGGACCAGGCGACGGACACCATCCGCACGCCGATGGTCGACAAGGTGGAGCTCACCGTCGTGGGCGAGCCTGCCGACCTCGACAAGCGCGTCCTCGCCGGTGACATCGACTTCGTCGCCGACGGCGGTCTGCTCCCCGAGAGCCGTGCCCTGGTCCTCGCGGACGCCACCAAGAAGGCCAACGCCGACAACCCGGTGACGGGCTTCACGCGCTACTTCGCCGTGATGCAGACGGTCGAGCCGCTGACGAACAAGGCCTGCCGCGAGGCGATCTTCTTGGCCTTCAACAAGAGCGAGCTCCGCAAGATCCGCGGTGGCGACACCGGCGGCGACATCGCCAACACGATGACCCCGCCGATCGTTCCCGGCTACGACTCGAACTTCAACCCGTACCCGACCGGCGCGGACAACACCGGTGACATCGAGGCCGCCAAGGCCAAGCTCGTCGAGTGCGGTAAGCCGGACGGCTTCAGCATCAACATGGCGTACGTCAACTCCGGCGTCGGTCCGGACGTGTTCGCCTCGGTGCAGCAGAACCTCGCCCGGATCGGTGTCAAGATCGGCTCCGCGCCGAACGACGGTTCGAGCTACTACTCGACGTGGATCGGCTCGCCGAAGAACATCGTCGACCAGAAGATCGGTCTTGCCGTGGCTGGCTGGGGTGCTGACTTCCCGACCGCTTACGGCTTCTGGCAGTCGATCGCCAACGGGAACGCGATCCTCCCCGAGGGCAACTCGAACTACCCGTCGCTCAACGACCCGAAGGTCAACGACCTGCTCGACCAGCTGACCAAGGAGGGTGACGCCGCGAAGTCCAAGGACCTCGCGACCCAGCTCGACCAGCAGGTCATGTCGAACGCGGTGTACCTGCCGTTCCAGTTCGACAAGACCTTCTACTACCGCAACCCCCGCCTCACCAACATCTACCTCAACGGTGGCGTGGGCAACTACTACGACATCGTCAACGTCGGTACCGGCGGCAAGTGACCCCGTCCTAGTCAGTAGATAGCTCCACATCAACACGCGGGTGTGGCCGGCAGGAGATACTCCTGTCGGCCACACCCAGCGGAGGGCACATGTTCCGGTACATCGTCCGAAGGCTCCTCGGAGCCGTGGTCGTGGTGTTCATCGTCAGCCTCGTGACGTTCTTCCTGTTCTCGGTCGGCCCGAAGATCACCGGCTCGAGCCCTGCCTACCTCTACGTGGGCAAGAACCCGACGCCTGAGCTCGTCGCGGCCATCGAGAAGAGCTTCGGACTCGACCAGCCGTTGGTCACGCAGTACGCCCAGTACATGAAGGGCATCGTGGTCGGTCGTGAGTTCAGCGACGGCACCGCCGAGGGCACCCGCCCCTGCCCCGCACCGTGCTTCGGCTACTCCTTCCGCTACCAGGCCCCGGTCTGGGACCTCATGAAGGACCGTTTCCCCGTCACGCTGTCGCTAGCCGTAGGCGCCGCGATCCTCTGGCTGATCTTCGGGCTGTCGGTCGGGATCTTGTCGGCGCTCAAACGCGGGACGCTGGTCGACCGCATAGCGATGATCACTGCGCTGGCCGGTGTTTCGCTGCCGGTCTACTTCACCGGCCTTGTCCTGCTCTACGTCTTCGTGTACGGCCCGATCCGGTTCCTGCCACCGCCGTCGTGGGTGCCCTTGACAGAGAACCCGTTCGCGTGGTTCCAGGCGCTGATCCTCCCCTGGGTCGCCTTGGCCTTCCTGTACGCGGCCCTCTACGCGCGACTCACCCGCGCGAACATGCTCGACACGATGTCCGAGGACTACATCCGCACCGCGGTGGCCAAGGGCCTCTCGCGCCGGAAGGTGATCAGCAAGCACGCGCTCCGCGCCGCGCTCACGCCGATCATCACGATCTTCGGTCTCGACGTCGGGGCGCTGCTCGGTGGCGCGATCCTCACCGAGAAGGTCTTCAGCCTGCCGGGCCTCGGCTATCTCGCGATCGACGCCATCGGCAAGCAGGACCTGCCGGTGATCATGGGTGTCACGATCATCGCCGCGCTGTTCATCGTCGTCGCCAACATCGTCGTCGACGTCCTCTACGGCGTGGTCGATCCGCGCGTCCGCCTGAGCTGATCAAGGACTCACCGTGACTCTCACCGTCGACTCCGCGGCCTCCCTCCCGTCGGGCCCGCCGAAGCACTTTCTCGAGGTTCGCGACCTCCGGGTCGCCTTCCCGACCGACGACGGCCTCGTGCGCTCGGTGGACGGCCTGTCGTTCAGCGTCGAGCGCGGCAAGACCATGGGCATCGTCGGCGAGTCGGGCTCGGGCAAGTCCGTGACGAGCCAGGCCATCCTCGGACTCCAGAAGGGCACGCGGGCCCAGGTGTCCGGTGAGATCTGGTTCGACGGCGAGGAGCTCGTGGGCATGACGGCTGACGAGATGCGCTCGCTCCGAGGCAACAAGCTCGCCATGATCTTCCAGGACCCGCTCTCCTCGATGCACCCGTTCTACAAGGTGGGCGAGCAGATCGTAGAGGCGTACCGGATCCACAACGACGTCTCCAAGCAGGCCGCCCGCAAGCGTGCCATCGAGATGCTCGACCGGGTCGGCATCCCCAACCCCGACCGCCGCGTCGACGACTACCCGCACCAGTTCTCCGGCGGCATGCGCCAGCGAGCGATGATCGCCATGGCGCTGGTGAACGACCCGCAGCTCCTCATCGCCGACGAGCCCACCACCGCGCTCGACGTCACCGTCCAGGCCCAGATCCTCGACCTCCTGCGCGACCTGCAGAAGGAGTTCAACTCCGCGATCATCCTGATCACGCACGACCTCGGCGTCATCGCCGAGATCGCCGACGACGTGACGGTGATGTACGGCGGACGCTGCGTCGAGCAGGGCGCGGTTCGTGACCTCTTCTACCAGCCGGAGATGCCGTACACCTGGGGCCTGCTCGGCTCGATGCCGCGCCTGGACCGCGACCGCAAGGGCCGGCTCGACCCCATCCCGGGAAACCCGCCGTCCTTGATCAACCTGCCCAAGGGCTGCGTGTTCAACCCGCGCTGCCGGTTCCAGGGCCACGTGAGCGGCTCGGCGTGCCGCGACACCCGACCTGACCTCCTCGAGGCCTCGCCCGGTCACTCCGTGCGCTGCCACATCCCCGTCGAAGAGCGGCACACGATCTGGCGCGACCAGATCAAGCCGGCCCTCTAAGACCACCCGACCTGCACCGCCTCCGAAGGAGACACCGTGACCGTCGCCCCGAGCACCGAGTCGTCAGCGCCCGTCACGCTGCGCGACGACGCCCTGCTCCAGGTCAGGGACCTGAAGAAGCACTTCCCGATCACGCAGGGCATCGTGTTCCAGCGTCAGGTCGGGGCCGTGCAGGCTGTCGACGGCATCTCCTTCGACGTCGCCGAGCGCGAGACCCTCGGGGTCGTCGGGGAGTCAGGCTGCGGCAAGTCGACGGCGGGTCGCACGATCACCAAGCTGCTCGAGCCGACATCCGGCGAGATCATCTTCAACGGCAAGGACATCACGAACTACTCGGTGTCTCAGATGCGTCCGATGCGCAGCGAAGTCCAGATGATCTTCCAGGACCCGTACTCCTCGTTGAACCCGCGGCACACGATCGGCACGATCGTCGGCGCGCCCTACCGCGTGCAGGGCACCCTCGACGACAAGGAGATCAAGCCCAAGGTGCAGGAGCTCCTTGCGCGCGTCGGCCTCAACCCTGAGCACTACAACCGCTACCCCCACGAGTTCTCCGGCGGCCAGCGTCAGCGCATCGGCGTCGCCCGCGCGATCGCCCTGCGTCCCAAGCTCATCGTCTGCGACGAGCCGGTCTCCGCCCTCGACGTCTCGATCCAGGCGCAGGTCGTCAACCTGCTCGAAGACCTGCAGACCGAGTTCGGCATCGCGTACATCTTCGTGGCGCACGACCTCTCGGTCGTCCGTCACATCGCCGATCGCGTCGCGGTGATGTACCTCGGCAAGATCATGGAGCTCGCCGACCGCGATGTCCTGTACTCCAAGCCGCTGCACCCGTACACCCACGCGCTGCTCTCGGCCGTCCCCATCCCGGACCCCGACAACCAGACGCGTCGCGAGCGGATCCTGCTCACCGGCGACCTGCCCAGCCCGATCAACCCGCCCTCGGGCTGCGTGTTCCACACCCGCTGCTACAAGGCGCAGGAGCGGTGCAAGGTCGAGGTTCCGGCGTTCCGCGATGTGGCCCCCGGCCACGCGATCGCCTGCCACTTCCCCGAGGCCAAGCCGGCCTTCGTGCACACCGACGAGGTCATCCGCGGTCCGCAGGCCCCCGACCAGCTGCAGGGCCGGGTCAGCGACGGCGACGAGGACCTGGTCCACCGCGCCCACGAGACCCCGCGGACCAACATCCGCTAGCCCTCCGATCGCGATGCGTCAGAGGTAGCTCTCACGGCCTTGCCCGCACCCAGGCCGGTTGTCTCAGGCGACGCCCAGGGACTTCTTCAGGAAGTCGAGCTCGAGCAGCAGCTTGTTCTCCGCGACCTCTTCCTGCGGCGTCATGTGCGTGACTCCGGACAGCGGCAGCACCTGGTGCGGGCGACCCGCGACCGTGAGGGCTCCTGAGAGCGCGAGGGTGTGGGCCACCACGACGTTGTCGTCGGTGAGGCCGTGGATGATCATGAGCGGCCGGGACAGCCCAGCGGCGAGCGGCAGCAGGCTGCCGGCGTCGTAGGGCGCGGGGTCCTGCGCCGGGTTGCCGAGGTAGCGCTCGCTGTACGCCGTGTCGTAGAGGCGCATGTCCGACGTCGGTGCACCCGCCACGGCCGCGTGGAAGACGTCGGGCCGTTTGAGAACGGCCAGTGCCGACAGGTAGCCGCCGAACGACCAGCCGCGGATGCCGACGCGCGAGGTGTCGACGTCGTCCGGCCAGCACGCGGCGACAGCCTCGAGCGCGGTGACCTGGTCGGAGAGGACGACCTCGGTGAGGTCGCGGTATACGGCGCGGTCCCAGGCAGGCCCGCGACCGGGGGTGCCTCGGCCGTCGGCGACGATGACGCAGAAGCCCTGGTCGGCCAGCCACTGGTCCTCACCGAACGACAGCCCCGACGCCAGCACCTCGGCGTGGTGCGGGCCGCCGTACGGGCTGAGGATCACCGGCAGCCTGCGCGAACCCGGTTCGTGGTCGCTCGGCCAGAGCACGGCGGTGACGATCGCGAGGTCTCCGGCTGCGATCACCTCGATCCGCGGCGTCACAGCCGGCACCTCGGCGTGCGTGGTGAGCGTGAGGGTGCGCCCCTCCACGCGGATCTCGAACGTCGTGGTGGTCGTGTCGAGCGTGCGGCCCACCAGGAGGTCGGTGCCGCCCGACGAGCGGCCGACCCACCACGCGAGCCCGTCGGCGACGACGCTGGTGGATCCGTCCCACGCCACCTTCACGAGTGAGGACGACAACGGATCCGGCGCGGTCGTGAGGAGTACGCCGCTGGCGTCGACATCGGCCACGCCGCGCACCTGCATGCCCGCCGGCGTGAGCCAGTCGTCGCCGAGGTGCATGCGGTAGGTGTCGGTATCACGGTCGGCCCGCATCGTGAGCAGTCGACCGTCGGGCGCCCAACGGAACCCGCCAGGAGAGGCATCGACCCACTGCTCGTCGGTGATCTCGCCGACGCTGCGGCTCGTCCCCGTGGCGACGTCGAGGGCAAGGATCGCAAACCGAGTCTGGTCGCGGGTCGACACCACGAGCAGCGGGTCGCCGTACGGAGTCCACGACACATCGACGAGGTACTCGAACGTCACGGAGTCCCACGAGACGTCGACCACCGATCCATCGAGGCGCCGGATCTCCAGCGACAGCAACGCGTTCGCGGTTCCGGCGGCGGGGTAGCGGTGGGGGAGCGGACGCTGGTCGGGGTGCAGCGGGTCGGCGATCCACCACTCGCTCACGGGCGTCTCGTCGACGCGCTCCACCATCACGGCCTCGGACGACGGCGACCACCAGAAGCCTCGCGAACGGTCGAGCTCCTCCGCGGCGGCGAAGTCGGCCAGGCCGCACATCTCCAGGTCGTGCGTCGGGGTCGAGAGCGCGCGATCCTCGGAGCCGTCAGCGCGGCACACCCGCAGGGACCGGCCGGACACGTACGCGACGTGCGAGCCGTCGGGAGACAGGCGCGGATCGATCACAGGGCCCGGGACGTCGAGCGCGTGGATGTCGCCATCGTCGAGCGAACCACCGTAGAGCCCGCCGGAGAGCGCGAATACAGCGCGGGTCACAGCCTCGTCGGTCGAGTAGCCGACGATGCCCGAGGCGCCCTCACGCATGCGCTCGCGCCGTGCGCGCTCCTCCTGCGACAGCTCCTCTGCACCGCCGTGCAGCGATGCCGGGTCGGCCACGAGGGTCTCGGCGCCGGAGGCGACGTCGAGCAGCCAGAGTCTGCCGACGGCATCGGTGCCCGAGCTCGAGCGCACGAAGACCACGCGGGCGCCCTCCGGGGAGATCGTGAAGAGCCGGGGAGCGCCGGCCGAGAAGCGGCGGGTGCGGGCGCTGTGTCGGGGGAACGACGGCGTTGTCATGCCGCGCAGTCTTTCACCGCCCACGCAGCGGCACCCCCCGGGTTACGCTCGCCTGCGTGACCTCATCTGCGGCCGACCACCGCCTGCTCCTCGTCCACGCCCACCCCGACGACGAGACCATCGGCACCGGCGCCACCATGGCCAAGTACGTCGATGCCGGCGCCCACGTCGCCCTCGTGACCTGCACTCTCGGCGAGGAGGGCGAGATCCTCCTCGACGAGCACGCGCACCGGGCGGCCGACCGTGACGACACGCTCGGCGAGCACCGCAAGATCGAGCTCGCCGACGCCATGAAGGCCCTCGGGGTCGTCGACCACCGCCAGCTGGGTGGCGACGGGAAGTACCGCGACTCCGGGATGATGGGCCTGCCCGACAACGACGACCCGACCTGCTTCTGGCAGGCAGACCTTCTCGCCGCGGCTGCCGACCTCGTGGCGGTTATCCGCGAGGTGCGCCCGCAGGTGCTGGTGACGTACGACGACTTCGGCGGCTACGGCCACCCCGACCACATCCAGGCGCACCGCGTCGCGATGTATGGCGCCGCGCTCGCGGCGGCCCCGTCGTACCGCCCCGATCTCGGGCAGGCGTGGGACATCGCGAAGATCTACTGGACGGCGTTCCCCAAGTCGATCGTCCTCGCCGGCATCGCAGCGCTCAAGGCCGCTGGGGAGACCACCGGCTTCGCTGCGATGGACCCCGACGAGATGCCGTTCGTGGTGGACGACGCCCTCGTGACCACGACGGTCGACGCCGAGGACTGGCTCGATCGGAAGATGGCGGCCATGGCCGCGCACGCGACCCAGATCAGCCTGGAGGACGGCTTCTTCGCGCTGTCGAACAACCTCGGGTCGCGCGCCTTCGGCCGCGAGTACTTCCGGCTCGTGAAGGGGACGCTCGGCCCGGTCGACGAGTCGAACCACGAGACCGACCTGTTCGCGGGTCTCTGAGCTCCACTGGGGAAGCGGGTCGCTCCGTTGCGCGTTTCGAGACCCTCTGCACACGTTCTGTAGCCGCTGGCCCGGCCGGGGTACTCCACCTGGGTGACAGCTGCCTGTCGGGTGCGCTGGATCGACCCGCTGTCGCTCACGATGGGTGCACGGCCCCGGTATCGGGGCTCGTCCCGTTCCGCGGGTGACCAGACAGGGGTCGTGCACATGGCGAAGCAGGTCACCAGCTCGACGGCCATGCTCAGCGAGGCAGGCACCGGCAGCCTCGCCGCGCGCGACGGCGACGTCGGCCAGTCGCGCGAGCGTTCGCGCCGCCGTCGGCTCTGGGGCCTGTTCGCCCTTCTCCTGCTCCCCGCTGCGTACCTGTGGGGCCGGATCGCCTCGGGCGACGGGCTCGACATCGCGAACCTGAGCTTCCCGACGATCGACCCGATGCTGCTGCTGCCCGGCCTGTTCTTCCTCGCGCTCATCGGCGTGCTCGTCGGCAGCACCGTCGGCGCCGGCCGCTCGCCGCACGTGACCTACCGCCCCGAGCAGATCGACACCCGCCTCGACGACGTCATCGGCATCGACGGCGTGAAGGAGGACGTCGTCCGCTCGCTCAACCTGTTCCTCGCGCACAAGGCGTTCGCGAGCGAGATGGGCGGCACGCCGCGTCGCGGCCTGCTCTTCGAAGGTCAGCCCGGCACGGGCAAGACCTATCTCGCCAAGGCGATGGCCCGTGAGGCCGGCGTTCCCTTCCTCTTCGTCTCCGCGACGTCGTTCCAGTCGATGTACTACGGCGCCACCGCGCGCAAGATCCGCTCGTACTTCAAGGCGCTGCGCAAGGCTGCTCGCCAGGAGGGCGGCGCGATCGGCTTCATCGAGGAGATCGACGCGATCGCCATGTCCCGCGGCGGTCTCTCGATGACGCCGATGCCGATGACCCGTTCGAACGCGGCCCTGTGCTGCGGCGGTCTCGACGGGCTCCCCGGCCAGTACGCCGGTGCCGCGCAGTCGCTCTCGATCGTGTCGGCCGCCGGGGGCGGCAACGTCGTGCGCAACGGCTCGATGCAGAGCGAGGGCGTGGGCGGCGTCGTGAACGAGCTGCTCGTGCAGATGCAGTCGTTCGACGACCCGACCGGCTTCCAGAAGCTGCAGTCGTGGTTCGTCGACAAGCTCAACCTCTTCCTCCCGGTGAACCGCCAGCTGAAGCGCCCGGTGCCGCCGACGACCAACGTGCTCGTCATCGCCGCGACCAACCGCGCCGACAACCTGGACCCCGCGCTGCTGCGCCCCGGTCGCTTCGACCGACGGCTCACGTTCGAGGCGCCGGGCAAGGCCGGACGCCGCGAGCTCATCGACTTCTTCCTCGCGCGCAAGTCGCACACGGCCGACCTCGACGAGGAGGAGATCCGCGACGGACTCGCCTCGGTGACGCAGGGCTACACGCCGGTGATGATCGAGCACCTCTTCGACGAGGGCCTCGTCAACGCGCTGCGCCGGGGCAAGCAGGAGATGAACCGCGCCGACGTCGAGCGTGCCCGCCTCGTCGAGGAGGTGGGCATGGGTCAGCCCGTCGCCTACACCCCGCACGAGCAGCGGCTCATCGCCACGCACGAGGCCGGTCACGCCGTGGCGGCCTGGATCACGGCACCGCACCGGCGCCTCGAGGTGCTCACGATCATAAAGCGCAAGGACGCCCTCGGCATGCTCGCGCACGGTGACGCCGAGGACGTCTTCACGCGCTCGCGCTCGGAGATGATCGCGCTCATCCAGATCGCCATGGGCGGTCAGGCCGCCGAGGAGCTGTTCTTCGACGACGTCAGCACCGGCCCGGCGGGCGACCTGCTCTACGCGACGAACGTGGCCGCGCAGATGATCGGCTCGGCCGGCATGACCGACACCCTCATCTCGTACGCCGCCGTGCAGGGATCAGCGCTCAGCGACACGAACCTCGTGGGCAAGGTGCTCGGTGACGCCGACGGCCGCGCCCGCGTGGAGAAGCTCCTGCAGGCTCAGAAGGCGTACACGCTCGCGCTGCTCAACGAGAACCGTCACCTCGTCGAGGCGTTGCGCGACGCGCTCGTCGAGCGGCACGAGCTCATCGGCCGCGAGATCACCGACATCCTGGAGGCAGCGTCGGCGGCCAAGGCCGAGGCCGACACCGTCGTCGACGTCCGTGCTGGTGCGGCCCGACCGGAGGTCGCGGTTACCCTCGAGGCGTGACGACGTCCCGGGCGAACCCCACCACGGTCGTGCTCATGTTGTTCCTCGGGGTGCTGCTCGGGCTGGTCGGCTCCGTGGTCTCGGCGGCACGCACACCTGTCGGCTCCGTCATGGTGCCGTGGGGCCTCGTCCTGATGGTGCTCGCCCTCGGCGTCTCCGTGCGTGCCACGCTCTGGAGCACCGGCTCGCGCCTGACCGCGGGTCTCCTGCTGGCGGGCTGGTTCGTGGCCTCTGCGGCAGTCCTGCTCGTCTCGCCCGGTGGTGACGTGCTCCTGCCCGACGTCGCCCGCAGCTACGTCTACCTCGGCGCGGCGTTCGTCCTCGGGATCCTCGCGCTCATGTGGCGGCTCCCGGACGGCCATGCCGACCTGCTCGCTGCCGAGACCCCCGGCGCGTCGTTCGGCGCCGAATCGGGCTTCGGGGACCTCGCCGATCCTTCAGGGGACGCCGCCGACGTCCGATGACGGACGTGTGACCCTTCACCCGGCCGACTCGGCACCCACCTGGTTCGACGACGACGTCGTCGACCAGGACGCCGTCGCGGTGCAGGACCACGTGGTCGTGCGGCTCGGAGCCGGGAGGTACGCCGTCGGCGCCGCCCATGTGGTCGAGGTCGTGCCCGTGCCCGGGCTCACGCGCGTGCCGGCAGGCCCGCACTGGCTGCTCGGCGTCGGCAACTGGCGGGGCCACGTGCTGCCTGTCGTCGATCTGCGACCGCTCCTCGGGGTCGCAGCGACCCCGCTCGCCTCGAGCGCCCGCGTCGTCGTCGTGCGCTCGGACGACGTCGAGGTCGGCATCGTGGCCGACCAGGTCCTCGGCCTCATCGAGGTGCCTGACGACCGCGAGAAGGCGCCGCTCACGCTCGCGACCGAGGCCTCCGACCTCGTCGTCGGCCTCGCCGACGACGGCTCGGGCACCGGCCCGGTCGCCGTCCTCGATGCACAGGCCGTGCTCGCCCTCGCGCGGGCATCCCGACCCCGTTGACCCCTTCAGGTGACGTCAGGACTGCCGAAAACCACGTAGGGACCCGTGGGGGGTCTCGCGAGGCGTAGCGCGGGAGCAGTCGTGGAGTTCAGCAAGCGCATCGCGGTGATCGCGGGTGTCGCCACCTGGGGGTGCGTCGTCCTCGGCCTGGTGTCGGCGTATCTGACGCTGCAGTTCGTGCCCGGAGCGCCGGTCGACCTGGTGCAGACCTGGGCCTGGACCGGCTTCGGCGCGGCCCTGGCGGCTCTCACGACGTACCTCGCCTGGCGGGCCCACCGCTCCGGCGCCGTGCTCGAGCAGGCGCTCAAGGTCGGACGCGTGCTCCTCGTGACGAACGTCGTGTACATCACCGGTCTCGCCGTGGCCTCAGGCGGTCTTCTCGGCTCGGCCTCGGTGCTGCTGGCCGTCAACGTGCTCTTCGCCTCCCTGCTCTTCTCGCGCTGGACCCTTCCGTTGTTCGCGCTGCTGCTCTCGGCGAGCATCGCCGTCACCGGCACGGTGACCGGCACCTGGACCGGTTCGGCGCTGCCCCTGGGGCTGCTCGCGCTCGTGGCGCTTCCGGCCATGACGCTCATCGGCGGTCAGCTCGTCGAGGCCGTCCTGGCCTTCGGCAGCCGTTCCTCGCGTGAGCGCAGCGAGCTGTCGGCCCGCGTCGACGCACTCACCTCCCAGCTCGAGCGCGCCGCCGCGGGCGACCTGTCCGCCCGCATCGACGTCGCAGCGCTCGCGGAGGGCGCAGGCGGTGACATCGACACCGTCGCGGTCCTGTCGACCTCGGTCAACGAGGCGCTCGAGAACCTGGCCACCCTCGTGGAGCAGGTGCGCAGCGGTGGCGAGCAGATCGCCGCGAGCGCGACCGAGCTGCTCGCGAACGCCGAGGAGCACGCCGCCAGCGCCACGCAGCAGTCGTCGGCCGTTGCCGAGACCACGTCCACGATCGAGGAGCTCGCGGCGACCGCCGCGCAGATCGCCGATACCGCCGAGGCTGTTGCGCGGTACGCGGCGGAGACGCTGCGCCACGCCGAGGAGGGCCGCCAGGCCGTCGCGGCGTCGGTGTACTCGATGGACCAGATCGCCGACCGGGTCGACTCCATCGCGACGCGTGCGCTGTCGCTGGGGGAGAAGAGCCAGGAGATCGGCCGCATCCTCGAGGTGATCGACGACCTCGCCGACCAGACCAACCTGCTCGCGCTCAATGCAGCCATCGAGGCTGCGCGGGCCGGCGAGCACGGCCGCGGCTTCGCGGTCGTGGCCACCGAGGTGCGCAAGCTCGCCGAGCGCTCGCAGGAGTCGGCCGGCCAGATCCAGGCGATCGTCGCGCAGATCCAGACCGAGACCCACGCGACCATCCTCGCCACGGAGGACGGCAGCAAGGAGGTCCACGCCGGCGCCGAGCTCGCGCGCGAGGTCGTCGAGGCGCTCGAGCGGATCTCCGGCATGGTCGACGAGACCACCACGGCCGCCAAGGAGATCTCGATCGCGACCCAGCAGCAGCGTTCGGCGTCCGACCAGGTGGTCGCGGCGATGACTCAGGTCTCGGACGTCTCCCGCCAGTACGCCGTCGGCTCGAAGCAGTCGGCCGCGGCGGCCGCCCAGCTCACCATGCTCTCGGGCGAGCTGCGCGAGTCGATCCAGCGCTTCCGGGTCGCGTGAGCAGATCCCATGGCCTGGTCGGACAACCCTGAGCTCGCGGCGAGCTTCCGTCACGAGGCGGCTGAGCGCTCCGCGTCGCTGCGTGACGGCCTCCTCGTGCTCGAGGGCTCTGCCCAGCCGCGTCAGGCCGCGACCGCGCTCATGCGCGACGCGCACACCCTCAAGGGCTCCGCGACGATGTTCGGCGCGTCCGACGTCGTCGAGCTCGCCCACCGGGCGGAGGACCTCCTGGCACGGGTGCGCGACGGTCGGGTGGCCGTGCGCCGCGACGTCGTCGACCTCCTGCTCGTGACGACGGAGCTGCTCGCACGCTGGGTGCCGGGCCACGAGTGGGCGGTGCCGCACGACGTACGCACCGAGACGCTCGCGTCGCTCGACTCCGCGATCGCCGGACGCGACCAGGTGGCTGTGCCGCGCATCCCCGCGGCCGCCTCGGCCGAGGACGTCGACCACGCGGACACACCTGACCCCGACGCCCACGTGCCCAGCGCAGGCGGTCGCCTCGGCGACCAGGTCCGCGTGCCCACCCGACGCGTGCACGGCCTGCTCGACGTCGTGGGCGAGGCCGAGCTCGACGTACGCCGGGTCGAGCGCCACAGCAGCGAGATCGCCGCACTGCTCACCGAGCACCAGACACTGGTCAAGGCGTTGCGCGCGGCGATGCTGCGGGGTGCCGCGGCCGGCGAGCTCGGCGACTGCGTCACCGCGATGGTCGGCGTCGGCGATCGTCTGCACGCCACCACCCGTGACCTGCGTTCGCGTACCGAGGACGCCGGCAACCGCCTGGCCCGGGTGCGCGACGGCGCCATGGGGCTTGCGATGGTGCCCGTTCGTCGGGTCGCCGCAGCGTTCCCCGCCCTCGTGCGCGAGGTGTCGAGCGCGTCTGGCAAGGATGTCGAGCTCGTCCTCGACGGTGCCGACGTCGAGCTCGACGTCCGCGTGCTCGACGGCGTCGCCGATGCCCTGCGCCACCTCCTGACGAACGCGGTCGACCACGGCTGCGAGACCCCCGACGTGCGCGCCGCCGCTGGCAAGCCGCGCCGCGCCACCGTGACGCTCACGGCCCGCAACGCCGGATCCTCGGTCGTGGTCGAGGTTGCCGACGACGGCGCCGGTGTCGACGACGAGCTGCTGCGCGACGTCGCCGTCCAGCGCGGATTCCTGCCTGAGGGCACGACCGCTACGGGAGCCGTGCTCCATCAGGTGCTCTTCGAGGCCGGCTTCAGCACCCGGCAGGACGTCACGACGACCTCGGGTCGTGGCGTGGGCCTCGACGTCGTGCGGACCGCCGTGCAGGAGCTGGGCGGCACGATCGAGGTCGTCAGCGCCCTCGGCACCGGCACCCGCTTCGTGCTCACGCTCCCCGTCACCCTGGGCGTCGCCCGATGCCTGCTGGTGCGCTGCGGCACCGAGCGGTACGCCGTCCCGCTCGCCGGCGTGGTCGAGACGCTGTCGCTCGGCGACGTCGCCGTGCACGACGTGGCCGGCTCTCTGGTCATCTCCCGCGAGGACTCCGCGACGACGATGCCGCTCGCCGACCTCGGCGAGGTCCTCGGCGTCGTCGGCGCCCGCGCGCCTCGCGCCGCCGTGGTCGCCCGGCTCACCGGTGAGTCGGTCGCCTGGGCCGTCGACGAGGTCGAGTCCGAGCGCGAGGTCGTCGTGAAGAGCCTCGGCGACTTCCTCGGCCGGGTGCCCGGGACAGCCGGCGCCACCATCGACGACGACGGCTCGGTCCTGCTGCTCGTCGACCTGCGCGAGCTCGCGGCGCGCTGGTCGGGCACGTCGACTCTCGGCTCGAGTGCCGGGGTGGATCAGGCTGGGGCCGAGTCGCCGGCGTACGGCGGAGAGCAGTCGAGCTCCACCCGCACCCGCCGTGAGGGGGAGGGGCGGGCCACGGTGCTCGTCGTCGAGGACTCGCTCGGCGTACGCGAGCTGCAGCGCTCGATCCTCGAGGGCGCGGGCTACGACGTCGTCACCGCCGTCGACGGTCTCGACGGCGCATCCCGACTTCAGAACGGGCCGGTCGACCTCGTGCTCTCCGACGTGGAGATGCCGGGGATGGACGGCTTCACCCTCACGCGCACGATCCGCAAGACGCGCGGCTGGGAGAACGTGCCGGTCGTGATCATGACCTCGCGGGGCGACGACGCCGACAAGCGCGCCGGCCTCGATGCTGGTGCCGACGCGTACCTGCTCAAGAAGGAGTTCGACCAGCGCGCGCTGGTCGACACCGTTCGCCGGCTCGTGGGTCGGTGAACGCGATGACGACGTCGAGGAACGCGACGGGGACCTCGCACCAGACGGGCACGACGAGGAAAGAGGGATCGACATGACGTACGGGAAGCCCACGGCAGTGGTGGCGGACGACAGCCCCACCCTGCGACGCATCGTGGCGGGCGTGCTCGGTGACGCCGGCTTCGAGGTCATCCTCGCCGAGGACGGCGTCGAGGCGGTGCAGGCCGTGTTCCGCACCATGCCCGACGTCGTGATCCTCGACGTCCAGATGCCGCGAGTGTCCGGCTACGTCGCGGCCCGCGTGCTCAAGGACGACTGGCAGACGGCGGACATGCCGGTGCTGTTCCTGACCTCGCTCAACGCTGCGAGCGACCGCTACTGGGGTGCCCGGGCCGGCGCCGAGCGCTTCCTCACCAAGGACTTCGAGGCGCCGGAGCTCGTCGACGCCGTACGCGACGCCATCCTCACCGCCGAGCGCAGCCGCGGTGGACGCCCTGCCATGAAGGCAGACCCGATCGAGCTGAGCGACGACGACGTGCTCGCGCGGGTCTGCGACCTGCTCGACCGCAAGCTGTTCGAGGCCTCCGTCACGCAGGACGTCACGACCATCGCGGCCGACGTCCACGGGTTCGAGGAGACGGTGGCCGCCGTGCTGCAGTCGATGGAGGCCATCGTCGACTGCGACCTCGCCGCGGTCCTGCTGCTCGACCCGCAGCGCGAGGCGCCCGACGCCACCTACGTCTCGGTCGCACGTGATGTGACCGACCAGCAGTACCTCGAGATGCTCGAGGCGATCGCGCAGGCAGCCGAGCAGGCGAGCGGCGTCCCGACCGCTGCGCACGAGCTCCTGCCGATGATCGCCGACCCGCACGGTCGGCTCGGCGCAGCCGAGGCGGACACGGTGGAGACGCCGGGGCTGGCGACGTTCCTCTCGATGCCCCTGCGGGCAGGCGGACGACTCCTCGGCGTCCTGGCGCTGTCCAGCGCGGCCCCCAACGCCTTCGGCGAGTCCGCGCTCACGACGCTCCGGCTCGTGGCTCCTCCCGCTGCCGTGGTGATCGACCACGCGAGGCTGTCCGGAGTCCGGGTCTGAGCGAGGCTCCACCGGGCGATCTCCGGTCGGTGCAAGTTAGGCTCCACTTATGAGCGCTGCCGAGATCGGAGCAGGTCCGGTGGTGGCTGACGAGTTCCGCACGGTCATGAGCCGCTTCGCGACCGGCGTCACCGTGGTGACCTGCGTGCAGGACGGCTTCGACCACGCGATGACCGCGAACGCGTTCGCGTCGGTGTCCCTCGACCCGGCGCTCGTGCTGGTCTGCGTCGAGTCCGACTCCCGGTTCCACGAGGCGGTGCTGCACGCAGGAGCCTGGAACGTCAGCGTCCTGGACGAGAGCCAGCGAGGGCGGGCGTCGTGGTTCGCGACCCGCGGCCGACCCCTGATCGGCCAGTTCGACACCACCCCCACCCGGCGTTCGGTCGAGACCGGGGCCCTCCTCCTGGACGACTGCCTCGTCACGCTCGAGTGCATCACCGACGCCGTCCACCGGGCCGGCGACCACGACATCCTCGTGGGCAGGGTCGTCGGCATGGACCTCGCGCGGCCCGACGGTCGCCCGTTGCTGTACTTCGCGAGCTCGTACGGCACCGTCGGCGGTCCGGCCGAACGCTGAGCGGGCTGGCGTTGCTCCCCTCGGAGGTCCACGCCGGGTGACGGCTGCGTCACGGTGACCGCATGTCGGACGGAACCGTCCCGCACCGCAGCGCGTCACATCTCACGGAATTCGGAGCATCCCTTGGGAACCTCTACCCTGGGACCACCCCGTCGCGTGCCACGCGACCTTCCCGGACGCCGCGGTCCGCGGCTCGGTCGAAGGTCGGGACGACGACGCCAACGATCCTGGACTCACCTGTGACTGCCACGCCCGACCTGACCGCCCCCGAGCCGACCGCTCCCGAGCACCGCTCGGGCGGCTGGCGGCGTCCGCTCCTCTGGGTGGGCATCGCCGTGCTGCTCGTCGGTGCGTTCTACGCCGCGCTCGTCGCCGCCAGCGGCGACGGTCTCCCGCGTGGTGCCAAGGTTCTCGGGGTCGACGTCGGTGGGCTCTCCGAGACGCAGGCGACGGCCAAGCTCGAGCAGGAGCTCGGCCCGCGCGCGACCGACCCCATCAACGCCACCATCGGCGACGACAGCGTCAGCATCGTCCCCGTCGACGCCGGTCTCACGTTCGACGCCGCCGCGACGGTCGACGGGCTGTCGGGCCGCATCTGGAACCCGGTCACCCTCATCACCCAGTTCACCGGCGGCCCCACCCTCACGCCCGTCACGGGCGTCGACCAGGGCGCACTCGAAGCCACGGTGAAGCAGCTCGCGGCCGACAGCGACTCCGCGCCCGTCGAGCCGACCATCGAGGTCCGTGGATCCGAGGCGGTCCTCGTCGCGGGTTCCAACGGTCGCGCGATGAACCAGCCCGCGGCCGTCGAGGCCCTGACCGCGGCGTACCTCGTCTCGACCGACACTGTGGCGCTCCCCGAGACCGAGACGACGCCGTCCGTGCCCGCCGACAAGGCCGACGAGGCACTCGTCGTCGCCAAGGCGGCCATCTCCGCCCCCGTGACGGTCAAGGCCGGCAAGGTCACGGCAGAGATCCCCGCCGAGGCCATCGGTCGGGCGCTCGCCTTCGCGCCCGTGAACGGCGCTCTCGTCGGCTCGCTCGACGGCGGCATCCTGCGTACGTCGATCCAGGACGAGCTCGCGCCGGTCGAGAAGCCGGGCCGCGACGCCACCTGGAACGTCTCGAGCGGCAAGCCGGTCGTCGTCGCCTCCAAGGTCGGCACCGGCATCAACGCCGACGACCTCGCGGCCGCCGTCGTCGTGGTCATGGGGAACTCCGATCCGGCAGCCCGAGTCGTCACCCCCCAGCTGGGAACGATCGAGCCGAAGCTCACGACCGAGCAGGCCAAGGCCCTGAACGTCGTGGAGAAGCTCGGGTCGTTCACCCAGAACTTCCCGTACGCCGCCTACCGCGTGCAGAACATCGGCCAGGCGGGCAAGTACATGAACGGGACCCTGCTGAAGCCAGGCGAGGTGTTCTCGCTCAACAAGACCATCAAGGAGCGCACGGTCGCCAACGGCTACACCAAGGGCTTCGTCATCGGCCCTGGCGGCGTGTTCAAGGAAGACCAGGGCGGCGGCGTCTCGGCGTCCGCGACCACGGCGTGGTCGGCCGCGTTCTACTCGGGGCTCGAGCGCGTCTACACCCAGGCCCACTCGATCTGGATCCCGCGCTATCGCGCCGGTCTCGAGGCGACCGTGGCGTGGGGCTCGTTCGACATGAAGTTCAAGAACGACACCCCGGACGGCGTCTACATCACCACGATCATGACGAACACGTCGCTGACCGTGACGATGTGGGGCACCAAGGTCTACGACGACATCCAGGCGGTCTCGAGCGCGAAGCGCAATCTCGTGCCGTTCGACACGCTGTACGACCCCACGCCCACCTGTCGCGAGCAGGGCGGCCAGCAGGGCTTCACCATCGACGTCTTCCGGGTCTTCATCAAGGACGGCGCGGAGGTGAAGAGGGAGAAGATCACCACCCGCTACCGCCCCTCGCCGACGGTCGTCTGCGGACCCGACCCGAAGGACGAGCCGACCCCGTCGGCCTCGCCGAGCCCGTCCGGCTCCGGCAGCAAGTCGCCGACGCCGAAGCCGTCGACCTCGAAGTCGCCGTCGCCGTCCGCGACCTGATCGCGCAGCCACCTCGCCAGGCCGTCTCCGCTCCCGGAGGCGGCCTGCGTGCGTCCGGCCTCAGGCCAGGACCGCGCTGAACCGGAGCCGCGTGTAGTCGGCCCACCAGTGGTCCGGCTCGGCGAGGCCCAGGCTGCGTGCGTGCGCCTCGACGGCGTGGTCGAAGTCGGGCCTGCGCTCTGGGGGCACGTCCAGAACGAGTCGGGCTCCGAACATCGTGGCCCAGCCGGCGGTGGTGATGCCCGGGGCGAGCGGCGTGGGCCGGTCGATGAGGGCGACGCTGCGCACACGGAACCCGTGCCGCTCGAGACGGGACGCCTGCTCACCAGGTGTCGGGAACGTCCAGCTCGTCGCAACGTCGGGGTCGAGGCCGACTGCTGCACGGCCGGCGCGGATCGCCTCGGTGGTGAGTGCGACGTTGCCGGATCCACCCATCTCCACGACGAGGCGACCACCTGGGCGCAGGACCGCTGCGATGCCGGCCACGACGTCGTCCTGCCTCGGCATCCAGTGCAGGGCGGCGTTGGACAGCACGGCGTCCCTCGCTGCGCCGACCGCTGCGGCGAGCGCCGTCCGGTCCTGCGCATCGACCTGGGCGAAGCGCACCTCGGGATGCTCGCGTCGCGCGGTGTCGAGCATGGCGGAGTCCGAGTCGACGCCGACGACCTCGGCGCCGGCTGCGGCTAGGGCGGCCGCCTGATGCCCTGTGCCGCAACCGATGTCGAGGATGCGTTCACCGGGCTGCGCTGCGAGGAGGTCGAGCAGGACGTCGCCGTACGACGTCACGAACGAGAAGTCGGCGTCGTACCCGGCGGCGTCCCACGGCTGTGCGCTCATGGTGCGAGCATGACGCATAGTCCACTATTCGGGACACACCATCCCGAATAGTGGGACAACTCAGTTGAGCCGGGCTCGAGCCTGCCTCGCCACGCGGCGTGCGTGCTCGGCCTCGAGCGGCATCGGGCCCTCGACGGTCTCGGCGTACTCCTCGAGGACGCGCGAGGATTCGCTGTAGCGCCCGACGCTGATGAGCGCCTCGCCGTGCTCGCGGCGAAGACCGAGGTCGTGCCGGGGCAGCAGGAGCGCGAGCTCGACGGTCCACAGCCGGTGCCAGCTGCGCTCGGGCGTGGTGGCCCAGGCGCGGATGTTGCTGAGCACCCGATCGACGGTGTCGATCGGGTCGTGCGGCCGCAGGTGCTCGGGCTTCAGCGACCGACCGGTGCGCTCTGCGATGGAGCGTGCGGTGTCGTACGGCAGGAGGCGACCGCCGGCGAAGGGATCGACGAGCACGCGGTTGCCGTCCGGGTCGCCGACGCCGACGACGAAGTGGCCCGGCAGTCCCACGCCGTACGCCGGAACCTCGGCCCGGCGAGCGACCTCGGTCCACACGCTCGACAGCAGGATTGGCAGCCCGCGCCGGCTGCGCAGGACGTCGGTCAGCAGGCTCGACTCGAGCCGCGCGTAGTCCGCGGACTCGCCGCCGAACCCGCCGAGCGCCGTACGCAGCCGCTGGTCGTCGCGGCCGTCGTCCGGCACGAGCGCGGCGAGCGCGTCGAGATCGGCGAGCCCGTGGGCGAGCAGGGCGTCGAGGGTGTCTCCCGAGACGTCGTCGGGCAGCGCCTCGGCGGCGATCAGCAGCAGCGCGAGGTCGAGCCGGACATCGTCGGGATCGCCCGCGGCGCCGCCCATCCGGACGACGTCGGCGAAGCGCTCGCGCGAGGCAGCACTCATGTGCCGATCGTGTCCCACCCTGCCGTGATCGGCACGTCCCGTCCCCGGCGTGTCCCACCCCCACGCTCAGACTGATCAATCCGTCGCTTCCGGGGCCGGGTAACGACGGTTTGATCAGTCTCAGCGCCGGGGTGTCAGCGAGAGGAGATGGTGACCGGGGAGCGGTAGCAGTAGGTGTGGTGCAGGGCGAAGCCGAGCCGGTCGTAGAGCGCGATCGCCGGCGCGTTGGCGGCCATCACCTGCAGGTAGGTCGACGGCACCCCTTGCGCCGACGCCCATCGCGCCAGCTCGCCCATCACGGCAGTCCCGAGGCCGCGGCGTCGGGCGTGCTCGGCGACGGCGACGCTCGTGATGCCCGCCCAGCGGCCTGCCGGGGATGCTGCCCCGCTCGCGCGACCGGCCGCGAGCAGGCCGCCGTCGGCGTCGCGCACCGTCACGAACACCCGCTCGGCGGGCGCACCCAGGATCCGGGCGAGCCCGACGGGCTCGAGCGTGGGCTCCACGAAGCGCAGGACCTCCTCGGTCGGTTCGACCGAGAGCTCCGCCTGGACGCCGCCGGGCAGCGGTCCGCAGGCCGCAAGGAGGTCGGCCGTGGCCACGGTGCGCAGGGTGGTCCGCCGGGCAGGAGCCCAGCCGAGGTGCTCGAGCGCGGCGTCCCAGAGGCTCGGCTCGGGAAGCTGCAGGATCGGTGGGAGCCCGCGTGCGGCGTACCAGGCGGAGACCTGGGCGAGGGCCCGATCCAGCGGCACCCCCGGGTCGCCGACGACGCGTACCGAGTTGGCCCGGCCGCTGAGGCCGCCGGAAGCGCGCAGCTCCCACTCGCCGAGCGAGTCGGTCTCGAACGGCGGCCAGCCGGCCTGGGCCACCCGTTGCATCGCCTCGGCCGACAGCTCCGGCGCGACCACCTTGGCGGCGACGACGGTCGCCTCGGCCACCTCCCGCACCTCGCCCGTACGGCGCTGGACGCGGAGCACGCCGTCCGTCCACGAGAGCAGGACGCCGACGACGTCGGTGAGCAGGCTGTCGGTCGTACGGTGCCGGATCGTGACGCGTCGGCCGACGTCCGCAGGGGCGATGCGCACCGTGAGCAGGGCCGCCGGCCTGCCTCTGCCCGTGCTCACGTGCTCGTCGCGGGACGACATGGTGCGACCCCTTCGTGGACATGGTTCGGTGGGTCGGGATACTAGGCGGCAGGTCACGCCGCTACGGTGGCGCCCGAACCAGTTTCGTCGTCCGCACGTGGATCGGAAGGATCCGGAACACATGACCTATGTCATCGCGCAGCCCTGCGTCGACCTCAAGGACAAGGCGTGCGTCGAGGAGTGCCCTGTCGACTGCATCTACGAGGGCGACCGGATGCTCTACATCCACCCCGACGAGTGCGTCGACTGCGGTGCTTGTGAGCCCGTCTGCCCCGTCGAGGCGATCTTCTACGAGGACGACGTCCCCGATCAGTGGAAGGACTACACCGCGGCCAACGCGGAGTTCTTCGACGACCTCGGCTCGCCCGGCGGCGCCGCCAAGCACGGCCTCATCGCCAAGGACGCCGCTGTCGTGTCGGCGCTCGAGCCGCAGGAGCACGAGGGCCACTGAGCCCCCGCCCCACCTGAACAACCGTCGCCGCGCCGTCGCCCTCACGGGTGGCGGCGCGTCGCACGTCGTGCACGCTGATGCGAGGATCGAGACCATGACCCGCCTGGCCGACCGGCTCCCCGACTTCCCGTGGGACCGTCTCGCGCCGTACGCGGCCGTCGCCCGCCAGCACCCCGACGGTGTCGTCGACCTCTCGGTCGGCACTCCGGTCGACCCCGTGCCCGCCGTGGTGCAGGAGGCCCTCGCCGCGGCCACCGACTGGCCCGGCTACCCGACGAACTGGGGCACCCCGGCGCTGCGCGACGCGATCTGCCGCTGGGCGGGCCGCACGCTGCACGCCGATCTCGACCACGTGAACGTGCTGCCGACCGTCGGGTCCAAGGAGCTCGTCGCGCTGCTGCCGACGCTGCTCGGGCTCGGCGCCGACGACATCGTCGTGATCCCCGAGATCGCGTACCCGACGTACGACGTGGGCGCGCGGATCGCCGGCAGCCGCATCGTGGTGGCCGACTCGACGGTCGCACTCGGTCCCGAGCGCGTCTCGCTCGTGTGGCTGAACTCGCCGAGCAACCCCACGGGCCGGGTGCTCGGCGTCGAGCACCTCGCCAAGGTGGTCGAGTGGGCCCGTTCGCGTGGGGCCATCGTGGCCAGTGACGAGTGCTACTTCGAGCTCGCGTGGGACGCCGAGCCCGTCTCGATCCTCGACCCGCGCGTCAACGGCGGCTCGCTCGAGGGCGTGCTCGCCGTCCACTCGCTGTCCAAGCGCTCGAACCTCGCCGGCTACCGCGAGGGGTTCGTGCTCGGCGACGCCGCGATCGTCGGCTCGCTGCTCGAGGCCCGCAAGCACATGGGCCTCATGGTGCCGGGGCCGGTGCAGGACGCCTCGATCGCAGCGCTGGACGACGACGCGCACGTGGCCGAGCAGCGGGCGCGGTACGGCGCGCGGCGGGCGAGGCTGCGTCGGGCGCTCGAAGGCGCGGGCTTCGCGATCGAGCACTCCGAGGCCGGCCTCTACCTGTGGTCGACACGCGGCGAAGGCTGCTGGGACACCGTGCGGTGGCTGTCCGAGCGCGGGATCCTCGTGGCGCCGGGGGAGTTCTACGGCGCTGCGGGTGCGACCCACGTACGCGTGGCACTGACCGCGACCGACGAGCGCATCGACGCCGCCGTGGAGCGCCTCTCAGCCTGAGCGGCGGCCGGCCCGCCCACGCTCGAACTCGTCGAGGAGCTCGGCCTGGGCGGCGTCCCGGAGGCCGCCGAGCACGAGCCGCGCACTGAACCCGCCCGTGGCCACCAGGGCGGACGCCGAGAGCCAGAGGATCGGCCACAGCAGGGTCTCGCTGCTCACACTGTCGGCCCGGAGGTGGACCTCAAGGAGGGCGAACGCGCTCGCGACCAGCCCGACCACGGCCACGATCGTCGCCTGACGGCAGGAGCGGTCGTAGGCCCTCACCTTCGCGCTGGCACCCGGTTCCCGTCCGATGCTCGAAGTCATGCCAGCCCCCGTGTCGCGGCGTCGTCGATCCTCTGAGTGTGGCGGAGGCGGCCTCGTCGCGTGGTGGAACGACAGACGTCGTGATGACCGCGTGCGGAGCGCGTGGCGGACCGGCAGCCACTGCCGGACCGGCTGTGCGCAGGGTCACGGAGACTCAGGGAAGGCCGCTCCGTAGAGTTCGGGCATCGAGTGCGCTCACGAGGTGCGCCCGTCATCTCTCCCGACGTGCAGGAGGACCGATGTCCGACGTGACCCTCGCCTATCCCGGCGGCGAGCTCCCGCTCGCTCGCATCTCGGCGACCGACGGCAACGACGGCCTCGACATCTCGAAGCTGATGAGCACCACCGGCGCCGTCGCGCTCGACGGCGGGTTCCTCAACACGGCGTCGTGCTCGTCGGCCATCACCTTCATCGACGGTGACGAAGGCATCCTGCGCTACCGCGGCTACCCGATCGAGGAGCTCGCCGCGAAGTCGACGTTCCTCGAGACGTCGTACCTGCTCGTCTACGGTCACCTTCCGACTGCCACCGAGCTGCTCGACTTCGAGAACAACGTCAAGCGGCACACGATGCTGCACGAGGACCTGCGCCGGTTCTTCGACGGCTTCCCGCGCGACGCGCACCCGATGCCGGTGCTGTCGTCGGCAGTGTCGGCGCTGTCGACGTTCTACCAGGACTCGCTCGACCCGTTCGACAAGGAGCAGGTCGAGATCTCCACGATCCGTCTGCTCGCCAAGGTGCCGACCATCGCGGCGTACGCCTACAAGAAGTCGGTCGGCCAGCCGTACCTCTACCCCGACAACTCGTTGTCGCTCAACGACAACTTCCTGCGGATGACCTTCGGCGTGCCGGCTGAGGACTACGAGGTCGACCCGGTCCTGTCCAAGGCGCTCGACCTGCTGCTGATCCTGCACGCCGATCACGAGCAGAACTGCTCGACCTCGACCGTGCGTCTCGTCGGTTCGTCGCACGCGAACCTGTTCGCGTCGGTGTCGGCAGGGATCAACGCGCTGTTCGGCCCGCTTCACGGCGGTGCCAACCAGGCCGTGCTCGAGATGCTGTCGAACATCCACCGCAGCGGCGGCGGCGTCAACACCTTCATCCGCCAGGTGAAGAACCGCGAGGACGGCGTGAAGCTCATGGGCTTCGGCCACCGCGTCTACAAGAACTACGACCCGCGCGCGACCATCATCAAGAACGCCGCGCACGATGTGTTCGAGACCCTCGGCATTAACGACCCCCTGCTCGACATCGCGCTTCGCCTCGAGGAGGTAGCGCTCGCCGACGACTTCTTCATCTCGCGCAAGCTCTACCCGAACGTCGACTTCTACACGGGTCTGATCTACAAGGCGATGGGCTTCCCGACACGGATGTTCACCGTGATGTTCGCGCTCGGCCGCCTCCCCGGCTGGATCGCCCAGTGGCGCGAGATGATCGAGGACCCCACCACGAAGATCGGCCGCCCCCGCCAGGTCTACGTAGGCGAGCCCCAGCGCCTCTACACCCCCCTCGACGCCCGCTGACCTTCACCCGCTAAGGACAGATCGCGCCCTTCAGGGGCGCGATCTGTCCTTTTCTCGCTCAGTCGTTGGCGTGGAGGTGCTCGTTGAGGGAGCCCCACGCACCGGTGCGCTGACGCGCCTCGAGGGCGCCGGTGACGCTGTTGCGCCAGAACTGCAGGCCGTGCGCACCGGACAGGTCGCGGCCCTTGGCCACGGCGCCGTCGGGCAGGGTGATCTTCGAGCCGCCGGTGACGTAGCAGCCGGCCTCGACCACGCAGTCGTCACCCAGCGAGATGCCGACGCCGGAGTTGGCGCCGATGAGGCAACGCTCGCCGATGGTGATCACCTCGGTGCCGCCGCCCGACAGCGTGCCCATGATCGAGGCCCCGCCGCCGACGTCCGAGCCATCACCGACGACGACGCCTGCGGAGATGCGGCCCTCGACCATCGACGCACCGAGCGTGCCGGCGTTGAAGTTCACGAAGCCCTCGTGCATCACGGTGGTGCCGCTGGCGCGGTGCGCGCCGAGGCGCACGCGGTCGGCGTCGGCGATCCGTACGCCGGGCGGCACGACGTAGTCGACCATGCGCGGGAACTTGTCGACGCCGAACACCGTGAGGTAGCCGCCGCCGCGGCGTACCGACACCTGCACCTGGGTGAGACGGTCGATCTGCACCGGGCCGAGCGAGGTCCACGCGACGTTGGTGAGCAGGCCGAACACGCCGTCGAGGGCGATGGTGCGCGGCTGGACGAGCCGGTGCGAGAGCAGGTGCAGGCGCAGCCACGCGTCTGCGGCGTCGACCGGTGCCACCGAGAGGTCGTCGATGGTCGTGGTGAGCGTGACGGTGCGAGTGCCGCGTATGTCGTCGACGCGGGTGACGTCACCGAGCCCGGCGACGTCGGTCGGGGCCGCAGCCAGCGCCGGCGCCGGGTACCAGACGTCGAGGAGCGTGTCGCCGGAGTACGTCGCGAGCCCGACGGCGGAGGCGGGGGAGGTCAGCAGCGTCATGCCGCTCAACCTACCGAGCGAGCACCGCAGCGCGGGAGCACGCGCCCAGGCGTCGGCAGGAGCCGGCGTACCGCGAGGAGTTGCGGACAGAATGCGCCCGTGAAGGGCGCTTTCTGTCCTTAGCGGGTGGAATCATGCCGGGCGGGGTGGGTTGTGCTGGGGTCGTTAGGCTCAGCGGGTGACCGATGGACCTGTGCTCGACCTGCACGCAGACCTGGCCGACCTGGTGCAGGCCCTCATCGACGTCCCGAGCGAGTCGCGCGCGGAGCAGGTGATCGCGGACGTCGTCGAGCGGGCGCTGTCGGCGTATCCGCACCTCACGCTCACGCGCATCGGCCACACCATCATCGCCCGCACCGATCTCGGCCGCGCCGAGCGCGTCGTGATCGGCGGCCATCTCGACACCGTGCCCGCGAACCGCAACATCCCCTCGACGCGGCGCACCGAGGACGGCGAGGACCGCGTGTACGGCCTCGGCGCCTGCGACATGAAGGGCGGGGTCGCCGTCTCGCTCCAGCTCGCCGCGACGATCGCGGAGCCCACGCGCGACGTCACGTGGGTCTACTACGAGGCCGAGGAGATCGACTCGCAGTACAACGGCCTGCGCATCGTGGCGGAGTCCCACCCCGAGCTGCTCGCGGCCGACTTCGCGGTGCTGATGGAGCCGAGCAACGCGGTCGTCGAGGCAGGGTGCCAGGGCACGATGCGCGCCGAGGTGCGCACGGTCGGCACCCGCGCCCACAGCGCCCGCAGCTGGATGGGGCACAACGCGATCCACGACGCCGGCGACGTCCTGCGCCGCCTGACGGCGTACGAGCCGCGTCAGGTCGAGATCGACGGCCTGGTCTATCGAGAGGGCTTGAACGCGGTGGGGATCCAGGGCGGAGTCGCCGGCAACGTCGTGCCCGACGACTGCGTCGTCGCGGTCAACTACCGCTTCGCCCCCAACCGCAGCAGCGCCGAGGCGGAGGCGCACGTGCGCGAGGTGTTCGAGGGGTACGGCGTCACCGTCGTGGACGCCGTCGACGGTGCCATGCCGGGTCTCGCGCACCCCGCGGCCGCAGCGTTCGTCGCCGCAGTCGGCGGAGCTCCGAGCCCGAAGTTCGGCTGGACCGACGTCGCACGGTTCACCGCGCTCGGTGTGCCCGCGGTGAACTTCGGCCCGGGCGACCCGTCGCTGGCGCACAGCCAGGGCGAGCACTGCCCGGTCGCCGACCTCGCGACGGTGGAGCGCGGCCTGCGCGCCTGGCTCACCGCGTAGCCGTACGCCGATCGCGTCGTAGGCAGCGCGTTCACCAGGCTGCTACCGCACGCCTGGGCAGGCTGCGGCGCTCAGGGGGTGCTGACGAAGAGGGCCGCGTTGGCCTGCACGTGGGCCTGGTCGGTCCAGTAGGCAGAGTCGGTCGAGACCAGCCGCCAGCCCGCCTTCGGAGACGCCGTGGACAGCGGCGGAAGGTACGCCGCCAGCGTCACCGAGGGGTCCTGGCCCACGATGGCCCGGAGATCGGCGGTCGTGTCCTGGAACGGCACGTCGGTCGCGAGGTCGGCGCCGAGGGCGGAAGCGGCGATCTCGTAGTCGCTCACCCAGTAGTCGTGGCCGTCGTAACGCACGATCACGCCCGCGATCGAGTCGCTGCCCGGCGACGACGCGCTGCCGCCGAACCAGCCGCCCGAGACGCCGAGCGCTGCGACGATCCCCACGACGACGGCGACGAGCGCCCCCACGGTCCAGCCCGTCTGCTTCGTCATGCGAGCCATCCCCTTCACGTCCCGCCCGACGGCAGGAGGTCGAGCGCGGTCCCCGTGGCAGTGTGACGCAGGACTCACCAGCCCGGTTCCGGCGCGAGGGGCGGGATGCCGGCATGGCCGCAACCGTGCGAGGCTCGCGGCGTGAGCTTCTCCCGACGCAACGCCGACGACCCCGAGCCGCGGCCCTGGAACCCATGGCTGCTCGGCGGCTGCATAGTCAGCGGCGTGGCGGCCTTCGTGCTCACGTTCCTGCTGCCGAACGAGCTCTTCGCGCCGGGGAACGAAGGCTCGATCAGCGTGACCGCGATCGTCTACATGGTCAGCTTCATCGTGCTCGTCGGCGTCTGCATCACGCTCGGGTACTTCGCAGCGCGACTCCGCAACCGCCGCTAGCTAGCCGCCGGGGCTTGTGGGCGGTGCGTTCGTCAGGCTCCCCACGAACCCCACGCTCGCGTCGCTGATCTCGCGCCTCGCGTCGTCGTGGCTGATCGTCGGTGTGCCGTCGCCGGGCTGCGGTCCGTAGTCGCCGAAGAAGGCGTGCACCGCACCCTCGATCACGACGAACGTCGCGCTCGCCGGCAGGTTCGCCTTCGAGGCGTCGATGTCCGCCGGCGTCGCCAGGCCGTCGAGGCTGGCCGACACCGAGAGCACCGACGAGCCGAGGGTGTCGCTCATGTCGGTCGCGGGGTACGACGCGTAGAGCAGCAGACCGGCCGCGACACCGCGCGGGTCCGTCGTGCTCGAGTCCGCCTCGATGGCCGCGACGGTGCCGCCGAGGGAGTGGCCGGCCACGACCCAGCGGGTGATCTCGGGATGCGCATCGCGTGCGGAGGAGAAGCCGCCGAGGGCCAGGAACGCGATGGAGAGTGGCTGCTTCACGATCACGACCGGGTGACCAGCCTCGACCAACGGGCGGAGCACGGCGGCGTACGCGCGCGCCTCGACCTTCGCACCCGGTTGGAAGAAGACGCCGACACCGCTGGCGCCCGAGGCTGGGGTCAGGACGATGTCGGTCAGCGACTCGGTCACGGTGACCTCCGAGTCGCTCTGCATCGCGGTCAGCGCCGGCTCGACGGCGCTGAACGGCCGCAGCCACCACATCGCGCCGACCCAGAGCACACCCAGCACGGGCACGGCCACGCGCAGGAACCGCCGGAAGCCGCCGCGCTCGCGGGGCTCGCCGAGCGAGCGCACGAGGCTCACGACGGCGATCACGACCGTGGCCGCGAGGAGCACGGCGTACGCCGGATGCCCGTGCACGATCGCCGGCCAGGCGGTCAGGCACGCCCACGCCACGACGGCGAGACCGAGCGCGGCCACGACGCGCGACAACCAGACCATGTGCGACTCACCCCCACCGCAGCCCGGTGCTGCGCGCCCGACGCTAGCGCCGCGTACCGGCGGCCGCGGCCGGACACGACGCGAGGGGCGGCCCGCCGGAGCGGACCGCCCCTCGAGGGGGTGCTGTGGTGCAGGTGGCGCGCCTGGATCAGGCGGCGCCGCGCTTCAGCTGACCGGCGAGGGCGACGGTGCGCTGCGCGAGGTGGTCGAGTGCCGCGAACTCCTCGTCGGCGGGAGCCACAGCGCCGTTGAACGACACGTGCGAGACGCCATAAGGGTTGCCGTCGTTGAACTTCACGGCCGGGTCGGTGTAGCCCGGGGGCACGATGAGGCCGCCGAAGTGGTAGACCGAGTTGTAGAGCGCGAGCAGCGTCGTCTCCTGGCCGCCGCGCTTGGTGCCGGTCGAGACGAACCCGGCGTAGACCTTGTTGGCGAGCTTGCCCTGGGCCCAGAGGCCGCCGAGGCTGTCGAGGTACTGCTTGAGCTGCGCGGCGACGTTGCCGAAGCGGGTCGGCGTACCGAAGAGCACGACGTCGGCCCATTCGATGTCGTCGGCGGTCGCCACGGGGATGTCGGAGGTGGCGGCCACGTGCGCGGCCCAGGCCTCGTTGGAGGCGATGGCCTCGGCGGGGGCGAGCTCGGGCACCTTCACGAGACGCACCTCGGCGCCGGCCTTCTCGGCGGCCAGGGCGGCGCGAGCGGCCATGGTGTGCACGGATCCGGTGGACGAGTAGTAGATGACCGCGACCTTGACGGTGTCGGACATGGGAGCCTCCAGGGCAATAGTTGATGGTTCAACGACTCCAAGTAGTTGAACACACAACAATCTGGCCGGCAAGTCGGCGTCCGGCTTCCGAGGCAGCGTTCATGTGAAGTTCGCACCGCGCGACCGCCGACGACGGCAGGCGACGCACCCGCGGGGCCGCGACGGGTTAGCGTCGTCGGGTGAGCTTCCCTCAGCCGCCCGACGGCGCCCAGCACGGACCGACCCGCACCAAGGGCCCGGTGACGCTGCGCCGCTCGCAGGTGCCGCAGACCACGACCGACCAGCGTCTGCTGGACAGCCAGGGCGAGAGCGACTGGGTCCACACCGATCCGTGGCGAGTGCTTCGGATCCAGGCCGAGTTCGTCGAGGGCTTCGGAGCACTGGCCGGGCTCGGCCCGGCAGTGAGCATCTTCGGCTCTGCCCGCACCCAGCCGAGCGAGCCGGAGTATCAGCAGGCTCACGACCTCGCGGCCAAGGTCGTCGACGCCGGCTTCGCGGTGATCACCGGTGGCGGGCCGGGTGTGATGGAGGCGGCCAACAAGGGCGCGTACGACGCCGGCGGCATCTCCGTGGGTCTCGGCATCGAGCTGCCGTTCGAGTCGGGGATGAACCCGTACGTCGACATCGGTGTGAACTTCCGATACTTCTTCGCGCGCAAGACCATGTTCGTGAAGTACGCCCAGGCCTTCGTCGTCTTCCCTGGTGGCTACGGCACCCTGGACGAGCTCTTCGAATCGCTCACGCTGGTGCAGACGGGGAAGGTCACGTCGTTCCCCGTCGTCCTCATGGGTACGGCGTACTGGGGCGGCCTCTTCGCATGGTTGCGCGACACGATGCTCGCGACCGGCCGAGTGTCCGCGCGCGATCTCGAGCTCGTCCACATCACGGACGACCTGGATGAGGTTGTCCGGATAATCCTTGCGGCACAGGAGATCCACGGGAACACCGGCAATGGGGCCCACCATGCCGAACCCCCAGTGGAGGCCTGAGATGTCGGCAGTCGCCGTCTTCTGCGCGTCGAGCGAAACCATCGACGAGCGCTACAAGGTCCTGGCCGCCGAGGTCGGGTTCGCCCTCGCACGTCGTGGCTGGACCCTCGTGAGCGGCGGCGGTTCGGTGAGCTCGATGGGCGCGGTGGCGCGTGCTGCTCGTGCGGGAGGCGGCCACACGATCGGCGTCATCCCGCGGGCACTGGTCGAGATGGAGGTTGCCGACCATGGTGCCGACGAGCTCGTCGTCACCGACGACATGCGCGAGCGCAAGGGCGAGATGGATCGGCGGGCGGACGCGTTCCTGACTCTCCCGGGCGGCATCGGCACGCTTGAGGAGCTCCTCGAGATCTGGGTGGCGCGGTCGCTGCGGATGCACGACAAGCCCATCGTCGTCCTGGACCCCTGGCGTGATCTGCACCCGTTGGCCGAGCTCGTGAGCGGCCTGGTCGAGGCAGGCTTCGTACGTGACGTCGCCGCGGCGCACCTGGTGTGGACGTCGTCGGTCGACGAGGCCATGGCCGCCATCGAGGAGGGCTGGGCCGAGGCGGGAAGCGTCGTCCCCAGCGAGCCGACCGCGAACGAATGGCTCGAAGCCGAGCCGTGACCTGACTCGAGTTACTGCCCAAAGTGGGGTTACGCGATGCCCCAAAGCCCCACTTTGGGCAGTAACTCGAGGACCTCAGCGCAGGTAGGGGACGAGGGCCCACCGAACGTGCATGCGGTACGCCGGGTACTCGGGATAGGCCTCGGCGAGCCACTGCTCCTCGACCTGTCGCTTGAAGTCGAGCACGACCGCCAGCACGGCGAGCGCGACCAGCACACGCGGCGACGACAGCAGCGCCCACCCGAGCACTCCGGTGAGCACCGCGAGGTACATCGGATGCCGGACGACGCCGTACACGCCGTCGGTGCGCAGCCGGCCTCCCTGGCGGGGCTCGGGCAGGGCGGTCAGCGACGACCCGAGCCCGACTGCGGCGAGGACGGCGATGACCACGGCCGCCGATACGAACAGCATGCCGATGTACCGCAGGCCGTCGCCGAGCGCGGTGCCCCAGCCCGACAGGTCGGTGAGGCCGAGCACCAGAGCGACGCCGATCAGGGTGAACTGCAGCGCGACCCAGCCGCCACCGTGTCCGCCCAGGCGGGGAAGGTGCTCGCTGCCGGTCACGGTGCGCTCCAGGGGATCACGGCACCATCGTGCCGTGCCGCGGCCGACGTCGCCGAGCGAGCGCCGTCACCGCCGCCGGGCTGTCCGGCTGCCCCACGCTGTGCGGGTCAGGCGCCGTCGGCGTCGGCTGAACCCAGGCCCAGCCCGGAACCCATGCCCGCGCCCATTCCGGAACCCATGCCGGCGCCGCGGCCCATTCCGGAGCCCAGGCCACCGTTGCCGGCGCGAGCCTTGAGCTTGGCGAGGGCGTCGACAGAGAGCGCACGGACGACCTCGGCGCTGCCCGCCGACGCTCGCACCATCACGGTGTCGCCGACGACCAGGTCGGAACCGGTCGCGTCCTGGCGATCCCTGCGCACGGTCGTCGTGTCCGACACGGCGTACGTCGCGGTGAAGCCGTCGGTGCTGCGCACGGTCAGCGACGTCGCTGATGCTGCGGTGACCTCGCCACGCTGGAGGTCGACGACCTTGGTGCCGGTCCCGGACGCCACCGTCAGCGAGCCGTGCAGGACGTCGCGCATCATGCCGCGGCGCGCCTTCGTCGTACCCGGAGCGTCCGCCGTACCTGCGAGAGCGGCGACCGACGAGGTCGAGGCGGCGGGGGCACCGAACGAGCCGGCCGACGCGACGCCGGTGAGCACGGAGGCCCCGACGGCTCCGGCGACCACCCACGCGGCGGCAGTGGCGGCCTTGCGGGCGGTGCTGGTCATGGCGGGCTCCTCGCGGCGGGAGGGCCGTGCGCCCTCGACTCCCTCCACTGTCCGCGCTCATCGTTCGGCAGTCGTCCCAGCCGTGTACGGGTCGTGTAAGGCCATGCCCTGTCGACGGGCGGAGCGATCCTGGAGCGACGCCTGCTGGGCACACCTGCCGCGGGACGTGTGGCGAGACCGACCCGCGTGGCATGCTCGTCCTCGCCGCGCTCGTCCGGGCCCGGCGGTTCTGGCGGCGGAGGGCGGCACCCGTGACGATCGTGTTCCTCGTGCTCGGGGTCGCAGTCGTCACCGCTATCGCGCTGCTCGCCGTCGGACGTCTCGGCGAGCTGCCTGAGGTCGAGCCCGACCGGCCGCCGACCCTGCTGCCCGACACCCGCCTCGTGGAGAGCGAGGACGTCGACAGCCTGCGCTTCGCCGTCGGTCTGCGCGGCTACCGCATGGACGAGGTCGATGACGTACTCGACCGGCTCGCCGCCGACATCGCCGAGCGCGACGCTCGCATCACCGAGCTCGAGCGTGGCGCCTCGGTGCCGGGGCCGGGCGCAGCAGTCGCCACAGCCACCGGGTCTGGTACGGCCTGGGCGGAGGCGAGCGCCGCCGACTTCAGCCCCGCGGTCGACGGCGTCGAGCCGGTCCGCGGCACGTCGACGGAATGACCGAGGGCGCGGTCGTCGGCGACGACGGACTCGCGCGCTGTGCGTGGGGCACGTCCACGCCGGACTACGTCGCGTATCACGACACCGAGTGGGGTCGCCCTGTCCACGGCGACGTCGCCATCTTCGAGCGGCTCACCCTGGAGGCGTTCCAGTCCGGCCTCGCCTGGATCACGATCCTGCGCAAGCGCGAGGGTTTCCGGTCTGCGTTCTCAGGGTTCGACCTTGCCTCGGTGGCGGCGTACGGCCCGGATGACCGCGCCCGGCTCCTCGCCGATGCCGGCATCGTGCGCAACCGCGCCAAGGTCGATGCGACGCTCGTGAACGCCGCTGCCGCGCTCCGCCTGGTCGACGACGAGGGCGACGGCGCGCTCGACCGCCTGGTCTGGTCGTTCGCCCCCGAGCCGCGACCGCGGCCCCGCAGCATGGCCGAGGTGCAGCCGAGCACGTCCGAGTCGGCCGCCCTCGCCAAGGCCCTCAAGCAGCGCGGATTCGTCTTCGTCGGCCCCACCACGATGTACGCCGCCATGCAGGCGATGGGCCTGGTCGACGACCATCTCCAGGACTGCCACGTGCCCTCGGCGGCCGGCACCTGACCCCTCCGGCCCACCGCGGTTTGGGAGCACGGCAGGTGATCAGGGATAATGAACCCGTTCGCCTGGTCTGCTGACCGGGCCGTGCGGGCGCCGGTCACGGCGCCCCTCGAAGGTTCGACGCGAAAAGGGGTGCAGCATGGCCGCCATGAAGCCGCGAACGGGCGATGGCCCGCTCGAGGTCACCAAGGAGGGTCGGGGCATCGTGATGCGCGTCCCGCTCGAGGGCGGCGGTCGTCTCGTCGTCGAGCTCACGCCCGACGAGGCACGCGACCTCGGTGCCCAGCTCGGCACCGTCGCCGGCTGACCAGAGCCCCATCCACAGCAACGACAAGGCCCGGCCCCTCGACGGGGCCGGGCCTTCGTGTGTCGGGGGGGGGGGGGGGGGCGGTCAGCGGCGGTCGGGGGTGAGCCGGCCGGCGGCGACCGGCCGCAGGGCCCCCCCCCAGCGCACGGCCGCGCGCCGGGCCCTG
>JBBQAY010000019.1:0-44637 GCA_038316965.1 Candidatus Nanopelagicales bacterium
CCGAGGATCGCGATCTCGACGCTCGCCGAACCCGCGTCACCGCCGGGGCTATGACACGTGCGGGGGCTCGCCGGCGTGAGCATGCGCGGCTACTTGATCTGGTCGGTGCGTCGGGTCACAGCCAGGGTGATCGCGGTGACCAGCAGCGTCGCGACGGCGATCAGACCGAGGGTGATGATGACCATCTCCAGCGTCGACACCCCGGCGTCGCGGTCACCGCGGCGTCGTGACGTGTAGGCGCGGCGGGCCCGGGCGCTCAGGCCTCCCGCGGCGATGAGGGCGGGTCGGATCAGGACGTCGCTCATGTCGGATCTCCTTGTCGCTGGTGGTGCCTGCGTGGTGGTGCGGCGTGCTCCTCGAGCTGCGTGACGTGCCTAGCCGAACAAGATGCGGGCGAAAGCTGGGTAGCCGACCAGCGCCATGAACGCGATCCCGAGGAACGCGACGGGAACGATCATGTGTTCCGACGCCGCGTTCGCCTCCGCGGCGTTGGCGGACAGCAGCTGGCTGCGCAGCGACGCAGCCCGGGCGCGCAGGGTCGCGTAGACGGCGGCCCCGTCCTCCCCCGAGAGGCGCATGATGTCCGCGATGTCCGCAAGCTCGGGCACGCCCACGGCGTCCGCGAGCTGGGTCAGGCCCGTCCACGGTGGTTGCCCGGCGAGTTCGGCGCGGGTCAACGCATCGCGGATCCGGCTGAACGCGGGTGAGTCCCCGACGGTCGCGGCACGTTCGAGGGCCTCGACCGTGCCGGCGTCCCCGGCGCGTTCCAGCGCAACGAGTTCGAGGTAGGCGCACACGGCGTGGCGCAGCTCGTCGCGCGCCGCGCTGGCGCGGCGACGCAGGTCCAGATCGGGGACCGTGAACAGCACTGCCGCCAGTGCCAGCGATGCCACGGCCGGGATAACGACCGGGAAGGACACTCCGAGCAGCGTCATCGTGGCTGCCAGCAGGGCGGGGAACACCAGCCCGAGCAGCCCGTAGCCGATTTTGCGCAGGGCGAGGTCCTCCGGGGTCTCCCCGACGAGGTCGAGGTCGCTGCGGTAGCGGCGCAACCCGAACGCCTGCACGACCGGGGGCACGGCACGGTCCCGCACGTGACCGAACCGGCCGGGACTGGGTGCCGTCATGGACGGCGCCGGCGCGGTGGCGTCCAGGCGATCTAGGGCGGCTGCGAGGTCGGGGGTGCTCGGGAGCAGGGAACGGACCACGAGCGTGACGCCTGCGCCGACGGTGGCGCCCGCGAGGACGACTGGTGCGGTGATCACCGCATACCCCCTGGTCGCGGCATCGCGGAATCGTTCGTGTCGATGGTCGTGGAGCCGGGCGCGGAGGACCCGGGAGCTGAGATCAGGAATCTCGGTTCCGGCTTGGACAGTGTCAGGGCGCGCATCCAGGCCAGCGACCCGACGAACCCGAGGGTGATCACGGCCAGCACCATCTGCCCTAGCATCGTGCGGTAGGGCGCGAGGTAGGTGCCGTTGAGCGAACCGACCGCGACCACGCCCAAGGTGATCAGGGTGACCGCTCGTGCCGTCGTGCGTGGCTTGGCGCGTTCGGCCTCCACCTTGCGGCGCATCGCGACGTCCTCGGCGACCGAGTCCGCGACGGCGGTCAGCACGCGGGCGAGGCCGGGTCCGCGGCGGCGGGCACCGAGGATCAAGGTGGCGACGATGAGGTCCCCGGTCGCGTCGTCGAGGTCGTCGGCGAAAGCCCGCAACGCGGCCTCCGTCGGCCATCGCGCCGCCAGCCGGGCCGCCAGCGCGGACACCTCATCGATCAACGGGGCCGGACAGGTGCGCACGGTGGCGGTGATCGCCTGCTCGAGCCCGACACCGACGACGAGGATGTCGGACAGGCGCCGGGTCCACTCCTCGAGTGCCTCGACCCGGTCGATGGCGAGGGCTGCGGTCCGGGACGTCGACAGGATCACCGGCAAGCCCACCACCGTGACCGCGACGATGAGGCCGGCGACCAGCCACCCGCTGACCAGCCACACCACGACGGCCGCGGCGATCGCAGTCGGCCACCGCCATCGCGACCATGACGTCGCTGCCACTCGAGGGCGCCGACGCTGGGACTCGGGTCGCCAGGAACGCGACGGCCCGACACGCACTGGGACCCGGTGCCACCCGAGCGCCACGAGCAAGACGCCGGACACCACTGCGGCGCCGGCGAACGCGGCGAGCAACCCGGTCATCACCGCTCCCCCACCCTGCTCAGGCGCGTCGGCCACGTTCCCGACCTCGCGTCGAGGAACCCCGGGTCGAACCCGGCGCGAATCAGCTCGGACAGGCACGCCGGCGCGTGGGCGGGGACCGCTCGACCGTCGGGACCGGGGGTGAATACCGTCGTGGTCGCCGGGCGCCCGAACTCGCCCATTCCGTTGATCTCGAGGACCTCGGAGACGAACCGGTGTCGGCGCCCACCGATCGCGGTCTCGTCGAGGAGGTTCACGTGGACGAGGAAATCCACCGACCCGGCCAGCAGCCGGTAGGCGAAGACATCGGTCATGCCGATGTTCGCGGACAGGCACAGCGTGACGATGCGGTCCAGGGCGTGGTGCGCGGTGCGGGCGTGGATCGTGCATAGCGATCCGTCGCCGGTGCTCATCGCCTCGAGCATGGGGACGGCCTCGCTGCCCCGGACCTCGCCGACGATGATGCGGCGTAGGTTCATCCGCAGCGAGTCGACGACCAGGTCCGTCAGGGTGACCTCGCCGGCGCGGCGCCCGGCGGCGTCCTTCTCGCTGCTGCCCTCCCGAGCCTCCATCGCCACTACCCGGGGGTGCCGGTCTGGCATCTCGTGGAGGTGGAGCTCGTATTCGCGTTCGATCGTCGCGAAGCGCTCCATCGGCGGGAACTCGTTGGCCAGGGCACGGATCAGGGTGGTCTTCCCCGCGTTCTGCAACCCGGTGACCACGATGTTCTTCCCCGCCCGCAACGCCGCACGCAGGAACGCCACCAACGTCGAGTCCACCGTGCCCAGGGCGACGAGGTCGTCAAGGTCGACGTCGCGGACCCGGTGCCGGCGCACCACGACCTGGGGGCGGGGCGTCGTCCAGGCCATCGCAGCCAGCCGGGACCCGTCCTCGAGGCGGATGTGCAGCCGCGGGTTCGCGGTGGTGAACGTGCGTTCCGATCCGCCGACCCGGGCTGCGAGGAGCTGCAAGTGTTCGATGAGTTCCTCATCGGAGTCCGCAACGGCAGGTCCGGGCTCCTCCCGGCCGTCGGCGTAGGACACCCAGACCCGGTCGTGGCCGTTGACCTCGATGTTCTCCACGTCCGGGTCATCCACCAACGGCTGCAACCGGCCCAGCCCGAACAGGGCCGCCATCACCGCATCGGCCAGCGCGTACTCCTGCTCGACGCTCCACTGCGGTTCACCCGCGTGAACGCGATCCCGGGCGCGCGCCGAGAGGACCTCGGCCAACAGGGACCGGCACAGCTCGCGGCGAGCCGTCGCGTCGCTGACAGGGTCTGCCTGCAGCCGCGCGGCGAGCTGCTCCGCGACTTCACGGCGTACCTCACGCACCAAACCGTGGTCCAGACATCCGACAGTCTCGGCTTCCGGCTCGGGCCAGTCGTGCCCTGCCGCTCCGGTCGGCCAGACCTGGCTGGCGTCCGGTGCGGTGAGGACCTCGAGGTCCCAGGCGCGAAGCGGTTCCGTCACGGCGTCGCTCCCGCCCGGTGATTCGCGGTCACGACCGGGGCCGGTGCCGCGGGGACAGCCGACGCCCGGGTAGTTGCGTGGGCCAGGAGTTCGGCGGCGCAGGCGGTGGCGGAACGCATCAACGCCGAGCGGGCGAACCGCCACGACGCCGCATCTCCGTCGGACAGGACGGCGGCAGACGCCGGGTCCCACGCCACCCGGGCGCGCACAGGCAGTCCCACGGCGGCTGCGATCTCACCAGCGCCGTACGGCTGGCCCTCCCCGACCACGACGCAGCCCAGCGAGTCGGTCCTCCCGGGAATCGCGTCGCGCTCCTCGATCAGTCGTCGACCGGCGGCACGGGCCGCTGCGCTCGCGCGCAGCGACGACCTCAGCACCAGCAGAACCAGGTCAGCCCGAGCACGCAGCGCCGCAGCCTCGTGGGCCGTGCCAACGCGACCGAGATCGACCAGAACATCGACGCCCGCGAGCTCCCCGTCGGGGTCGGCGAACACCTCCGCCAGAGAGGGCCACACCCCGGTCAGCGACCGGGCCTGCGCAGGATCGCCGATCCCGGTCAGGAGCAGCCTGGTCGCGGAGTCGTCCACCGCGATCACGTGATCCCACAACCCAGCGCCCAGGTCGGCCGGGCGTGCGGCGGCTAGCCCTAGAAGCCCGTCGGCGCTCGAGACCGCGCCCCGCAGGTAGCCCGGCGCAAAGTCCCCGCCGGCCATGTCTGCGTCCACGACCAGGACGCGGCGACCGGGCGCGACCTGGGGCCACGCCCACGCCAGCGCCAGGGCTGTCGTGGTGACGCCCGGGGACCCCTTCGCGGAGGTCAAAGCGATGACGGTCACCTCAGCCCGTCCTCGGTTGCACAACCACTGCGATCCGACCTGTCGCCGCGCGCGCGGCCAGCGCGGGCCCGTCGCCGGTCGCGACGGTGACGTCCACGACGGTGACGCCGTTGACATCCATCCCACCCACCCGCACCACCGTGGCGGGAATCGTCGCGGGCGCGACCGCGAACGGGTCCGCGTCCGCGGCCGGGGTGTCCACCACCAGAACCCGTTCGCCGGGCGCAAGGCCACCTGCGGGCATCCGGGTCGCAGGGATCGCCACACCGACGAGTACCTGACCCGCCGCCGGGGGTGCAGCTGCGGTGAGCTCGGCGCGGGACAGCAGCGACCCCGCGGACAACGAGGTCGCGGCCACGCTGCCCACGACCGTGTCCAGCTCGGAGGCGGGAACGGTCGCGACATTGGGATCGACCGAGACATCAGTCGTGGTCAGGTCCGCAGCGGTGATCGGTGACCCGTAGGGCACGTCACGGGCCAGCACCAGCACCGCAACACGCTGACTCGCCGAGCTCACCAGCCACGCCGACGTCAACGCGCCCACCGCGACCAGGGCGAGCCCGAGGGCCAGCATCAGCGGACGGCGGCGACCCTTCGGCGCTGCCACGCGAGGCGCGACCGGCATCGGGCGACTAGCGCTCGCGGCGGCGGCCACCCTCGTGGTCGGGGTCGATCCGTTCGTCGCCGTCGTCATGGCGCCGCCTCTCGTAAACGCACGCTGGAATGGGTCAGGACACCAGAACCTGCAACTCGCCAATACGGACCGACGTCGTCGACGTCCGCGTCACCGTCAGCACACCGGACTGCCCACCACCGGCCCACGCCACCGACCACGTCGTCGTCGCCGTGACCGTGTAGACCGACCCCGGCTGAGACGCCGACGAGTGGGTGTAGCGGTACCCACAAGTCGGGGACGCAGCCGCACCCTTCGACGTGGTGTAGGCCGTGCCCGGGTTCAAACACGTCACCGAGTGCCCGTCACCCATGTCCCATACGACCTTCTGAGCACGCGCCGTAGCCGTCACGGACAAACCAGGGACTGTCGCGGTCGCCGACGTCGGCCCCCACGTCGAGGGCGACACGGCGGTCCAGAGCCATACCGGCAATCCGACAAGGCCGGTCTTGCCAGCGGCCGGCGCCATACCAATGTTGGGACCGGTCAGGCGCATCGAGTCCGTCGCCCGTTGAGCCAGGGTGGCCGGGGTCGCAGCGACACCGCCATAACCGTCTGGAGTGCTCGCGAGCCATACCCACCCGCCGCCGATTCCCGGGCCCCCGAGACATGTCGTCTGATACACACGCCCGTTCGGATAGTGGCCGTTCCAAGCGGGGTCAGTCGCCCCGGGTGGCGGCTCCACTGCCTTGAAGTAGCAGCCATCCACGTTGCTCCACCACCCGAAGGTGGGGTCGTAGCACGGCGTCTCGGCTCCGGTCGTCGGCACCTTGCAGACGCGGGTGCCAGGGGGATCCGTCGGTCCGGTACCACCTGATCCCGGACTGCCGGGTCCGGTGACGACAACCACGCAAGCGGGCAGGTCAGGGGGACAGGTCACGCCACCCCCAGTGTCCGCGTATGCGATCGGGGCCGTCACGACGAGGAGGGCCAGGGCTACCAGCGCCGCCATCCGGCCACGCCGAGTCAGCATGGCCTGTCCTTGTGAGTGATCGATTCTCGGATGACCCATCGGCCGTCGTAGACGGTGGCCAATGAGTCGACGATGACGTGGGTGGGCTGCCCGGGAGCGAGCGCCGACTTGCCCGTCGCCACGTAGACCGGGGTCCAGGTTGTCGAGTCAAGGCAATCTTGAATGGTCACCATGGACGGATCGCCGAGTTGCACCGCAGTCGCCTGCGCCGTGTGGCGCGGCTCTCCGCGCATCGCGATGCCCGCACGCCGGAGGACCAGAACCGTTGATTGAGCTTCGGCCAAGGCCTTGTCGATCGCAAACGACGCAAGCTTGGGATCGGGCTTGCTTGCTGGATCGGCGAAGGATGCCACCTTGGCCGTCCAGTACGAGCTGTAGCTGGCGAGAGCTTCGGAGCGCGCAGATGCCGTGGGGTCCGGGGACGAACTCGGCGTCGAGGCGCTCGTGGAAGGGCGCGACGACGAGGTCGAGGCAGTCGGGCTGTGGGTCACGGACGGGCTGCTGCATGCGCTCAGCGGGACCAGCACAGCGAGTGCCAGGCCCGCGTACACCGCCCGGCTCGGGCGGTTTCCATCGTTCACGCCAATCACCGCCTCGAAGCGCGAATAGGACACTCGCTGTGCTGCGTGGCTAACGTCGTCGTCCGGCCTTTGTACTCCGACAAGTCGAGGAGCGACACCGCTTCGCGCGATCTTGTGGACAACTCGCCGGAGATCGGTCACGCGGCGCAATTTCGACACGGGCGACCCATCACGCTCCGTGCTCATGGCTCCATCCGAACGGATCACCACAGGCATGATCACGCCGCCCGATTGGGGATCGGCGAGCTCGCGGCTTGGGTGGCCGCGGTGACCGTGCTGGGCATCCACGACGTCACCGTGGAGCGCAGCGCCGCCTGCACGCCCGCGAGCTCGAGGATCGCTGGACCATCAGTCGCCAGTTGCTGCACCAGGCCGGGCCAGCCCGGGACGCCCAGCACTGCCACCGCAGCACGGCGTACCTGCCACCCGGGGATCTGCAGGCCGGTAGCGAACAGACGCCAGTCCACCGCGTCCGATCCCACGCGATCCGCGGAGCACGCCACAGCCTCAACGACGCTGGCGGCCGTGCTGGGCGCCCACCCAACCTCGACGAGGGCGTCCACCACCAGAAGCAGCAGCGGGCAAGCGTCGAGCGAGAGGAGGCCGACCTCGTCAGCGATTTCGGTACCGGCTTCGGGAAGGTCCTCGAGGCTGAGTAGCGCAGCACCTGAGTCCGGCGCGCTCCGAGGGATCGACCCCGGGTACTTCGGCGCCAAACGGCGGCGAGCCCGCCAACTCTTGCGGGCATCGGTCCCGTACTCGCCGGCGACGATCTCGCCGAGCACCGAGTGGCGCGCGACCTGCCACAGGACCCCCCACGGCGACTCCACGGTGCGCAGCGACTCGTCGAGCAACGCCTCCCAGACCGCCTCCCAGGCGGTGGCCTCGGCTTGCTCCCGCGCGGCGTTGCACAGCCGGGTATCGACCAGGTGAGGGCGCACAACCGTGGCCCTGACGTAGACGAGCAGGGACTCACCGACCACGGAGTCCCACCCGACGTCATCGATGGCCGTTAGCACCGACAGCAGGCCTGCGCGGTCTCGAGTGATCTTCACTCCTAGGCCGACGTACGCCCGTCGGTGCTGGCTGGGCGGGGCGGCTGGCGACGAGGCTGACATGGAGAACCTCCGGGTTCGGTGACTGAAACCCGAACGCTGCTCACCGGGGGTTGCCGCGAGTCTGGCCATGCCCCCGGCAAGCCTCTGACCTGCAACGACAGTCGTGTCCCACGGACCGAAGTCGAACGGGGCCAGACCTGTAGCCAGGGGTGAGCTGACTTCCCGATCCGTGTGGCCAGGTCTGTGGCAAGGGTGGTCTCCCGGCATGCCCAAGAACTGATCAGCAGGTGGCCGCGACCCCCGGCCATGGCCAGACCCGCTGCAAGGGGTGCGTCGCGATGGTGACCACCTACCCGATCGGAGGCACCCATGGCACAACGTCGCGCACTCCCGGCCAACAGGGCCCAGACCCTCAGCGCACCCGTCGTTAGAGCTGGCAGCCCCGGCGGCGGCCCAACCTCTACTCACGCGAAGCCGCCGGAAGGGACCTGACATGACCCTGCTCACCGTCGACCAGGCCGCCGAGCGGATGTGCACCAAGCCACGGTTCATCCGCAGACTCATCGCGGAACGTCGGATCCCCTACGTCAAGATTGGTTCTCACGTGCGCATCGACGACCACGACGTCGACGCGTTCATCGAGGCGGGCAGAATCTTGCCGGTGCCCGCCAGGGCTGGCATGCCAGCCGCGTGGAAGGCACGCTGAGACGACCGCGAGGAGGCGGATCCATGGCTCACATTGAGGACCGCTGGGAGAAGACCGTCGACGGCCGGAGGCAGCGAACCACACGGTTCGGTCAGGGGAATCGCTGGCGCGCGCGGTACCTCGATCCGGAGGGTCGGGAGCGGTCCCGTACGTTCGCGCGCAAGATCGACGCGACGCGCTACCTGACCGAAGTCGAGAGCGACAAGATGCACGGCGCCTACGTCGACCCAGACGCCGGCAACGTCACGCTCGAGGCCTATTACGGCGAGTGGGCCAGTCGACAGCTGTGGGAGAGCGGCACTCGGAGAGCCATGGACCTCGCCCTGCGAAGTTCAGGCTTGGGCAGGATCCCGCTGGGAAAGCTGCGCCGCTCCCACGTCGAGACGTGGATCAAGCGCATGTCCTCGGACGGCCTGGCACCTGGGACGGCCAAGACACGGCTGAACAACGTCCGCGCCGTCCTGCGGGCAGCAGTGCGGGACCGTGCGATCGCGGTCGATCCCAGCGACAACGTGACCCTCCCCCGTGACCGTCGGCGCGACGCCGCCATGGTGCTTCCGACCACTGAGCAGATCGCGGCCGTGATGACCACGGCCGAACCGTGGTTCGAAGCCTTCGTCGCGCTGGCCGCGTTTGCCGGCCTGCGGCTCGGCGAGGCAGCCGGACTCCAGGTCGGGGACATCAACTTCCTGAGCCGGTCAATGCACGTACGCCGGCAAGTTCAGCGCGGGAACGCCGGCGCTCTGGAGATCCGAGCCCCCAAGTACGGCAGCGAACGCACCGTCTTCCTCGCCGACGGCCTCCTCGAGCTGCTCTCCCGGCATATCGCCACCCACCGGCCGGGCGATGATCCCCACAGGTGGCTGTTTGAGGCCACCCCGGGCCGTCCCCCTCACCAGAACACGGTCGGTCACCAGTGGCGCCGAGCGTGCCGCCGAGCCGGCGTCACCGACACGACTCTTCACGACCTCCGCCACTTCTACGCCTCGGGGCTCATCGCCGCCGGTTGCGACGTCGTGACCGTGCAGCGCGCGCTCGGACACGCCAAGGCCACGACGACGCTGAACACCTATGCGCATCTGTGGCCGTCCGCGGAAGACCGCACTCGCCAGGCGGCCGGAGACATGTTCGCCGCCACCCGGGGCGATTTCTCTGACGGCCCAGTGACGGCCCAGACTAGGCCGAACCCCTCCTGACCTGCGAGAACGTTCGAATTCAGACGTTGAAGCGGAACTCCACGACGTCGCCGTCGTGCATGACGTAGTCCTTGCCCTCCATGCGCGCCTTGCCCTTTGCGCGAGCCTCGGCGACCGAGCCGCAGGCGACGAGGTCGTCGAACGAGATGACCTCGGCCTTGATGAAGCCCTTCTGGAAGTCCGTGTGGATGACGCCCGCGGCCTGGGGCGCGGTGTCGCCCTTGCGGATCGTCCACGCGCGCGACTCCTTGGGGCCGGCGGTGAGGTACGTCTGCAGCCCGAGGGTGTCGAACGCGACACGGGCGAGCGTGGTGAGGCCCGACTCCTCCAGGCCGATCGACTGCAGCAGCTCGAGCGCCTCGTCGTCGTCGAGCTCGGCGAGGTCGGACTCGGTCTTGGCGTCGAGGAACACGGCCTCGGCCGGCGCCACCAGTGCGCGAAGGTCGGCCTTGAGCGGCTCGTTCGTGAGCTCGTCGGAATCGACGTTGAAGACGTAGAGGAACGGCTTGGCAGTGAGCAGGAAGAGCTCACGCAGCACGTCGCGGTCGAGCCCCGAGGCGAAGATCGTCGTGCCGGCCGACAGGACGTCGTACGCCTTCTTCGCCGTCTCGAGGAGCTCGATGCGGTCCTTGTTGAGCCGCGCTTCCTTCTCCAGGCGCGGGAGCGCCTTCTCGACCGTCTGGAGGTCGGCGAGGATCAGCTCGGTGTTGATGATCTCGATGTCGTCCTTGGGGTCGACCCGACCCTCGACGTGGACGACGTCCGGGTCTGTGAAGACACGGATCACCTGGCAGTTGGCGTCGCACTCACGGATGTTGGCCAGGAACTTGTTGCCGAGGCCCGCGCCCTCGCTCGCGCCCTTGACGATGCCGGCGATGTCGACGAACGAGACGCTGGCGGGCAGGATCCGCTCCGACCCGAAGATGCCCGCGAGGACCGCGAGCCGCGGGTCGGGGACGCCGACGACGCCGACGTTCGGCTCGATCGTCGCGAACGGGTAGTTCGCCGCGAGCACGTCGTTCTTGGTCAGCGCGTTGAAGAGCGTCGACTTCCCGACGTTGGGGAGTCCGACGATTCCGATAGTGAGAGCCACGGGCGCAGAGTCTAGGCGCCGCGCGGGGTCGGCCCGACCGCGGTGCTAACGGCGCGACTCACGCCAGGCCATCCACGCCAGGCCCGCACCCACGGCGGTCGCCGGCACCCACACCGCCCGCTCGATGCCCGACGGCGAGGCCGCGTTCATCGCGATGCCCAGCGTGAGGTACGCCGCAGAGCCCACGAGCAGCCGTCGACGACCCACGGGGCCGAGCAGCCGCCCGGCAGCCACGGCGGCGACGCCGGCCCACACGAGGGCCGAGACGCCGCTGGCCACACGGAACCCCGTGGGCAGCACGCCGGCGTTGGCTCCGCCCCAGGCCGCCGCGCCCCAGGGAGCGCCGAGCGCGAGCGCCACCTGGAACAGCCCCACCCCGCAGGCGAAGACGGCGAAAGCCGCAGCCCACGGGCCGGTGCGGGTGGTGGGCGCAGAGGTGAGCGTGTCGGTAGCCATAGGACATATCTAGCAGATATGTTGGTCCCATGTCGAGGCAGCAGACCACCGAGCTCGCCGTCCTGGGGGCGCTGTCGGTGCAGCCGATGTCCGGGTACGCCGTCCGCGCAGCGATCACCGAGACCCTCAGCCACTTCTGGAGCGAGAGCTTCGGCCAGATCTACCCGACGCTCGCGCGGCTCGAGGCCGAGGGACTCGTCGTACGGGACGCCGACGGCAAGACCTCCGGCAGCACGTTCCGGCCGACAGTGTCCGGACGGGCGCGACTGGTCGACCTGCTGCGCGAGCCGATCGCGTCCGCTCCCCCGCGCAACGGCACGCTGCTGCGGCTCTTCTTCGGCGGGCTGCTCGGCGTCGATGAGTGCCGCACGATCCTGCTCGACGCCCGCGCCCGCGCCGAGCAGCAGCTGGCGACGCTGACCTCGATCCGGCAGCAGCTCGAGACCGAGCTCGACGCTGACGCGGATGCGCGCTACCGCCTCGTCACCGTGCTCGCCGGCCAGCACTCCGCACGGGCCAGCATCGCCTGGGCCGACGAATCGCTCGCCCTGCTCGCCTGAACCGGAGCGGGCGGCCGATCGCCGCTAGCCGGCGTACGACCGGTTCAGCAGCACCTGCAGCGCGGAGAGCCAGCAGACCAGGAGCGCGACCGACAGCAGAGCGGTCCACCATCCCGTGCGCTCGAGGCGCCCGCGTCCGAGCCGCACGAGAGCGATCAGCGCGACCACAACGCAGAGGCCGACCGCGACCGGCTGCGCCGCGACGGCCCAGTCCGGGATGTTGCTGACGCCCCACGGCAGCAGGTAGTCGTCACCCAGGTCGGGCCGCCACCGGTGCATGTTCGTGCGGTAGGCCCAGGCCGCCCACACCGCGGAGAGCAGCACGGCGGCGCCGAGCAGTCGGATCCGCAGCGCGGGGTAGGGAGCCAGGACGTATGGGACGAAGAAGCCGACTGCAGCGCACGCCACCATCACCGGGATCTCCCCGGGTCTGGGAAGGTCCAGGAGGAAGAAGGGAATCGGCAGAAGGAGGCCGAACACGATGGCGGACAGGATCGCCCACGGCCACACCAGAGGCCGGTTCGCCGGTCGGGCATCCGTGGCCTTGTCGAGATCGGTCGCCGTCATCGCATCCCCCAGTGGTCGGTGCGCACTCCGATGGTGGCACTCCCCCGGGCGGCGATGGGCTGTGCGGACCCGATCGTGACCAAGCGCCGTCCTCCGGCCGAGAGGCTGCGATCAGGTCAGAGACTCCACGGCGTAGACGGCCATCGCGTCGCGCACGTACTCGGCCAGGCCCGGGCGCACGGCGTCGTGGCGGGCCTTGAAGTCCGGGCTCTCGACGTACAGGTCGCCGAGACCGGCGAAGGATTCCGCGTCCGGCGTCCAGAACTCGCACACCCAGCGGTAGTGGTCGGCGGTGACCGCCTGGGCGCGCGGGTCGGCGGGGTCGACTCCGGCGTCGAGGAGGGCGGCGTACTCGCCGTCTCGTTGGTCGAGCCCGGACTGGATCCGCTCGGCGTCGGCCTTGCCCATCTTGCCGATCCGGCGCCAGGACTCGTCGATCTTCGCCTGCGCCTCCGGGCCGTAGCGCTCGACGAGCTCGGTCTCGTACTCCTGCTGCTTCTCGGCGTCGAAGCCGTCGAACAGCTCCTCCGGGGTGAGCGGCGTCATGGTGTCGTCTCCTTCGATCTCGGCGATGGTGCGGCCGACCGTGTCGGCCAGTCGTGCGATCCGGTCACGCTCGGCGAGGAGCGCTGTGCGGTGCTCGCGCAGGACGGCGGCGCGGTCGCGCGTGCCGTCGAGCACGCGCGCCACGGCGTCCAGGGGCAGCCCGAGCTCGCGCAGCACGAGCACCTCCTGCAGCCGGTGCAGCTGCTGACGGTCGTAGTAGCGATATCCGTTGCTGCCGACGTACGCCGGCGGCACGAGCCCGATGGCGTCGTAGTGCCGCAGCGTGCGCGAGGACACCCCCGCGTGACGCGCCACCTCGACGATCGACCAGCTCATGACGGCGACGCTAGACGTTGACGCCACGTCAAGGTCAACCCCGGCTTCGTTGATGATGAAGGGGGCCTTCGTTGCTTCTAACGCAACAAAGCCGGCATTCACGGCGCCGACGCGCAGCTCCGCGGCCGCGTGAACCGCCACGACGCCCGTCGCCGTGAATGCCGAGAATGTTGCGCTCTTAGCAACGAAGGCCCCCTTCATCGCAAACAAGTGATGTCGGAGGTGCTCGCCACGCTGGGGGCATGACTGAGCTCCTTCCCCTGCTCGTTGCTCTCGTGGTCGGCCTCGCCCTCGGCGCCGCCGTCACCCTCGCGGTCGGCCGCGCCTCGCGCGACGACTCCTCCTCCGCCTCGCTCGCCGCCGAGCGGGCCGCCGTCGACGCCCTCGTCACCCCCATCGCCGAGACGCTGCGCGACGTGCGCATCGACCTCGCTCGGTCCGAGCGCGAGCGGATAGCCGCGCACGCCGACCTCCGGCGCCAGGTCGAGGCCACCGCCCTCGGCGCGACGGCGGTGAGCGAGCAGACCGGCCGGCTCGCGGCCGCGCTGCGCAGGTCCGACGTACGCGGGCAGTGGGGCGAGATGCAGCTGCGACGCATCATCGAGTCGTCCGGGCTGCTTCCCCACGTGCACTTCGAGGAGCAGGCAAGCAGTCGTGACGACGCCGGAGCCCTGCTGCGCGCCGACCTCGTCGTGCACCTGTCGGACGGCCGCGACGTCGTGGTCGACTCCAAGGTTCCCCTCGCGTCGTACCTCGAGGCAGTCGAGTCCGACGACGACGCCACCCGTCGCGCCTTGCTGGCGCGGCATGCCGGCGACCTCGTGAAGCATGTCGATGCGCTCGGCTCGAAGGAGTACTGGCGCCGCTACGACTCCCCCGCCTTCGTCATCCTCTTCCTGCCGTCCGAGCCGCTGCTGTCGGCTGCGCTGGAAGAGCGGCCCGATCTGCTGCAGCGCGCGTTCGACAAGGACGTCGTGCTCGCGACGCCTACCACCTTGCTCGCACTTCTGCGGACCGTTGCGCACACGTGGAGGCAGGAATCGGCCGCGCGCAACGCCCGCGAGGTGCACGACCTCGCGGTCGAGCTGCATGCGCGGATCGCGACGGTCGGCAAGCACATGTCCAAGCTCGGCCGCCAGCTCGACTCCGCCGTCGGCGCCTACAACGACACCGTCGGCTCGCTCGAGGGCCGGGTGCTCGTCACCGCGCGCCGGCTCGCCACCCTCGGCGTCGTCGCCGACTCCGAGGACGGCGGCCTGCCGACCCCCGTGCCCGTCACGCAGGCCTCACGCCCGCTCACGGCGCCCGAGCTCCAGGCGTCCGCCGAGGGCCGCCTCGCCGGCATCGCCGACCGCACCAGCCCTTCCGCGACCGACGTCGGCGACGCCACTCTGGTGTCCCGTACACCGTCTGCGCACGACCTCGTCGTCGCAGACACTCACGACACTCACAGGCTCGCGGCGCCCGCCGAGGCGGCTGCAGGCGGTGACGTCCCGTACGGTTGGACCTCGTGAGCACGGAGAGCGGTCGACCCGAGGCGGAAGTGCCGTCGTTCGGTGACCTGTTCGACGATCCGGAACCCACGGGCGAGATTCCCGTAGCGACGTCCGACGCACCTGCCGAGGACGAGAACTCGGCGTACGACGGCGTCGCGGCCAGCACCGGCGAGGTGCGCGCGGTCGTCCAGGAGCATCACGACGAGCCTGACGTGCCGGTCTCCCCCGCAGGAGTCGCAGGCTTCGAGCAGGCAGACGACTCCGACGACGAGCCCGCGGTGTCGGCGTCGTCCGCCGGAGTCGCTGGCTTCGACCACCATGACGAGCCCGACGTACCCGTCTCACCCGCCGGAGTCGCAGGCTTCGAGCACGCGGACGAGCCCGATGACGAGCGCGCGGCCTTCGTGCCTGTCTCGGCCCGCGCCGCGATCGAGGTGCCCTCAGCCATCCGCGAGCCCGAGCGCATGGACGTCGTGCCCCGCGTGGTCGCCACGGCTGCGCCTGCTGTCACCGGACGCCTCTACCGGTCCTCCGGAGCCGAAGGCCCGCACACCGAGGACGCGATTCCCGCGATCGACCCCGACTACCTCGCGGCTCGAGACGCAGAGCGCGATGCGGCCGCAGCCGCCGCTGCGCCGGCGAAGCCTGCCCGCGACGCCGTGGTCCAGGGCGGCTCCGGCCTCACGTGGAGCGGTGTGGTCGTCGTCGTGATCCTCGGCACCGTGCTCGTGGCGTTCGCCGACGCGTTGATCAACAACAGCCTCGGGATCCTCACGGGCATCGCGCTGCTCGTGTCGTCGGTCTACTGCGCGCTGCTGGTACGCCCGGCCGACATCTGGGCCGCGGCGATCATCCCGCCGCTCGCCTTCCTCGCCGCGGCGCTCACCGCCGGGCAGCTCACCCTCGACCCTGCCGGCTCGCTCGTGGTGCGCGAGGGCTACATGCTGCTCAAGACCCTCGCCCAGAACGCGCCGTGGATCGTGGGCACCACTCTCATCTGCTTCGCGATCGTCATCGTGCGCCGTCGGCGCGCAGCCCACGCCTGACCGCGGCGCAGACTCGCAGCGTCAGCTCTTGCCCGCGGCCTTGAGGTCGCGGCGCAGCTCCGGCGGCAGCGCGAACACCAGGTGCTCCTCGACCGAGTGCACCTCTTCGACGTCGCCATAGCCGCGCGCGGCGAGCCACTCGAGCACGCCGTCCACCAGGATCTCGGGCACCGAGGCACCGCTGGTCACGCCGATCGTGGTCGCGCCCTCGAACCACGACTCCTGCAGCTCGCTGGCCGCATCGACGCGGTACGCCGCACCAGCACCGGCGTCGAGACCGACCTCGACGAGTCGCACGGAGTTCGACGAGTTGCCGCTGCCGACGACGATGAGGACGTCGGACCGCGGAGCGATGTCCTTCACTGCCACCTGACGGTTCTGGGTGGCGTAGCAGATGTCGTCGCTCGGCGGGTCCATGAGCAGGGGCAGTCGGGCGCGCAGCCGGTCGACCGTCTCGATCGTCTCGTCGACCGACAGCGTGGTCTGGGACAACCAGATGACCTTGTCCTCCGGCGCGAACTCGACCTCGTCCGCGTGCGACGGGCCATCGATGATCGTGATCGCCTCGGGGGCCTCGCCGGTCGTGCCGACGACCTCTTCGTGACCCTCGTGGCCGATGAGCAGGATGCGGTAGCCCTCGTCGGCGAACCGTCGCGCTTCCTGGTGCACCTTGGTCACCAGCGGACAGGTGGCGTCGATCGTGCGGAGGTTCCGTGCAGCGGCCTCCTCGTGCACCGACGGCGCGACGCCGTGCGCGCTGAAGACGACGATCGAGCCCTCGGGCACCTCCTCGGTCTCCTCGACGAAGATCGCGCCGCGGGCCTGCAGGGTCTCGACCACGTGCTTGTTGTGCACGATCTCCTTGCGCACGTACACCGGGGCGCCGTACAGGTCGAGCGCCTTCTCGACCGTGATCACCGCGCGGTCGACGCCGGCGCAGTAGCCACGAGGCGCGGCGAGCAGCACCTTGCGTGCGGGTGCGGCGTCGGGAATCGGGGCGCTCGTCGTGTCGGTCACGGGTCCATCGTAAGTCGGTCGGGCCGCAGCGGCCTCCCGCGCGGCCTCGGCAGCATCGCCACCGACGGCATCGTCACAGCCGAGGCCTAGGCTCCGCGTGTGGCCCTCGACACCTCACCGGAGCGACCGGCGTCCGTGCGCACGATCGCGATGTCGCTCGAGGGCTACGTCGCCCGCCTCGGTGCGGTCTGGCTCGAGGGTCAGGTGGCGCAGCTCACGAGGCGCCCAGGTGCGGGGCTGGTGTTCCTAACGCTGCGCGACACCGAGGCCAACGTCTCGGTCACCGTCACGGCCCTGCCGCGCGTGCTCGACGCCTGCGTGCCGCCGCTGGCCGAGGGACAGCGGGTGATCCTGCACGCGAAGCCGGAGTACTTCCTCACCCGCGGCACGCTGGCGTTCCGCGCGGCCGAGATCCGGCCCGTCGGGCTCGGCGAGCTCCTCGCGCAGCTCGAGGCACGCAAGAACCTGCTCGCGGCCGAGGGGTTGTTCGCCGCCGATCGCAAGCGGCCGTTGCCGTTCCTCCCCCGCGTGGTCGGGCTCGTCTGCGGACGCGCGAGCGACGCCGAGCGCGACGTCGTCGAGAACGCCCGACGCCGCTGGCCCGGCGTCGTGTTCGAGATCCGCGAGGTCGCCGTCCAGGGGGTCAAGGCGGTCAGCGAGGTCACAGCCGCTCTGCGTGCGCTCGACGCCATGCCGGAGGTCGAGGTCATCGTGGTGACCCGTGGAGGCGGGTCGGTCGAAGACCTCCTCCCGTTCTCCGACGAGGGGCTCGTGCGAGCCGTGGCTGCCTGCCGCACCCCTGTCGTCTCCGCGATCGGCCACGAGAAGGACTCACCCCAGCTCGACCTCGTCGCCGACTGGCGTGCCTCGACCCCCACCGACGCCGCCAAGCGGATCGTCCCCGACATGGCCGAGGAGGTCCGCCGCGTACGCGACCTGCGCGACCGCGCCGACCGTGCGATCCGCGGCCAGCTGCAGGCGGCGTCCACGTGGCTCACCTCGGCCCGGGCGCGCCCGGTGCTGGCCGACCCGTACGTGCTCGTCACCCGCCGCTCAGACGAGGTGACGGCCCTGGTCGACCGCAGCCGTCTCGTGCTCGGTCATCGCCTCGACCGCGCCACCGACGACATCGGGCACGTACGCGCCCGGGTGCGAGCGCTATCGCCCGCCGCGACGCTCGAGCGCGGGTACGCCGTCGTCCAGGACGAGACCGGTGCAGTGGTCCGCGTCGCGGACGAGGTCGCTGCCGGTGCGCTGCTGCGCATCCGCGTCGCCGCCGGCGAGCTGGCGGCCCGCCGCGAGCCGGCGTCCTAGGCTCGTGCCATGACCGCGGAGCAGAGCACGCCGACGTTCGAAGAGGCCCGTGACGAGCTGGCCGACGTCGTGCGCAGGCTCGAGGCCGGCGGCACCACTCTCGAGGAGTCGCTCGCCCTCTGGGAGCGTGGCGAAGCGCTCGCCACGATCTGCCAGACCTGGCTCGACTCAGCGCGCGCCCGCCTCGACGCCGCCCGCAACCCAACCCCCGCCGACTCCTGAAGTCCGCGAGTTACTGCCCAAAGTGGGGTGCTGGGGCACCCCAAAACCCCACTTTGGGCAGTAACTCGGAGAACCGTCCGGCGGTCAGCCCGTGCGCAGGGTCTTGGTGAACCCTTCGATCTCGGGCCAGGGGCCGGTGCCGGTCACGATGTAGGTGATGTCGCCTGCGGTGCGTACGAGCGAGCGCCGGGTCTCGTCGGCGTTGACGTAGCGCGTCCAGGTCAGGGTGCCGAGGGCGACGTCGTCCTGCTTGACGCCGTTCAGGGTCACGTCGGGCACGAAATCTGTGATCTTGGTCGGCGACTGCTGGAGGCCGACGTACTCCGTCGCCGGGCCGACCCAGCCCAGCACCACGACGGGCTGGCCGTCTGCGGCCGTCTCTATCCGCGCGCTCGTGGCGCGCCAGGTGGCGGGCAGGTCCTGCGGCGCCAGCACGGGCCAGTCGAAGGCTTCGCGCGCCCCCGCGATCACGGGAACGGCGTCGACCTCCTTGACGGGGTCGGGCGTGCTCCAGTTCCAGGGAGCCACGAGCACCAGCACGACTCCGGTGACGACGAGCATCGACAGCAGCATGTCGCGGACGGTCTGACGCAGGCGCTTCTTCTCACGGTCGGCACGCTGGGCAGCGACCAGAGCGGGATCGTCGGCCTGCGCTGCTCGGACGCCGCCCTCGGCGCCCGCCGCGTCAGAGGGCTCGGTCTGCTCGCTCACGAGCCCATTGTCGGGTACGCCGTCAGCCGCGCGAACCGTGGCGAGGCACCTCGACCGTCACGTGCGTCGCCGGCACCGACGCCACGGCAAGCGAGCCCGGCTCGAGCCCGAGCTCGTCGACGACCTCCGCAGCCATCACGCTCACCACCTGGAACGGCCCGGCCTGGATCTGCACGCGGGCCAGCAGCCCGTCGCGGTCGACCCGGGTGACGATCCCGGCCATGCGGTTGCTGGTCGAGGACGCCGGCATGCCGGGCACCTCCGGCGGCACGGCCTCGTCCGCCGCCAGGACGGCGAGGTCACGGCCGACCACCTGCCAGCGACCGGCGTGGTCGCGGACGGCAGGCAGGCGCCCAGCGTCGATCCAGCGTCGTACGGTGTCGTCGCTGACCCCGAGCAGGGCCGCGGCCTCGCTCACCCGGAACTGCGTCACGCAGCAGACACTAGGACGTGGAGGCGGCGTGACGGGCCGCACTCGACGTACCTGAGCGGGTCGGAACACGGCGCGGCTAGGGTCGGATGACACGACGATCTCGGGAGCGATGCCATGAGTGACGTCAGCCGGAGCCCGGAGGCTCCCGACCGCAACCTTGCCCTGGAGCTCGTCCGCGTCACCGAGGCCGCAGCGATGGCGGCCGCGCGCTGGGTCGGCCGCGGCGACAAGAACGGATCGGACGGCGCAGCCGTCAACGCCATGCGCGCCCTCGTCCAGTCGGTGTCGATGCAGGGTGTCGTCGTCATCGGCGAGGGCGAGAAGGACGAGGCCCCGATGCTGTTCAACGGCGAGGCCGTCGGCGACGGCACGGGCCCTGAGGTCGACGTCGCCGTCGACCCGATCGACGGCACGACGCTCTGCGCCAAGGGCATGCCGAACGCCATCGCGGTGCTGGCAGTGTCCGAGCGACACACGATGTACGACCCGTCGGCCGTGTTCTACATGGAGAAGCTCGTCACCGGGCCGGCTGCCGCCGACGTCGTCGACATCGAGGCACCGATCCTCGACAACCTCAAGAAGGTCGCCAAGGCGAAGTCCGAGAGCGTCGAGGACCTCACCGTCGTGATCCTGGACCGCCCCCGCCACGAGGGCATCGTGCGCGAGGTCCGTGAGGCGGGCGCCCGCATCAAGTTCATCTCCGACGGCGACGTCGCCGGCGCGATCAAGGCCGCCCGCGAGGGCACGGGCATCGACCTGCTGCTCGGCATCGGCGGCACGCCGGAGGGCATCATCACCGCCTGCGCGATCAAGTGCATGGGCGGCGTCATCCAGGGCAAGCTCTGGCCCAAGGACGACGCCGAGCGCAGGCGCGCCCTCGACGCCGGCCATGACCTCGACCGGGTGCTGCACGCCGACGACCTCGTGACGGGCGACAACGTCTTCTTCGTCGCCACGGGCATCACCGACGGCGAGCTCATGGACGGTGTGCGCTTCAAGGGCGGCAACCCGACCACCCACTCGATCGTCATGCGCAGCAAGAGCGGGACGATCCGCGAGGTGAAGAGCGAGCACTCCTTCGCCAAGCTCCGCACCTACGCCAGCGTCGACTTCGACTCGCACTGACCTCACCGGTCCTGAGCCGCCTCCGAGGGCGCGGCTGTCGGGTCGCCCGTCAGGAACACCTAGGGCGGCAAGCGCTTCGGGACGCGTCTGCGTTACGGCTCCCGCTGCGTGACAGAACCGGCAGACTCGACGCCATGTCGGGAGCGAACCAGGGATGGCCACGATGATGCGGGCCCTCGTCTATGACAGGTACGGCCCTCCCAGCGAGCTCCGCATCGAGAACCTTGCCGTGCCGGGCGTCGGCCCGGGCGAGGTCCGGGTGCGGATCTCGGCCAGCTCGCTCAACGACTGGGACCGCGACCTCCTTCGGGGCGAGCCGCTGAACCGCGCGATCGCTCCGCTGCGACCGAGACACCGCGTGCTGGGCGCAGATGCCGCAGGTGTGGTGGACACCGTCGCGCCTGATGTCGTGGGCCTCTCCCCCGGCGACGCCGTCATGGCCGATCTCTCGCCGTACGGCTTCGCCGCGTTCGCGGAGTACGCCGTGGCACCTGCGCGGGCGTGGAGCGCCGTGCCCGCCGGGCTCTCGCTCGAGCAGGCTGCCGCTCTTCCCCAGGCGACGGGTCTCGCGGCCACCGGCCTTCGCGGTGCCCAGCCTCTGAAGCCGGGGCAGCGCGTGGCCATCAGCGGTGCCGGTGGTGGCGTCGGCACCTTCGCCCTCCAGATCGCCAAGGCGTCGGGCGCGTACGTGACGGCAGTGGATGCGGCGTGGAAGCTCGACGCGCTGCTCGCGCTCGGCGCGGACGCCGTCATCGACTACGCCGTCGAGGACTTCACGGCGGCGAGAGGTGCCTACGACGCCATCGTCGAGGTCGCCGCGCACCACCGGGCACGTGACTACCACCGCGCTCTCGCCCCGGGCGGGGTCTGCGCGGTCCTCGGCGGCAACAAGCGGCACATGGTCTCGGTGCTGACAGTGGGATCGGCACTCAGCGCGCTCGGAGCCCGACGCGTGCACATGCCGACATGGCGGGCGAACGATCCTCGCGACCTCGCCTACCTGCGACCGTTGCTGGAGTCGGGCGAGGTGCGACCCGTCATCGATTCCGTGGTCGACCTGGCCGAGGTGCCCGAGGCGTTCCGACGTATCACCACGCAGCAGCACGTCGGCAAGGTCGTGGTGCGGATCTGAGCCGCTTCGCGGCCGGCTGAGTCAGGAGCCGGTGATCTCCGCGCGGTTCCCCTTCGGGCGCTTGACCTCGATGCCACCCATCACCGCGAGGCCCGTGATCCTGATCGTCGGCGCCCCCGGCGGCGGCGCGCCCGTCGGTCCTGCCGTGCCGCCCATGAAGCCGATCGCATCCATCCGCACCGCGACGCCGTCGGGCACCGTGATCTCCACTCCGCCCATGAGCGCGAAGACGGTGAACGTGGTCTCCTGCGCCGTCAGCACGGCCTGGGTGAGGTCGAGCTCGATGCCGCCCATGACGGCTACGCACACCTGGTTGTCGGGGACGATCCACGGCCCCTTGCGCTCGACGCCGCTGAAGATGGCGACAGCGACGCCCTGCGCCTGGCCGGAGCGCGAGGGGTCGACCACGAGAGTGCCCCGCGACGACGGCAGCGCGACTGCGTTCGGCTGGGTCAGGGCCACCGCGTTGCTCAGCCCTGGCAGCGTGAGGACGCCGGGAGGCACGGGAAGGTCGTGGAGCACGGGCACGAGCTCGGCGTACGTCGTCGCCCGGTAGACCTCGCCGAGGCGTTCCTCGTGCTCGACCGGCGAGAGCCGACCCTCGGCGTACGCGTCGCGCAGGAGGCCTGCCACCTTCTCGCGGTCGGCGTCCGAGGCGCGCAGTCGCAGTGCTGCATCGATCGGGTCCGGCGGTGTGACGGTCACGCACCGAGGCTAGTCCGTCCGCAATGGGATGGGCGGTACGTCTCTGACGCGCGCTACCGCTGCTGGGCTCGCTGGTACTGCTCGGGCCAGGTGATGTCGGCGCCGAGCTCATGTGCGGCGAGCAGGGGCCAGCGCGGCTCACGCAGCAGGGCACGGGCGAGAAGCACGACGTCGGCTGATCCCGTGGCGATGATCTCCTCGGCCTGCTGCGCCTCTGTGATGAGACCGACGGCGCCGGTGGCGATGTCGGCCTCGGCGCGCACCTGCGCGGCGAACGGCACCTGATAGCCCGGGCCGACCGTGATCTTCTGCTCGTGGTGAAGGCCGGCGGACGACACGTCGATCAGGTCGACGCCGCGTGCCTTCGCCTCACGGGCGAGAACCACGGACGACTCGACGTCCCAGCCGCCGTCGACCCAATCGGTGGCCGAGATGCGCAGCAGCAACGCCTTGTCGTCGGGCCAGACCGCGCGGACGGCGTCGACCACCTCGAGCGGGAAGCGCATGCGGTTCTCGAGGCTGCCGCCGTACTCGTCGTCACGCAGGTTCGACAGCGGCGACAGGAACTGGTGGAGCAGGTAGCCGTGCGCGGCGTGGATCTCGACCGTGTCGACGCCGATGCCGTGGGCCCGCAGAGCCGCGTCGACGAAGCCCTGACGGATGACGTCGAGGTGGTGCGCAGCCATCTCCCGCGGCACGTCGTAGTCGCCGAACGCGATGGCAGAGGGGGCGATCGTCTCCCAGCCACCGTCGGCGTCGGACACCGATCCGTGGCCCTTCCAGGGAGCCCAGGTCGACGCCTTGCGGCCGGCGTGGGCGAGCTGGATGCCGAACGGCACCCCCTGGTCGTGCACGAAGTCGACGATCGGCGCGAGCGCGGATGCGTGCCGGTCGGTCCAGAGACCGAGGTCGTCGGGACTGATCCGTCCCTCCGGAGTCACCGCCGTCGCCTCGGTGAGCACCAGGCCAGGTCGACCGGTCGCGAGAGCACCGAGGTGCGGGAGGTGCCACGGCGTCGGGAAGCCGTCGGCCGAGCTGTACTGGCACATGGGGCTGACCCACACGCGGTTCGCGAACGTCGTGCCGCGCAGGGTCAGCGGCTCGAACAACCGGCTCATCGGTGCACCTCTCGAAGGTCGTGCGCGAGCGTCTCGGGGGCAAGCACCCCAGTTCGCCAACCCGACGAGCACCACGGCCATTCCCCGAGTGACGGGTCTGACACGGACGACGAGCGCATGCCGGACGTAGGCTCGTGCCATGCCTTCGATGGACTACTCCGAGCTCCTGCCCCTCGGCCCAGACGAGACGCCGTACCGGCTTCTCACCACCGAGGGAGTGTCGGTCGTCGAGGCGGCCGGGCGCACGTTCCTGCAGGTGGAGCCCGAGGCGCTGCGCCTGCTCACCGAGACGGCGATCCGCGACATCCAGCACCTGCTGCGCCCCGGCCACCTGCAGCAGCTCGCCAACATCCTCGACGACCCGGAGGCCTCGCCGAACGACCGCTTCGTGGCGCTGGACCTGCTCAAGAACGCCAACATCGCAGCCGGCGGCGTGCTGCCGATGTGCCAGGACACCGGCACCGCGATCGTCATGGGCAAGCGCGGCCAGCACGTGCTCACGCCCGGCGACGACGAGCGCGCGATCAGCCAGGGCGTGTACGACGCCTACACCAAGCTCAACCTGCGCTACTCGCAGATGGCGCCGCTCACGATGTGGGAGGAGAAGAACACCGGCTCCAACCTGCCCGCGCAGATCGAGCTGTACGCCGACACCGCACCCGGTCACGAGCTCTCGTACAAGTTCCTCTTCATGGCCAAGGGCGGTGGCTCGGCGAACAAGAGCTACCTCTTCCAGGAGACCAAGGCGGTGCTCAACCCCGCCGGCATGCGGAAGTTCCTCGACGAGAAGCTGCGCACGCTCGGCACGTCCGCGTGCCCGCCGTACCACTTGGCCATCGTCATCGGCGGCACGTCGGCGGAGTACGCGCTCAAGACGGCGAAGTACGCGAGCGCCCGCTATCTCGACTCGCTGCCGACGTCGGGATCGATGTCGGCGCACGGCTTCCGCGACCTCGAGATGGAGGCGGAGGTCCTGAAGCTCACGCAGGAGTTCGGCATCGGCGCGCAGTTCGGCGGCAAGTACTTCTGCCATGACGTACGTGTGATCCGGCTCCCTCGCCACGGAGCCTCGTGCCCTGTGGCGATCGCGGTGTCGTGCTCGGCCGACCGCCAGGCGCTCGCGAAGATCACGCCTGAGGGCGTGTTCCTCGAACAGCTCGAGACCGAGCCCGCGCACTTCCTGCCCGAGGTCACCGACGAGCACCTCGAGGACGACGCCGTGGTCAGGATCGACCTGTCGCGTCCGATGGACGAGATCCGCGCCGAGCTCACGAAGTACCCGGTGAAGACGCGCCTGTCGCTCCACGGTCCCCTCGTGGTGGCACGCGATCTCGCGCACGCGCGCATCAAGGAGATGCTCGACGCCGGCGAGCCCATGCCGCAGTACCTCAAGGACCACGCCGTCTACTACGCCGGGCCGGCCAAGACTCCCGAGGGCATGGCGTCAGGCTCGTTCGGCCCGACCACGGCCGGCCGGATGGACGCCTACGTCGACCAGTTCCAGAAGGCGGGCGGCTCGATGGTCATGCTGGCCAAGGGAAATCGCAGCAAGGGCGTCACCGATGCCTGCGAGGCGAACGGCGGCTTCTACCTCGGCTCGATCGGCGGGCCGGCAGCCCGGCTCGCTCAGGACTGCATCACCAAGGTGGAGGTGCTCGACCTCGCCGACTTCGGCATGGAAGCCGTGTGGCGCATCGAGGTGCAGGACTTCCCGGCGTTCGTCGTCGTCGACGACAAGGGCAACGACTTCTTCGCCGAGACCTCGACGCCGGTGATCACGCGCATCCCCGACGGCCCGCCACAGGGCTGAGTCACGGCACGAGGAAGGGCCGGTATCCATTGCGGTGCAATGGATACCGGCCCTTCCTACGATTCAACGCGTGCACGGGGGTCAGTACCAGCCCTTGCGCTGGAACGAGTTCCAGGCGCCGCACGGGCTGCCGTAGCGGCCCTTGATGTACGACAGGCCCCAGCGGATCTGCGTCTTGGGGTTGGTCTTCCAGTCGGCGCCGGCCGTGGCCATCTTGGAGCCCGGAAGCGCCTGCGGGATGCCGTGGGCACCCGAGTAGCGGTTGTGCGACGTGTGCTTCCAGTTGCTCTCGCGCTGCCACAGGTTGGCCAGGCAGGTGAACTGGGTCGTCGAGGTCCAGCGGTACTTGGTGACCATGTAGTAGCGCGCCCACCACTTGTTGTAGCCCGTCGTCCCGAAGGAGTACGGCGCCACGACGGGGACGCGGGTCACCGAGCGCGAGGTGGTCGCGAGTCGGCTGGTGGTGGAGGTGGTGGTCGTCGCGATCACCGGGGTGAGGCTGCTCGCCGTCACCGCACCGGCCGCGAGGCCCGACGAGGACGTGGTCGTGGTGCCGACCTCGGCGTTGGCCGGGGTCACTATGGGCGCGGGGGCGACGGACGCCAGCAGGCCCACCGCGACGGCTGCGCCGACGACGACGCCGAAGCGTCGCGGCAGGGCGCCGTACAGGTTGGTCGTGCTCACATTCAGTCCTAGCTCAGGCGGCGAGGCTCCGGACTTCGCCGCTACGAGATCCCTGGCACGGGTCCGACGGCGCACGCGAACCGGAGAACACTCGGTGCGAGTCGGACGAGCTGGCCCCTGGATGGTGCGGCCTCAGAGGCCGGGGCGGCGACCGGTGCGGCAGGGAGAGCAGTCGCGTTCCATCGTGCGACCTGCCTGGAGAGGAGATGGCGTCGAACCTGCCGTCACGGCCCTCCGGGCCCCTGTCGATCCCGGGCGCGGGATCATTTCGTTACCAACCTTGCCCGGTATCTCCGACAGCGCCAACCCGGTCTGGCGTGCTCACAGTCACCTCGAGGCTTTGTCCACAGGGGTCCTTAGGGCAGCTCTAGGGCGAAACGGACACAACCTGTGACCGGCACCACATCGGCCGCCGGGCGAGGTGAGGAAAGTCTCGACCCCCGATCGAGGGATGCCGGCGTACAGAGGGTCTCGGAACGACCACGGACCGCCACCCGGCCGATCGGGTGACGGTCCGCAGTGCGCCTCTGTCGCCGGGCGCCGGGGCCACGGCTCAGATGGGGAGGTCCTCGAGCATCTCCGTGACGAGTGCGGCGATCGGGCTTCGCTCGCTACGGGTCAGCGTGATGTGGGCGAAGAGCGGGTGCCCCTTGAGCTTCTCGACGACGGCCACGACGCCGTCGTGCCGGCCTACGTGGAGGTTGTCGCGCTGGGCGACGTCGTGGGTGAGGACGACTCGGGAGTCGCGACCGATGCGGGAGAGCACCGTGAGCAGGACGTTGCGCTCGAGCGACTGCGCCTCGTCGACGATGACGAACGCGTCGTGCAGGGACCGGCCGCGGATGTGCGTGAGTGGGAGCACTTCGAGCATGCCGCGCTCGACGACCTCCTCCACGACCTCCTGGGTCGTGACCGCGCCGAGGGTGTCGAACACCGCCTGGCCCCAGGGCGACATCTTCTCGCTCTCGCTGCCGGGCAGGTAGCCGAGCTCCTGGCCGCCGACGGCGTACAACGGGCGGAAGACGATGACCTTGCGGTGCTGACGACGCTCGAGCACCGCCTCGAGACCAGCGCACAGCGCCAGCGCCGACTTGCCGGTGCCCGCCCGGCCACCGAGGGAGATGATCCCGACCTCAGGGTCGAGCAGGATGTCGAGCGCCACGCGCTGTTCGGCGCTGCGGCCGTGCAGCCCGAACGCCTCGCGGTCGCCGCGCACCAGCCGCACCTGCTTGTCGGCGGTGACCCGCCCGAGGGCGCTGCCCCGCTCGGACACCAGCACGAGGCCGGTGTGGCACGGGAGGTCGCGCGCGGCCTCGAGATCGATGCGGTCCTCCTCGTACAGCGCATCCACCACGGTGCCCGGGACGTCGAGCTCGGTCATGCCGGTCCAGCCGCTCTCGACCACGGTCTCCGCGCGGTACTCCTCAGCGGCGAGACCGACGGCCGAGGCCTTGACCCGCATCGGCAGGTCCTTGCTCACGAGGACGACGTCGCGGCCCTCGGCTGCGAGGTTGCACGCGACGGCGAGGATGCGTGTGTCGTTGTCAGCGAGCTGCATCCCGCGGGGCAGCACCGAGATGTCGCTGTGGTTGAGCTCGACCCGCAGCGTGCCGCCGTGGTCGCCGACCGACATGGGGTCGTCGAGGCGGCCGTGCTTCAGGCGCAGGTCGTCGAGCAGGCGCAGGGCCTGGCGAGCGAAGTAGCCCAGCTCCGGGTGCGAGCGTTTGGCCTCGAGCTCCACCACGACCACGACGGGGATCACGACCTCGTGCTCGGCGAACCGCAGGATCGCGTGCGGATCCGCCAGCAAGACGGACGTGTCGAGGACGTGGGTGCGGACACCGGTCGCGGAGGTGGACGACGGGCTCTGACTCGCGTTGGGCACAAGGGCCTCCCCGAAGGCGGGCCGCCCGGGCGGTGGCCCGAATGACTGCGACGCTATGCCTGGTCTCGGCCGTTCCAGCACCGACACGCCGCGCGCGGGGGTCGACGTCCACCAATCGGCGAACCCGTGTGAACGCCGGGTTACGCACCCGTTCGCGACAACCCGCAGCACTAGCTCCCGTAGCGACGGCCTCGGGCGGCGTAGGCGCGCAGGGCCCGCAGGAAGTCGACCTTGCGGAAGTCGGGCCAGTAGGCCTCGCAGAAGTAGAACTCCGAGTGGGCGCTCTGCCAGAGCAGGAAGCCCGAGAGCCTCTGCTCACCCGACGTGCGGATCACGAGATCAGGGTCGGGCTGACCGGCGGTGTAGAGGTGCTCGGCGATGTGATCGACATCGACCTCGGCCATGAGGTCGTCGATGCTGGCGCCGCGGGATGCGGCGTCGGCCAGCATGGCGCGGACGGCGTCGACCACCTCGCGCCGGCCGCCGTACCCGACCGCGATGTTGACCAACAGGCCCGAGCGCGTAGCGGTGGAGTCGGCGGCCTGCTTCAGAGCCGCGGTGGTCTGCGTGGGCAGGAGGTCGAGCGCCCCCACCGGGTGCAGGCGCCACGTGCCGCGGGTAGCGAGGTCGGCCACGGTCTCCTCGATGATCCGCAGCAGCGGCTCGAGCTCGTCGACCGGCCTCTCGAGGTTGTCGGTCGAGAGCAGCCACAGGGTGACGACCTCGACACCGGCCTCGTCGCACCAGCCGAGGAAGTCCTCGATCTTGTCGGCGCCGGCCTGGTGGCCGCGTGCGCTGCTCATGCCCTGCGCGGCGGCCCATCGCCGGTTGCCGTCGAGCATGACGCCGACGTGCCGAGGGATGCGAGTGCGGTCGAGTGAGGCGACCAGGCGGCGTTCGTAGACGCCGTAGAGGACATCGCTCAGCGCCACCGCGGCTCGAGTCCTTCCCGTGAGGTCACGCCCGACCTCACGGTCGATCGCCTTGCGGCGAGGGTACCCGGGCGCACGCCTCCCGCGGCGTCAGCCATGCGGCCGGATGAGGACGGCTGCCAACCTACGGTTGCGTAGGTTACCCTGGCGTAGTGAACGCCGCCGACACCTCCATCGCTCCGACCGCACCTGTCGTCAAGCCGCACCTGCGCGGCTGGCTCCACGCCGGCATGGCTCCGGTCGCTCTGGTGCTGGGCATCGTCCTCGTGACGCTGTCGCCGGCGGAGTACCGCTGGGCCGCTGCGCTCTACTCGATCACCGCGGTGATGCTCTTCGGCGTCAGCGCCGTCTACCACCGGTTCACGTGGAGCGCGCGTACGACCATTCTGCTCAAGCGGCTCGACCACTCCAACATCTTCCTGATCATCGCCGGCAGCTATACGCCGTTCGCAGTGGTGCTGCTGCCGCGGGAGCAGGAGCGAACCCTGCTGATCCTCGTGTGGACCGGCGCCATCCTCGGCGTTCTCTTCCGCGTCTTCTGGGTCGGCGCCCCGCGCTGGCTCTACACGCCCATCTACATCGCACTCGGATGGGTCGCGGTCTTCTACCTTCCGGCGTTCTGGTCGGCCGGCGGCCCGGCCGTCGTCATCCTGCTGGCGGTCGGCGGGCTCTGCTACTCCGCCGGCGGGATCGTCTACGCGCTCAAGCGTCCGAACCCGTCGCCGACCTGGTTCGGCTTCCACGAGATCTTCCACGCGCTCACCCTCGCCGGGTTCATCACGCAGTACATCGCGGTGTCGCTGGTGCTCTACTCCGCGCGCTGACCGTCGTACGACGAAGGCGCTCGCACCGATCGGTGCGAGCGCCTTCGTCGTAGCGTTCTAGCTGGTAGCGGTCGAGCTGGTGGGGCCGGCCGCGCGCACGCGCTCGACCTCCTCCATCGCCGAGCGCAGCTGACCCAGCCACTCGTCGGCGTTCTTGCCGACGAGCTTCACGCACCAGGCGAGCGCCTCGGCACGCGAACGGGCAACACCGGCGTCGACGAGGGTGTCGAGCACCGCCCGCTCAGGCTGACGAAGCCGTGTCATGACGGGGACGGCGAGGTGCGTGAACAGCACCTGCTCGCCACCGATGCGCACGCCCCAGGCGACCTTGCGCTCGGTGCGGTGCTCGATCTCGCGAGCGATCTCGATGCGCTTGTCGCGCGTGTCCTCGCGGAAGCCCTTCACCCGCCCGCGCCGGGCGGCTGCCCGCTCGGCGTCGGAGGCGGTGTCGGGGAGGTCGGGCGCCACCAGGGCGCCGACGACGGTGATCTCCTCGCGGTCGATCGTCACCTCGGGGGTGCCGTCGAACCAGTCCTGCGGGAGCCGGCCCACGAGCCAGCCCCTGATCTCATCTGTGTCCATGACATGAGGATTACTTGATTACACGCTTACGTCCAGCGTGATCGCTCACGGCGTACGAGCCCCGAGCGCCGCTGCCAGGGCGGCCGGGTCCGTCACGGGGGCGTCGCAGGTGAAGTGGCGGCACACGTAGGCCGCGGGGGCGCCGGCGACCAGCGGTCGGTCGGCCAGCAGCGGGTGGTCGGAGCCGGCGGCGCCGACCGCCACGACCGAGCCGGGTGCGGTCGAGGCCAGCGCCACCCGGCGCAGCGCCTGGGTCGCGCGGTCGGCCGGGTCGCCGACGACCGCGACCTCGCGCGGCCCGTCGAGCCAGGCCTCGGCCGCGGCGTGCGCCCAGCCGCCGAATCGCGGATGGCTCGCCACGAGCCGCACGAGCAGGCCCAACGACTCCTCCGCCGCAGATCGGTGCCTGTCGCTCCCCGTGAGGGCGGCGTACGTCAGAAGCGCCTGTGTGGTCGAGGTCCACCCGCTGGGGCTCGCGTTGTCGGTCGGGTCCTGCGGCCGCACGACGAGCGCCTCGGCGTCGGACGCCGTGTCGAAGAAGCCGCCTGCCCCGTCGCGGAACCGATCGAGTGCCGCGTCGAGGATCGAGCCAGCGGCGTCGAGCCAGCGCCGCTCCCCCGTCACCTGGTGCAGTGCGAGCAGCCCGTCGGCCAGGCACCCGTGGTCCTCGAGCACCCCAGCGTGCACGCCGGCGTGGCCGTCACGCGAGACCCGCAGCAGCCGACCGTCGCCGTCGCGGTGGACGCTGAGCACATGGTCGGCGGCGAGCAGTGCGGCGTCGACGTACGACTGCTCGTCCAGCAGCGCGCCGGCCTCGGCGAGCGCCGCGATGGCGAGCCCGTTCCACGCCGTGACGACCTTGTCGTCACGCGCGGGCTGCAGTCTCAGGTCGCGAGCGAGTAGCAGACGCGCCCGTACGTCGCTCCACCGTGCGCCGTCGTCCGGGTCGGCGAGGAGCTGCAGAACCGATGAGCCGTGCTCGAAGGTGCCCGTGGCCGTAACCTCCAGAAGCCTTGCGGCCCAACGCCCGTCAGCCTCGCCGAGCACCTCGGTGAGCTGGCTCGGCGTCCACACGTAGGTGAGTCCTTCCACCCCGTCGGTGTCGGCGTCGAGGGCCGACGCGAAGGCGCCCTCGGACGTACGAAGCCGCGACAGCAGGAACCCGGCGGTCTCGTGCGCGACCCGCTCAGCGAGCGGGGAACCAGTCGCACGCCACCAGTGCGCGTAGACGCGCAGCAGCTGCGCGTTGTCGTAGAGCATCTTCTCGAAGTGCGGCACCACCCACTCCGCGTCGACCGAGTAGCGCGCGAAGCCGCCGTCGAGCTGGTCGTACATGCCGCCGCGCGCCATCGCCGAGCAGGTGTCCTCCACCATCGCGAGCGCACGGGTGTCGCCAGTGCGCGCAGACGACCGCAGCAACGCCTCGAGCACCATCGACGGGGGGAACTTCGGCGCTGCGCCGAAGCCTCCGCGCGCGGAGTCGTACTGGCCGGCCAGCGAGTCCACGGCGCGGTCGAGGCTCACACGCACGGCGTCAGGGTCGAGCGCGTCCGGCGTACCGAGGTCGAGCCGCGTCTCGCGCAGGGCGGCCGTGATGCGTCTGGCCGCGCCGTCGACCTCGCCGCGCTGCTCGGTCCAGGAGCGGTGGATGGATGTGATGAGCTGCCCGAACGACGGCATCCCGTGCCTCGGCTGCGGCGGGAAGTAGGTGCCCGCGTAGAACGGTTCACCGTCCGGGGTCATGAACACGGTCATCGGCCAGCCGCCGCTGCCGGTGAGGGCCTGCGTGGCGCTCATGTAGACGGCGTCGACGTCAGGCCGTTCCTCGCGGTCGACCTTGATCGCGACGAACCGCCCGCGCAGGAAGGCGGCGACCTGCTCGTCCTCGAACGACTCGTGCGCCATCACGTGGCACCAGTGGCACGCGGCGTACCCGACGCTCAGCAGGATCGGGAGGTCGAGCGTGCGCGCCTCCTCGAATGCCTCGTCCGACCACTCCCACCAGTCGACCGGGTTGTCCTTGTGCTGCAAGAGGTACGGCGAGGTCGCAGACATGAGTCGGTTGGGCACCTGACCATCCTCACCCACCGCGCGAGAAGGCGCCTGCGTTGTCAGGCGTCGGCGGCGAGGATCTGCTCGCGCAGGACGTCGCCGTGGCCGGCGTGCCGTGCGAGCTCGCGCACCATGTGGGCGTACACCCAGCGCACGGTGAGGGGGCTACGCCGGTTGTGGAGCACGAGGTCGTCGAGCGAGTGCGTGGCGACGATGCGCTCGGATTCCGCGCACGCTTCCGCGTACGCCGCGAGAAGCGACTCGATCGTGTCGGCGTCGTCGAGGCGCCAGCTGTCGTCCGCCTCCGCCGGGATGCCGAGCTCGGCCCGCGTGCGTCCGGCGATCCCCACCTGGAACCAGACCTGCTCGACGAAGGCGCAGTGCTTCACCAGCGAGGCGAGAGTCGTGAGCGACGGCACGAGGCTGCGGCGGGCCTGCTCCTCGGTGAGGCCGTCGAGCAAGGCAGCGATCTCGCGGCGCTGGTCGTCCACGAACGCCTGCATCGTCGCTCGCTCGTCGGCGAGCAGGACATCTTCGGTCGTGAGGTCGGGCATGTGCTCGCGCTCCTCGTCGTACGGCGGGTCAGCGCGACGCGGTGGCGACGCGGACGCCGAGCAGGATCAGGACCGAGCCGCCGACGTAGTCGATGCGGCGCCGGATCTTCGTGCGGCTGAACCATGTGCTGGCTCGGCCGACCGCCAGTGCGAGGCCGAGGTAGAGCGCGGTCTCGACGGTGACCTGGATCGTCGCGAGCACCATCGTGGTGGCGAGCACGGGACCGTCGCGCGGGACGAACTGCGGATAGAAGGCGAACATGAAAGCCGCAGCCTTCGGGTTCGCGAGCTGCACGAACAGCCCTTCGAGGAAGGCACCTCGGTGGGATCGCGGTGTCGGGGGCGCGGGCAGCGCCTCGACACCGCCGCGCGCGCGGAGCCGCCAACCGGCACGCAGAGACTTCACGCCGAGGTAGATCAGGAACATCGCCCCCACGACCTTCAGCACGACGAAGGCCGTCTCCGAGGCCGCGACGAGGGCGGCGAGCCCCGCGCCGGCGGCCAGCGCCCAGAGCCACAGCCCGAGCTCGAGACCGAGCACGGTCGGCACCGCCGCGCGGAATCCGTACAGCCCTGCGCGCTGGAAGATCAGCGCCATCGCCGGGCCGGGGCTCGCCGCGATCACGATCACCGCGACGAGGAACGCCGGCAGCACGGAGAGGATGTCCACGGCGCGATTGTGGCAGCCCGTCCGCGATCAGTCCTCGAGGTTGTGCGGGCGGACCCGTCCCACCCGGCAACCCGCACCCGCTGCGCGTACGGTCGAAGGCACGGGGAGATGCGCCGCCGACGTGCTCGGCGCGGTTTCCTGGGCGACGCGACCTCCCCGCCAGGATCCGGAGGGGCCATGTCGAGATCACGACGCCGCAGCCGCTCAGCAGCGCTCGCGCTCGTCGCCGGTGCGGCACTCGCCGCCACCGCGATCGCACCAGCCCGGGCCGCGACCGACGCGCCTGCCCTCCAGGGATCGGTCCGGACCGGAGCGACGACAGCCAGCGTCGTCATGACCATCACTCCGGCGGGGCTCGAGTTCCCTGACAGTGCCACCATCGACATGGTGGCGACCTACGGCTACCGCACGTGGCAGCCGCGGACGGGTGCCACCTGCCCCGGGGCCTCGCCGTTCGACGCGGTCTCTGCCGCCGCACCCCACGTGGTGGCCGCCTGGTGCATCTACACGCCTAACGAGGCACCGGCCACGGGCGCGTGGGTGCCGAAGGGGATCGCGACCTTCCCGCACGCCGGGCGCACGTACCTCGTCGTCAACCAGCCGGACGCCACCGCGCAGCTGACCCTCACCCGTCAGCCGAAGGGCGGGCAGCCGGCGCGGGTCGCGGACATCGGCCTCATGCTGCCGAACGGCGCTCCCATCAGGAACCACGGCGGTGGCATCGCCGTCGCCGGGACCAAGCTCTACCTCGCGGACGGCACGCACCTGCGGGTGTTCGACCTCATGAAGATCGGCGCGAACCGCGACTCCTACGCGATGCTGCAGGAGCGCGTCTACACCTCGACGCAGAACCTCTTCACGTCGTTGGCCTACGACACCGTGTCCCGCCTGCTCGTCGCCACCTCGTACGGCGTGACCACCACGGATCGCCCGATCACGTTCTGGGCCGTCGCGACCAACGGCTACCTCACGGCGCCGTCGAGGACGATCCGGCCCGTGCGGACGACGTACACGCCGACGACCCAGATCACGGGCGTCTGGAGCCACGCCGGTCGCTACGTGCTGTCGACCGCCCAGACGTCGACCGGGCGGCTCTTCGCCTCGGACATCACCAGCACCCGTGCGCCTCGGGCCTTCGCCTGGGTGGACGAGCCCGCCGGCCTCGCTGAGTGGAGCGACACGCTGCTCGTCTCGACCACGCAGCCGACGATGACCACGGTGGGTGGAACCGTGCGAACCGAGGCGACGCTGTTCGTCTTCGCCCGGCCCTAGCCGCGCACTGGTGCAAGAACGCCTCGGGCCCGACTCCGTGACGGAGCCGGGCCCGAGCAGTGCACGTGGCGCGTCAGCCGCGCAGCGCCTCGGCGAGCTCGCGGAACTCCTGCACGAGCAGGCCCATGTCGTCTGCGGTGTGAGCGAGCGAGACGAGCCACTGCTCGTCGAGCCCGGGCGGGGTGAGGATGCCGCGGTTGACGCCCCACAGCCACGACAGCTCGGCGGCGCCGAAGTCGGTGCGCTTGTAGTCGCGGTAGTTGCGGACGGGGGTGGCCGACCAGGTGACCGCGCCCTTCACACCGAAGCCGACCGTGTGAGCCGGCAGATCGTGCGTCACGATGATGTCGTCCATCTGGCGCAGGGCACCGACGTTGAGCTCTTCGGCGCTGGCGAGCGCCTCCGGCGTCGCGATCTCGTCGATGGCCACCGCCGCTGCCATGACGAGCGGGTTGCCGTTGTAGGTGCCGAAGTGCGGCATGCGGCCGTCGGTGACGCAGGCCATGACCTCAGCGCTGCCGCCGAAGGCAGCGAGCGGCAGTCCGCCGCCGATGCTCTTGGCGAGGCAGACCAGATCCGGCGTGACGCCGAGCCTGTGCGAGGCGCCGGCGTACCCGGCGGTGAGGCCGGTCTTGACCTCGTCGAACACCAGCAGCGACCCGTGCGCGTCGCACAGGGCGCGGACGGCGGCGAGGTAGCCCTCGTCGGGAACGACGATGCCGATGTTCTCGAGGACGGGCTCCATGAACACGCACGCGATCTCGGGGCCGTGCTGGTCGAAGAGCTGCCCGAGGCGGACGAGGTCGTTGTACGGGACGACGTGGACGGTGCCGGCCTCGACCTCGAACGGCGTGACCGGTGTGGGTGCGTCCTCGGGGCCGGCGTCGGCGACGTCGGGCTTCACCGAGACCTGCAACGCGTCGTACCCGCCGTGGTAGCCGCCCTCGATCTTGATGATCGCCTTGCGGTTGGTGAACGCTCGCGCGGTGCGCAGGGCGTACATCGTGGACTCGGTGCCCGAGTTGGTGAAGCGCAGCTGGTCGAGGCCGAAGCGGCGCTGGAATCGCTCAGCGGCGTCGGTGGCCGACGGCGACGGCGTCACGAAGAGCGTGCCGGTCTCGAGTGCCGCGGCGACGGCGGAGACGATCGCCGGGTTCAGGTGACCGACGAGCATCGCGCCAAAGCCCATCGAGAGGTCGAGCAGCTTGCGGCCGTCGACGTCGGTGAGCCAGGCACCCTGTGCGGAGGTGATGGCAACGGGGTACGGGTCCCAGTGCTGGAACGACGACGGCACACCGAGAGGCAGCGACGCCAGCGCACGTGCGTGATGGGCGCCGGACTGCGGCGTGACCGAGGCGAAGCGGTCCCACTCGGCGGCGAGCAGGCTCGCGATCCGGGCGGTGTCCAGCGGCGCGGACGACGTCGGCACGACCCGCCAGGTGGCGGGGTCGTGGGCCGGCCACGTCACCTGGGTCTCGACGGTGGTGTCCTGGGTCATCCGAGCCTCCGTTGGCTGCGTTGTGCTGGCCCAGGGATCGTAGACCTCCGGCGGCGAGACGATGTCCGCCGCGTCGATCCCCTCCTGGGCGGCGAGGTCACCGAGGACGAGCGCCATGACCATGAGCCAGGCGAAGGCCTCGGTCCGCTCCCACGCGACGCACCTGCACGCAGCGTCCGATTTCCGCCAGCGTCCGAGGTGCACGCCCACCGAGGATGGAGCCGCCGCAGACCCGGAGGACTCCATGACGCAGACGACCGCCGACGCGATCGCCGCACCCGACCCGCACGTGCAGATCGATCCGTCCATCCTCTACGTCGGCACACCGGTGGTCCTCGTGAGCACCCGCAACGAGGACGGCAGCCACAACCTCATGCCGATGTCGTCGGTCTTCTTCCTCGGTCACACGGGGATGCTCGGCTTCGGCCGCCGGAGCCAGACCTGGGCGAACCTCGTGCGCGAGAAGGAGTGCGTCCTGAACTTCCCCTCCGCCGACATGGTCACGGCGGTGGACAGGCTCGCGCTCACCACTGGGCGCGACCCCGTCCCAGCGGTGAAGAGCGAGGTGGGATACCGGCACGTGCGCGACAAGTTCGCGCACGCGGGCCTGACGCCGCTCACCTCCACGACGGTGGGCGCGATGCGGGTCGCCGAGTGCCCGATCGCGATGGAGGCGACCGTCAGTGCCGTGCGGCCCATGGGCGAGGACCACCCGGTCGGTGCGGCGTCGGTCGAGGTGGAGGTCGTCCAGGTGCACGTGCACGAGTCGGTGCGCGCTGCCGGGCACCCGAACCGCGTCGACCCCGACCTGTGGCGGCCGCTCATCATGAGCTTCCAGAAGTTCTACGGGCTCGGCCCGCAGGTGCACCCGTCGCGACTCTCCACGATCGACGAGGAGTGGTACCGCTAGCCGGGCTACTCCTCGGGCGCGACGACCGGGTTCACGCGACTGCGTTGGGCCCATACGACGCACGCGATGACGGCGAGCGCCGCGCCGACCGTGCCGAGCGTGACCGTCTCGCCCAACCACCATGCCGACCACACGAGCGTGAGCGGCGCCTGGAGCTGCTGCACCTGACCGCCGCGAGCCGTGCCTGCGAGGGCGAGGCCGCGGTACCACGCGAAGAACGCGACGTACATCGACGAGACTCCGAGCCCCACGAGGCAGGCCCACTCGAGCGCGGTGGGCGAGTACGCCGCCTGCGCGGTGAACCACGTGATCACGGCCCACGGCACGGTGACGGGCAGGGCGAGCACCACGACCCACGAGATCACCTGCCAGCCGGGCATCTCACGGCTCACGGCCGCGCCTTCGACGTAGCACCACGACGACGCCAGCACCGCGCCCACCACGAGCAGATCGGCGCTGAGGTCGGCACTCTCGGCGCCACCTCGGGTGAGGGCGAACACCACCAGCGCCGCAGTACCCGCGCACGCGGCGAGCCAGAACTGGGCCGAGACCCGCTCGCGGTGGCGCAGCACTGCGAAGAGCGCGGTCGTGAGGGGCATGAACGCCGCGATCACCGCGACGTGCGCCGACGTCGTCCGCTGCAGCGCCAGGGCGATGAGGATCGGCCACCCGAACACCGCGCCCGCCATCGTGAAGACGAGCGGAGTGAGGAAGCGGCGATCAGGGAACGGCACCCGGCGGATCCCGAGCAGAGCCGCGGCAAGCGCTCCAGCGATGACAGCGCGCCCGGCGGCGGTGAAGAACGGGTCGAAGCCCCCGACAGCGATCTTGGTCATCGGCACGGACAGCGAGAACAGGAGCACCCCGACGAAGGCCCAGAGCAGTCCGGTCCGCAGTGCCTCACCTGAGGCGGGGACCGCCGGGGTCTGCGTGGCCATGCGGTGCACCGTAGCGATCCGGCGTCGCCTAGCCTGCACTCAAGAGCAACGGAGGAGGGCTGTGGTGAGGGCTACGCGATCGATCGCTGGTGCCGCGCTGGTGCTCATCGCCGCGACCGCGTGCACGAGCGGTGGCGAGCCTGCGGCCACGTCGTCCGCGCCGACGTCGTCCTCGACCACCTCGGTCTCGAGCACGCCCACGATCAGCGCGACCGAGTCCGCGTCGCCCACGACCTCCAGCGAGCCGCCGAACGGGCCCAGCTCCTCGGTCCCTCCCGAGCTCGCCGCGTTCCAGCTGTGCGGCACCGTCCTGGGCCTCGCCGCCGGCTTCATCGGCCAGGTCGCCCCGGATCAGCTCGACGAGGGCAGGGCCATCGCCGAGCAGGCTCGGGCGGAGTACGTCGACGACGGATCAGGGCTGGCGCAGAAGGCCGACGCCGTGCTCGCTGCCGTCGAGTTCGCCGACCAGACCAAGGTCGTCACCTCGTCCAAGGCGTTCGCCGACGCGTGCAAGGCAGTCAACCCCGGCACCTGATCCTGCGTACGGTGGCGTCGTGACTGCGATCGTGCTGCTCGGAGACCGCGACCCGTCGTACCTCACGCACCGCGCGCTCGACTCGCTCGCCGACCGGCTGGCTCCTGATACGCGGCTCACGTGGGTGTCGACGACGCGCACCGACGACCCGCTGCTCGCTTCGGCCGACGGCGTGTGGGTCGTCCCGGGAACGCCGTACGTCGACGAGGACGCCGTTCACGCCGTGCTGCGCCACCGGCGCGAGAACGGGCTCCCGACCCTGGGCACGTGCGGTGGCTTCCAGCACCTGGTGCTCGAGTTCGCCCGCAACCACCTCGGCATCCGCGAGGCGGCCCACGAGGAGACCGAGCCCGACGCCGAGCAGGTCGTCGTCGCCGCTCTGGCCTGCAGCCTGGTCGGCGAGGTGCGACCGGTGACCGCCGTGCCCGGCACGCGGATGGCCGAGATCTGCGGCCCGGAGCCGTTCGACGGCTTCCACTTCTGCAGCTACGGCGTCAACCCGCGCTACCGCGACACGCTCGTGGAGGCCGGGCTGTTCTTCTCGGCGTTCGCACCGGACGCCGGCGTCGAGGCGGTCGAGCTCGAGGGGCACCCGTTCTATCTGGGCACGCTGTTCCAGCCGCAGATGAGCTCGATCGACGGCGGGCCCGTGCACCCGCTGGTGCTCGCCTTCGTCGAGGCCTCAAGCACCTGAGGCGTCAGGACGCCGCGGGCTCCTGCGGCACAGCCTGCTTCGCCTCGGCCGCGGCGATCTCGGCCTCGACCCAGCCGCGCACCTTGTGCTCGGCGACGAACGACACGAACGGGATCGTGCCCGCAAGCACGACGAACACCATCCGCAGGAACGGCCAGCGCATCCGCAGGCAGAGATCGAGGGCCACGATCACGTAGATCATGTAGAGCCACCCGTGGGCGATCGCGACCGGTGCCGTCGTGCTGATCGCGCCGAAGCCGTACTTCAGCACCATCGCCGTCACGAGCAGCAGCAGCATGATGCCGACGATCCAGGCCATCACGCGGTAGCGCGTCAGGGCCTTGCGGACGGTCGGGACGGGGGCGGTGATCACGGGCTTCCTCTCCTGGGTCGTGCCTTCTAGTAGATATCGGGACGGGACGGTTGCGCGACCGGGGCCTGCTCCTGCCCCATCAGGGAGTCCTCGCGCAGGAACCGTCCCCACACGAACACCACGAACCCCGCGAAGATCACCCACTGGACGGCGTAGCCGGCGTTCTGGAGCCGGATCCCCGAGGTGCTGCTCGCGCCGAACGGAGGAACGACCGCTCCGAGGGCGGACGACACCGGCGGGGCCTGCTCCGTGAGGGCGATCCAACCCTGGGCCGACGGGTACGGCAGGTCGAGCGCCGAGGCCGTGAGCCGCGGCGCGACTCCGGCAGTGCCGGGTTGGGCAGTGCCCGGGTCTCCTTCGAAGGGCTGGGCCAGGCCGCGCACCGTGACCGTGCCGCTCGGCGCGCTCGCCACCGCAGGGTCGGTGACGCTCCCCACGGTTCCTCGCGCCACGGGTACGGCGTCGCCAACGAGAGGCCGCAGCGGCGTCACGACCCAGAACTCGCCCTGGCCGTGGTCGACCAGGATCTGCGCGCTGACGTCGTACGTGCCGGTGATCTCGACGGGTGCGCCGTAGTCGGAACCGGCGACCGGCGCACCGGCGGTCAGCACCTGGGCCGCGGGCACGGTGTCGCGCGGCGGCACCTCGTCGCGCTGGGCACGCTGCCACTGCCAGAACGACATCGCTCCGAACGCGACGATGAGCACGAGCGCGGTCACGGACAGCCCGATCCACTTCGGGGTTGCGAGCGTCCGGAGCACCCGACCACGGTAACCCGCGCGGCCGGCCGGCCCTCAACGGGCCAGGATGGGCGGATGCCCGGAGATCTGAAGGTCCGCGGCTCGGTCGTCATCCCCGAGGCCGAGCTCTCCTGGCGTTTCTCGAGGTCGTCCGGCCCGGGCGGCCAAGGGGTCAACACCACCGACTCGAGGGTCGAGCTCCTCTGGGACGTCGCTGCGACCTCATCCCTCGGCGCAGTCCTTAAGGAGCGTGCGCTCGACCGGCTCTCCGACCGCCTCGTCGACGGCGTCCTCAGCGTCACGGCGTCTGAGCAGCGCAGCCAGTACCAGAACCGGCTCTCGGCCGAGCGTCGGCTCGTCGAGGTCGTAGCCGCCGCGATCGCACCACCCCCGCGTCCCCGACGCGCGACCAAGCCGACGCGCGGGTCGGTCGACCGCCGGATCGCGGAGAAGAAGCGCCGCGGCGAGACCAAGCGCCTGCGTCGCTCCGACTCAGACTGACGCTCGGCGAAATCGGCTGTTGCAGCGACAGCGCTGGCAATCCTCTGCACCACTGGAGTTGCTCGGGCAACGACCTGCCACCAGGCCCACGAGCTTTCTGGCCGTTCCGTGAAGGAGGCGGGGGTCAGGGGGTCGCGAAGGTGCGGCCCGCGAGGCCGCCGACGTACTGCGTCAGTGCGGCGTCGATGCCGCCGCCGACCAGGCCCCCGACCAGCGGGATCGCCCGGACGGCGGTGAACGCGAGTCGCTTGCCGCCGTACTTGGCGACGAGGAAGATCCCCGCCCGGCGGTTGATCTCTCGCACCACCGTCACCGGCAGCCGCGTGATCGCGTCGTGCGTGCGACCGTCGACGATCTCGACACCGAGCTCGTCGAGCACCTTCGCCGCATCGGCTCCCGCGACGGTCAACAGGATCGACGCCTGCGTGTGCGGCGACTCGAGATCGTGCCCGTGCAGGTGGGCGATCGCGCCGACCATCCGCGAGTTGATGACCAAGTTGCCGGCGACATTGGCCGGGAACGTGAGCGGCAGCGCCAGGAAGCCGCCGAGCCCCGTCAGGAACCCGGTCCCGCCGGTTGCGAGCACGGACTCGCGGACCATCAGCGCGATGGCTGCGTCGCGATCGCCGGCGTCCGCGAGGCGGGCGTCGCCGTACGCCGCGGACCCCACGAGCGGTCCGGCGCCGTGGTCGACCACGTCGAGCACGACCTGCTGGAGCTTCTGCTCGAGCCGCAGAAGGAGCGACTCCGGCTCCCTCTCGGCGACCTCGGGTGCCACGATCTCGACCATGTCCGATCCCCCTTCGCCGTACGCCGACACCTTGAGGATCGCACCGAACGCGCGGCCTGTCCGGGCTTCGCCGCGGTGGGCAGGTCGCGATGCAGAAGCCGCGCTCGGACTACCGAGCCGGCGATGAAAGGGCCGGCTGCGGCAGGTCCGGTAGCCGGCGTTTCCTCCGCCGGAAGGAGACCGCGGAAGACAGCTCTCGCGCCCCCGGTGGGTGTCGAGCCCGACTTGAGTGCAGTCAGCCACCGCCACCGCCGCCGATCGACACCTGTTGCCCACGTGGCCCTTGCCCCGGACGTGCCTGCGGCCCGAGCGCCGGTGCTGGCGTCGGGTCCGGAGGGTTGGTGCGGGTGCGCTCGCGCGCGGACGGCCGTGCGGGTCAGGCGGCCGAGCTGTGTGGTGGTGGTTCGGGTGGTTGGCCTCGTCGCAGTCGTTCGGCCAGGAGGGCTCCGTCGCGGCCGACGTAGCCGGTGTCGGGTGGGTGGAACCGCCAGCGTTGCGGATGGCCGGGATCCAGGTCGGGGTCGGCGATGATCCGCCATTTCGCTCTGTGGACGAGGCCGTGGTGACGCGGGCACAACAGGACCAGGTTGGACAGGCAGGTGGCGCCGTCGTTCTCCCACTCGCGGACGTGGTGGGCGATGCAGCGGCTGGCGTCGACCTTGCAGCCGTGGAACCGGCAGTGCCGGTCCCGTACCGCCAACGCTGCGCGCTGGTCCCGCGTCGCGGACCGGGAGCGGCGGGCGACGCAGTGGACGTGGGCGCAATGCCCGGTCAGGTCGTGCGGGTCACCGGGCTGGTCGCTGCTGGTGTCGTGGGGTGCGAGGTCGTCGGGGTGCACCGTGGCAGCAGCCTCACGCACGCGCCGGTCCGAGCGGGCGATCTGACCGAGGGAGGACCGGTCGGCGTGCAGGCCGTGGACGTGGATGTCGGTGACGGTGGCGTCGCACAGCGCCTCCTCCACGACCTGCGACGGAACCGAGACCGGGTCACGGCCCGGGACGAGGAGCTCCCCAGGCCCCCCATTCGCGTGGACGTCGGCGGAGGTCAGCACCGTCACGTTGGCCGGGTTCCCGTGCCGGGTGCCGGCGTCGATGAGCATCTCGCCGACGAGCTCCGCGAACGCCTCCGCCAGCAACCTCGGGCGGGCCAGGGTGCGGCGGCGCTCGTCCTCGTCCGCATCCCCGGTCGACTGCTCCTCCTCGGGGAGGCTGCCGGTGCGGAACCACTGGTCCACCCTGGCTTCGAGCACCTCCACCAGCCGTGCGGCGGTCATCGCATCGAGCACCATCCGCACCACCGCGGTCGCCCCGATGGTGCCGACCCGGACCTCGCGCTGCTCGAGGGCTTCCAGGGCCTTGCGGGCGGCGGCCTCGGGGTCGAGGTGGAAGATCAGCGACGCGGCGACCTTCTCCACATCGCGGGTCGTGCCGGTCTGGCACACCCCGAGGATGATCGCCTCGCCCCGAGCCTGGGCATCGGTGCGAGCACTGCCCCGCAGGTCGGAGGTCGCGGTGTTGATCCCGTCGGCGGCGGCACGCGCGGCGTCGGGACAGATCCGACCGGCGAGGACCCCGATCCGGATCCGGGGGTACTTCTCCAACGCCCGCCCGAGCTTGGCGACCCGACTGGCCTGGGCGGTGGAGACACCGAGGTCGTCGACGTAGAACCGCTTGACGGAGAAGAACCCCGACCGCGCCAGATCCCCCGACTGATGCGCTGCATGCACCAGGACCGCTTCACCGGCCTCACCCAGCCCGCCGGCACGGTTGAGCACCGACACCAGGCGCACCTGATCGACACCGTCCAGGGACCGGTGCTCACCGGCTGCCAGCCGCGCCCCGAGCCGGGCGAACAGCTGCTCGGCCTGCGCGAGGTCCTCCCCCAGCGAACCACCCGCGAGGTCGGTGACCTCGCCGGCGCCGGGGGTGGATTCCATACCGCGACCGTACATGTGTCCTATTCAACACGCAACCCCTGACAACGCTGAAACCTGATTATTTCCAACGACTTACAGCGATCCACCGTCCACAGGCTGTGGATACACATCAGCCGGATCAGTGAGAGACAGCAGCGATCGAAAACGGCTATCTGCGCGCTAGCAGTGACCAGTGAGCAGGACGATCCTGCGCCCACCGTCCGAAGTCCAAACGCCGGCCGTCCACTCCAGATCGCCTCTTGGCCTCGGGTCGACCGTTACGTCCGAACGCACGTCCTGCCACGCACGGACCGCGTCCTCACCGTCGTTCCATTCCAGCTGAAGGCCACCCCAGTAGTAGAGGACCAGGGGCACGCCCGAACTCACGTATCGGTCGCAGTCACGGCGCTTAGCTCGGGTCCGGCTGCGCATGTACTTCACCCCGTCGGGGCTGGAGATCTCGCCCCTCCCAACGGCGTCCCATTCGGAGTCCAGGAGATCAATCCGCATGTCCGCATCCTGCCTTGCCCGCCGGGCGCTATCGGTTCCCCTCTGTGTCAAGAGACGGCTTCCGCGAGGGGTCTGGTCGGCGTAGCCTCGGTGACGAACCCGGGTTATGGCTTGTCCGAAGTGTTGACTGTGGGGATCTGGTCAACCGCGCTGGCTGTGAGTGTCGCCCCCATCTGCCCTCCCGGGTTCGCCCTTGCCCGGTCCTCGATCAGAGCGCGGAAGACCACGTCTGACAAGCGCCGCTTGAGGCAACGCAGTGAGCCTTTGCCGCCCTTGCCGGCGGCGAGCTTGCGTTCGTAGTAGGCCTTGCCCCGTGGGTCGTAGCGCTTGTTGGAGAGCGCGACGACGTGCAGTGCGGAGTTCAGGCGACGGTTCCCCGCCCGCGACAGGCGGTGGCGT
>JBBQAY010000020.1:0-43624 GCA_038316965.1 Candidatus Nanopelagicales bacterium
CGCCGCCCTTGCGGTAGTGACAGTCGATACCTTCGGCGGCAGCGACGCGGCCGACCTCGTCGACGGTGTCGAACATCGCTCGCTGCAGTGCCACGGCGGCCTCGCGCGACGACTCGTGCGCCACCTTCGACCACGACGTCGGGAACAGTGCCGACGCCCAGCCGCCGTTGCGACCGCTGGCACCGAAGCCGGCCACCTGCGCCTCGAGCACCACGATCGACAGGCTCGGATCGGCCTGGGCCAGGTAGTACGCCGTCCAGAGCCCGGTGTAGCCGCCGCCCACGATGACGACGTCCGCCTCGCGCGATCCTGCGAGCGGCGCGCGAGGGTCGCCCACCAGGTCGTCGGGCAGGGTGTCCCACCACAGCGAGAGGCCGCGCAGCGTGGCGGTGTCGACAGTCATCTGGTCCAGGCCAACACGTAGTCGGGGACGGGGTGTGCGGCGCCGCGCTCGTCCGGACGCGGCTCGCCGAACGCCTCCCGCAGAGGGACCACTCCGCCCCAGACCGGGCGGTCGACGTCCTGCGGGTCGTCGTCAGGGTCTCCGTCACTGATCTTCACGCTGGCCTCGTCGAGCGGCAGCGCGAGCATCACCGTGGCCGCGAGCTCCTTCTTGGACGGCCCGCGGATGTCGTCCCAGCGACCGGGGAGCAGGTGGTCGGAGATGAGGCGCAGCGCGTCGTCCTTCTCCTCGCCCTCGAGCACGGTGCAGGTGCCCAGCGCCATCACGCCGCGGTAGTGCATCGAGCTCTCGAACGCCGACCGCGCCAGCACGAGGCCGTCGAGAAGCGTGACCGTGAAGCAGGTGGGTGCGCCGTCGGCGAGCGCCCGGAACAGCCGGGAACCGCTGGAGCCGTGGAAGAGCACGCGGTCACCATCACGCGCATAGGCGACGGGTACGACGTACGGCTGGCCCTCGGCGTCGACGATGCCGACGTGCGCCACGAGACCGGCGTCGAGGACGGCGTCGAGCACCGAGCGGTCCTGCACCGCCTTGTCGGGGATCCGGCGCACACGGGTGCGCTCGGTCGATCCGGGCGCGGGCAGGTCGGGCCTGGTCACGTGAGCTCCTCGCTCGCTGGTCGGGGAAGCGATGAAGGGTCCCTCGGTGCGCCGAGATGCACGCAAGGGACCCTTCACCGAGAACGGTCTAGAGGATGTTCATGCCTTCGGTGAGCACGGTGCGCAGGATCTGCTCGATCTCGTCGAACTCGGCCTGACCGACGGTCAGCGGCGGGGCGAGCTGGACGACGGGGTCGCCACGGTCGTCGGCGCGGCAGTAGAGGCCGGCATCGAAGAGCGCCTTGGACAGGAAGCCGCGCAGCAGGCGCTCGGACTCGTCGTCGTTGAACGTCTCCTTGGTGACCTTGTCCTTCACGAGCTCGATGCCGTAGAAGTACCCGGCCCCGCGGACGTCGCCCACGATCGGCAGGTCGAGGAGCTTGGACAGCGTGGCCTTGAACGCGGCCTCGTTGTCGCGCACGTGCTGGTTGAGGCCCTCGCGCTCGAACACGTCGAGGTTCGCGAGCGCAACCGCCGCGGACACCGGGTGGCCGCCGAAGGTGTAGCCGTGGGCGAAGTAGTTCGCGCCATGCTTGAACGGCTCGAACAGGCGGTCGCTCGCGATCATCGCGCCGATGGGGGCGTAGCCCGACGTCATGCCCTTCGCGCAGGTGATGATGTCGGGCGTGACGCCGAAGCGCGACATCGCGAACATCTCGCCGATGCGGCCGAAGGCGCAGATCGTCTCGTCGGCGACCATGAGCACGTCGTAGCGGTCGCAGATCTCACGGACGCGCTCGAGGTAGCCGGGGGGCGGCGGGAAGCAGCCGCCGGAGTTCTGCACCGGCTCGAGGAACACGGCCGCGACGGTGTCGGGACCCTCGAACTCGATGGCCTCGGCGATGCGGTCGGCGGCCCAGCGGCCGAACGCCTCGATGTCGTCACCGTGCTGCTGCGCGCGGTAGAAGTTGGTGTTCGGCACCTTGTGCGCGCCCGGCACCAACGGCTCGAAGTACTTCTTGGCGTCCGGGATGCCCGTGATCGACAGGGCGCCCTGAGGCGTGCCGTGATAGGCCACGTTGCGGCTGATCACCTTGTGCTTCATGGGCTTGCCGGTGAGCTTGAAGTACTGCTTGGCGAGCTTCCACGCGGTCTCGACGGCCTCGCCGCCACCGGTGGTGAAGAAGACGCGGTTGAGGTCGCCGGGGGTGTACTGCGCGAGACGCTCGGCGAGCTCGATCGCAGCCGGGTGCGCGTACGACCAGAGCGGGAAGAAGGCGAGCTCGGACATCTGCTTCTGCGCAGCGGCAGCGAGCTCGGTGCGGCCGTGACCGGCCTGCACGGTGAACAGGCCGGCGAGACCGTCGATGTAGCGGTTGCCCTGGTCGTCCCAGATGTGGTGGCCCTCGCCCCGGACGATGATCGGGACGTGCCCGCCCTCCTCGTACACCGAGTGGCGGGTGAAGTGCATCCACAGGTGGTCGCGCGCGGTGTCTGCCAGGCGGTCGTCGCCGGGCTCGCTCACGTACTGCGGTGACGTGGTCATCGGGTACCCCAGGTGTAGATCTGCTTGCGGAGCTTCAGGTAGACGAAGGTCTCCGTGTTACGCACTCCCGGGATGGCCCGGATACGGCGGTTGACCACCTCGAGGAGGTGGTCGTCGTCCTCGCACACGACTTCGGCGAGGATGTCGTAGCCACCCGCGGTGATGACGAGGTAGTCGACCTCGGTCATCGCCGCCATGGCCTCGGCAACGGTCTCGACGTCGCCGTCGCACCGCACGCCGAGCATCGCGGCGCGCGGGAAGCCGACCTGCATGGGGTCGGTCACGGCGACGATCTGCATGACACCGGACTCGATCAGCCTCTGGACGCGCTGGCGTACGGCTGCCTCGGAGAGGCCGACGGCCTTCCCGATCGCTGCGTACGGCCGACGGCCGTCCTCCTGAAGCTGCTCGATGATGGCCTTGCTCACGTCGTCGAGGTGGGCGATGGCCGTCTTCTCCCGTGTCACCACGTCTGGCATCGTCGACGATCGGAGGGGGGCTTGGCAAGTGAATTCGTGGTGATTCGGTCGATTCGTTGCGGATTCGGTGGCAAATGCCCCCGATACCTGTCGAGAATCGAACCCGGCGGCTAAGGTGTGCGCACCCCGGTACGCCACAACGGCGCCCCGAGGACCTCGTGCACCTGCCGCTCCGCGATCATGTGCGGGCAGCACCACCGTCGTCACCGAACTCGAGAGGAAGACCCATGACCGACTACGCCGTCGTGAACCCCGCGACCGGCTCCGTCATCAAGGAGTACCCCACGATCGGCGACGCCGATCTCGACAACGCGGTGGCGCGCGCGCACGCAGCACGTGGGCCGTGGGGACGCGACACCACCGTGGGCGAGCGTGCGGCGATCATCCGCCGTGTCGCCCAGCTCCACGAGGAGCGCAAGCAGGAGCTCGGCGAGATCATCTCCCGCGAGATGGGCAAGCCCGTGGCGCAGGGCGTGGGCGAGGTCGAGTTCAGCGCGGCCATCTACGAGTACTACGCCGACAACGCCGAGAAGTTCCTGGCCGAGGAGCCGATCGAGCTGCTCGCGGGCGAGGGCACCGCGGTCATCCGTCGCAGCCCCGTCGGCGTGCTGCTCGGCATCATGCCGTGGAACTTCCCGTACTACCAGGTCGCGCGCTTCGCGGGCCCGAACCTCATCATCGGCAACACGGTGCTGCTCAAGCACGCGCCTCAGTGCCCCGAGTCGGCCGCCGCGATGGAGCAGATCTTCCGCGACGCCGGCGTGCCCGCGGACGCGTACATCAACATCTACGCGACCAACGACCAGGTCTCCACGCTCATCGCCGACCCGCGCGTGCAGGGGATCTCCCTTACCGGCTCGGGCCGCGCCGGTGCCGCCGTGGCCGAGCAGGCGGGGCGCCACCTGAAGAAGGTCGTCCTCGAGCTCGGCGGCAGCGACCCGTTCATCCTGCTGGCCACCGACGACATGGACGCCACCGTCGAGGCCGCAGCCGCCGCGCGCATGGACAACGCCGGCCAGGCCTGCAACGCGGCGAAGCGCTTCATCGTCGTCGAGAACCTCTACGACGAGTTCGTCGAGAAGTTCACTGCGGCCGTCACCGGCATGCAGTACGGCGACCCGGCCGCGGAGGGCACCGCCTACGGCCCGCTCTCCTCTGCGCTCGCGGCGGACCGTCTCGAGGAGCAGGTGAAGCAGGCGACGGCCGACGGCGCGGCGCTGGCCGGCGGCTCGCGCGAGGGCAACTTCGTGCAGGGCGGGGTGCTCACCAACGTGCAGCCCGGCAACTCGGCATACGGCCAGGAGCTCTTCGGCCCCATCGCGCAGGTCTACAAGGCCGCCGACGAGGCCGAGGCGATCCGCCTCGCCAACGACACCGAGTACGGCCTGGGCAGCTACGTCTTCACCAACGACCCCGAGCAGGCCGCCCGCGTCGCCGACCAGATCGAGGCCGGCATGGTGTTCGTCAACTGCGTCGGGGCCGACGGCGTCGAGCTGCCCTTCGGCGGCATCAAGGCCTCGGGCTTCGGACGGGAGCTCGGCCGTTACGGCATGGAGGAGTTCGTCAACAAGAAGCTCATCCGCGTCAACGCCTGATCCGCTCGACCCTCGGCCGCCCACCTCGCGCGGACCGCCAGGCACGACGGCCCGCACCCACCCGGGTGCGGGCCGTCGCCGTTGGTGACCAGGTGCCGCACCGGATCCGGTGCGGCCCTCGTTGTCGTCCGCGCGTCTGCACGGCGGTCTCGCCGCCTGCGGGTCTCCCTCGGGGGGCGTGGCCGCCTGACGCAGCACGCCAAGGCCGTCAAGGTCGTGCGGTTGGGCCGTACCTCTCCTAGCGTTCGCCCATGACCTCGGACGAGCGGCGCACGGTCCACCGCGGGTGCAACCTCTGCGAGGCGAGCTGCGGGCTCACGATCGAGGTGCAGGGCAGCACCGTGCTCTCGATCCACGGTGACGCGGACGACCCGATGTCGCGCGGGTACGTGTGCCCCAAGGGGATCGCGTTGCAGGACCTGCAGACCGACCCCGACCGTTTGCGCACACCGGTACGTCGGTGTCCGGACGGCACCTTCGAGGAGATCGCGTGGGACGAGGCGCTCGACCTTGTCGCCGACGGGCTCACGCGCATCCGCGACCGCGACGGCGGTGAGGCCGTGACCTTCTACCTCGGCAACCCGATCACGCACGGCTGGGCACCCGTCACCCTCATCCCGCTGCTCATGGACGCACTCGGGGTGAAGGCGCGCTACTCCGCGGCGAGCGTCGACCAGCAGCCGCAGCACCTCCTGGCCTACCTGCTCTTCGGATCGCCGCTGCTGCTGCCGGTCCCCGACATCGACCGCACCGACCTGCTCCTGGTGATCGGCGGCAACCCGGTCGTGTCCAACGGCTCGATCATGACCGCCCCCGACATGCGGCGGCGGATCTCCGACCTCCAGGGACGGGGTGGACGCGTCGTCGTCATCGACCCCCGCCGGAGCGAGACCGCCGACGTCGCCGACGAGCATGTCGCCATCCGCCCGGGCACCGATGTCTGGCTGCTCGCGGCGATGCTCGCGACCCTGGAGGAGGAAGGTCTCGTCCGCCCTGGGCGGGCCGCGGGCTGGGTCGAGGGCCTGTCGCACGTGCTCGACGCCGTCCGACCGGTGACCGCCGAGCGCGCTGCCGCCGTCACCGGTGTGCCGGCCGAGACCATCCGCCGCCTCGCCGTCGAGCTCGGCACCACCAGGCGCGCAGCGGTGTACGGCCGCCTCGGCATCACGCAGTCAGTGTTCGGAACGCCGGCGTACTGGCTCGTGCACGCCCTCAACATCGCCACCGGCCGGCTCGACGAGGTCGGCGGCGTCATGTTCTCCACGCCGGCGTTCGACCTGCCCGTGATCGGTGAGCGCACGACGGATCTCATCGGCTACGACCGCTGGCGCTCTCGGGTCCGCGGGATCCCGGAGTTCTCCGCCGAGCTCCCGGTCGCCACCCTCGCCGACGAGATCCTCACGCCCGGCGTGGGGCAGGTCCGGGCCGTGGTCCTGTATGCCGGCAACCCGGTGCTCTCCGCTCCCGACGGCGGTCGTCTCGAGCGCGCGCTCGAGGACCTCGACTTCTGCGTCGCCGTCGACTACTACATCACCGAGTCGACGCGGCACGCTGACGTGATCCTCCCTCCGACCTCGCCCCTGGAGCGCGACGAGTTCGACGTCGTCTTCCCCGCAGTGAGCGTGCGCAACTGGGTGCGCTGGAGCCCCGCGGCCGTGCCCGCCCCAGAAGGTTCGATGTCGGACGCCGACATCCTTCTCGCGCTGCTCGCCCGCGTGTGGCGCCGTACGCCGAAGACGCGGCGTACGGCCGCAGTACGAGAGAAGGCGTTCCGCAGCCTGTTCCCGCGGCGCTTCGTCGACCTCGGCCTGCGGGCCGGCCCGCACGGCCTGCGCAGGGGTCGGGCGGGGCTCACGCTCGCCAAGGTGATGAGCGCCGAGCACGGTCTCGACCTCGGCCCCCTCGTGCGGCAGCTTCCTGCGCGGCTCATGACCGAGAAGCGGCGCATCCCGCTGGCGCACCCGGTGGTGCTGGCCGACTGGCCCCGGGGTGATGGGCGCGCTGGAGGAGCTCGAAGCGGGTTGCGCCGACGGCCGCGACCTGCTGCTCATCGGTCGACGGCACCTGCGCAGCAACAACTCGTGGATGCACAACAGCGTCCGCCTCACCAAGGGGCGCACACGGTTCACGATGCAGATGGCCCCGGACGACGCTGCTGCCCGGGGGCTCGCCGACGGCGACACCGCAGTCATCAGCACCGACATCGGGAGCATCGAGGCGCCGGTCGAGGTGACCGACCGGCTCATGCCCGGCGTGGTGAGCCTCCCGCACGGCTTCGGCCACGACAGGGCCGGCACCCCGACGGGGTGGCGGCATGCCTCGTCGCTGGGCGGCGCGAGCGTCAACGACATCACCGACAGCCGACGCATCGACCCGCTCTCGGGCAACGCCGCGGTGCAGGCCGTCCCCGTCTCGGTCTCCCGCGCCTGAGCCTCGACCGGCCCGCCGTCAGCAGGGGGACTCGCGCTGCGCGGCGTGGCGGGTGGCGGCCGGTCGCGGCCTGCCCCGCCCGACCAGCAGAGTGGGGCCTATGACTTTGCTACTGGTGTTCGCGGTGACGCTGATGGTCGCTGTGCTCCTCAGCGGCCGCGCCCACCGCACCGTGCTGTCGACGACGGTGATCTTCCTCATCGCCGGGGTGCTGGCCGGGCCGGTGACGGGGTGGGTCACCGTGACGCCGGACGACCCGGCAGTGGCGACGATCGCGACCCTGGCGTTGTTCGCCGTCCTGTTCACCGACGGGATGCATCTCGCGTGGCCGAAGCTCGTCAGCGCCTGGCGGCTGCCGGGACGCGCCCTTCTCTTCGGCCTGCCGCTGACCATCGCTATCGGAGCCCTCGCCGCAGCCGCGACCGGACTGCTCGGCTGGGTCGAGGCAGCCCTGGTCGCGGCGGTCCTCGCGCCCACGGACCCCGTCTTCGCGTCGGCGATCATCGGACGCGTCGAGGTCCCCGCGCGGCTGCGGCACCTCCTGAACGTCGAGTCCGGCCTGAACGACGGGCTCGCACTGCCCTTCGTCCTGGTGCTCATCACCCTGGCGACCGGGCAGCAGCTCAACCTGCTCGAAGTGGCTGCCGAGCTGGCGCTCGGGGTGGCGTTCGGCGTGGCGATCCCCTGGGCCCTCATCCGGCTGGAGCGCTCGCGCTGGTTCGACGCCTACGGCATCTACCAGCCCCTGAACGCCTTCGCCATGGGCGCTGTGGTGTACGCCGCCTGCGAGATCACCCATGCGAACCTGTTCCTCGCGGCGTTCGCCGCGGGCATCACCGTCCGCTCCGTGTCGCCGGAGGTGGCACGCTCGTTCTCCGCGTTCGCCGAGCCTGCGGGTGAGCTGGTCAAGCTGGCCGCCATCCTCGTGTTCGGCATGCTGCTGACGCAGGAGGTCTTCGCCACGATGACCCCGCTCGCGTGGCTCCTCGCGCTCGTGCTGCTGATCGCGGTACGGCCCCTGGCCCTCGGCGTGGCGCTCATCGGGTCGCAGCTGCCGAGAGCCGAGTTCTGGGCCGCGGCGTGGTTCGGACCCAAGGGCTTCGCATCCGTCACCTATGGGCTGCTGGTCCTGGCGGCCGGGGTGCCGCACGCGGACCTCGAGTTCGCCATCATCGCCGCGGTGATCGCGGCGTCGATCGTGGCGCACTCCACGACCGACCACCTCGTCGCCCGCTATTTCGCCCGGCATCTCGGTGAGCAGAGCGAGGCGGACACAGACCTCGTATGAACGTGCGGGCGTGGCCCAGGGTTCGTCCGCGGCTACCTTCGGATGGCGTCGAGGCCGAGCAGGGCCACGTGCAGCGACAGGCACGACTCGACGGAGTCGAGGTCGATGGCGAGCACCTTCTCGATGCGGTTCAGCCGCTCGTAGAAGCTCGGCCGCGACAGGTGGGCTGCATCGGCGGCGGCTGACTTGTTGCGGCCGGATCCGAGGTAGATCCGCAGCATGCCGACGAGGTCGGTGCCGTGCTGGGCGTCGTGGGCGAGGAGCGGCCCGAGCTCGCGCTCGACGAAGGTCTGCAGCCGGTCGTCGTCGCGCAGCAGGTGCAGGAGCCCACGCAGCCGGACGTCGGGAAGCCGGTAGTACGGGCGCGGCACCTCGTCGTCGTCCGAGGGTGCGGCGTCCGCCACCTGGGCTGCTTCGAGGAATGCTCGACGCAGGTCGCGGACGTTGGCCACCACCGAGCCGACGGCCACCACCCAGCCGGACGCCGGCAGCACCGCACGACCGGTTGCGGCGCGCTTGGTCAGCGCCGTCGAGAACCGGCCGAGCACCGGGTCCACGTCCTCGCGGGGCGGCAGGGAGAGCAGGAGGCCGACGGTCGCGTCGTCGACGCCGCCGACGAGCCCGACCGCGCGGCTGTCCCGAAGGGCTCCGGCCACGGTCTCGGCCAGGTCGCGCAGTCGCTCCTGCACCTCGAGCGCAGGGCCGACCGGCCCGCGAGCGAGGCGCACGAGGACGGCGACGAGCGCATGGCCCTCGAGCGTGACCCCCAGAGCAGAGGAGCGCGCGACAAGCTCGGGAAGCGGCACCGATCCGGCGATGACGCCGGTGAGCAGCGTGCGGTGCGTCTGCCGCTCGAGCGACTCGCGATCGCGCTCGACCAACCGTGACAGCGCGACTGTCGCCGCGCCGCGCTCGACCAGCATGGTGTCTCGGGCCGACGGCGCTGCTTCGGTGCGCAACAGCAGCCGGCCCCAGTCCTGGCCGCGCGCGCCGACCGTCGTGACGAGCCAGCCCGAGGCCTCGTCGTACCCCGTACGAGCACTCGTGCGCACCGCGCGACTGCGACCCTCCCAGTCGCCGAGCACGGCCGCGAGGTCGTGGTCGGCGGCTTCGACGGCGAGCACCTGGTGGGCGAGGTTCTCCAGCACGACGGGCCGCCCGGCCATGCGCGACACCTGACGCACGATCTCCGTGGGGGAGGCGCCCTCGACCGTCAGCTCGGTGAAGGTCGCGTGGACGGCGTCCGAGGCCCTGAGCTCCGCGATCTGCGCGTCGACGATGCACGCGTGCACCTGCTCGGTGATCGTGGCGAAGCGCGCCTCCCGGGTCAGCTCGACGAGGACGAGCCCTACCTCGTCTGCGGCGCGGACCATCGGGTCCGGCAACCGGTCGAACCGGCGGCCGGTCTCGACCATGACGCCTGTGACGCCGACCTCGGCAAGGCCACGCACATAGACGGCGAGGCCGTCGTCGTCGGCCGGTAGGAGGACTCCGGTCGTGAGCAGGAGCTCGCCGCCGCGCAGCAGACGCGCGACGTCAGCGATCTCGGCGGCGTGCGTCCAGCGCACTGCTCGATCCAGGTGGGCGGCGCCCGCACGCACAGCAGGAGCGCCGTCGAGCACGGCCGGCAGCCGCAGCACCTCGGCCACGGTCGGGTACATGCCGGCGAGCGGGTCCAGGGGCTCCACGGGTGCGGACGCTAGCGCCGGGGGCGGTTCCGGCGCCAGCACATCGTCAGGTGAGAGCCCGTCTGTCCTGGCAGCCTGTCGGCCCGAGCGCTGCCGTGGTGCCTGATACCGGGGTGACGCGACCGCTGTCGGAACGTGGGGCGCTCCGGAGGCGTTGCCTCGTTAACCTACGGGAAACATCGGTCCATGGTCACGATCGCGATGCAATTCGTCGCCAAGGCTCGATCCAGCCACGGAATCCCTTGTACCGCCCCTGAGCCCGTGCGAGGATCGCACGAACCGGTGGTGGCGGTGTGCTGTCCTGCCGGTGAACCCCGGGGGAGCGGGATTCGGTTTCTGCCGAGGTCGCGACCAGACCAGACCAGGACTCGACGAGGAGGACGCCGGTGTCGGCTGACGGGCAGCTGTTCGTGGACGGCGAGCGGCGCACGGGCACCTCGGGTCAGAACCACGACGTCATCAACCCCGCCGACGGCTCTGTCGTCGCGACTGCGGAGCTTGCCTCCGCCTCGGACGTCGACTCCGCCGTCGTCGCCGCTGCACGGGCACAGGTCTCGTGGGGCGGCGCCACGCCCGCTGAGCGATCGACCGCTCTGGCGGCACTTGCCCAGGTGATGACCTCCCGCGCCGAGGAGTACGCGCAGGTCGAGACCAGCCAGACCGGCAAGCCGATCAAGCTCACGCGCGAGTTCGACGTCCCGGGCTCGATCGACAACGTGTCGTTCTACTCGGGTGCGGCGCGCAATCTCGAGGGTCGCGCGTCCGCCGAGTACGACGGCGCCCACACGTCGATCGTGCGCCGCGAGCCGGTCGGCGTCGTCGGATCGATCGCGCCGTGGAACTACCCGCTCCAGATGGCCATCTGGAAGGTCATGCCTGCGATCGCCGCCGGCAACGCCATCGTTCTGAAGCCCGCCGAGCTCACGCCGCTCACGGCTCTCATGCTCGCGGAAGACTGTGCTGCTGCTGGCATCCCGAACGGCGTCGTCAATGTGATCACGGGCGCCGGCCGCGTGGCGGGGGAGGCGCTCCTGGCGAACCCCACCGTGCGCATGGTGTCGTTCACCGGCTCCACACCGGTCGGCCAGCGCGTCATGCAGGTGGCTGCCGGCACCGTCAAGCGCGTTCACCTCGAGCTCGGTGGGAAGGCGCCGTTCCTGGTGTTCGACGACGCCGACCTCGAGGCCGCCGTCCACGGCGCCGTCGCCGGGTCACTCATCAACACGGGCCAGGACTGCACCGCCGCGACCCGCGCCTACGTGCAGCGCCCGCTCTACGACGCCTTCGTGCAGGGTGTGGCCGACCTCATGCGCACGGTCCGCCTGGGTGCGCCGACCGATCCCAGCACCGACCTCGGCCCGCTGGTGTCCTTCGCCCAGCGCGACCGCGTCGCCGGCTTCGTCGAGCGTGCTCGCGGGTACGGCGCCAAGGTCGTGGCCGGAGGCCAGATCCCCGGCGGCGCGCTCGCCGGTGGGGCCTACTACGAGCCCACCCTCGTGGTCGACGCGGCTCAGGACTCCGAGATCGTGCAGGACGAGATCTTCGGTCCCGTGCTCGTCGTCCTGCCCTTCGACACCGACGAGGAGGGTCTCGCGCTCGCCAACGACACGCCCTTCGGCCTCGCGGCCTCGGCATGGACGCGCGACGTGGTGCGCTCCATGCGCGCGAGCCGGGAGATCCAGGCCGGATGTGTCTGGATCAACGACCACATCCCGATCATCAGCGAGATGCCGCACGGCGGCTACAAGTCGTCCGGCTTCGGCAAGGACATGAGCCAGTACTCCTTCGACGAGTACACCCAGGTGAAGCACGTGTCGTTCGACATCACCGGCGTGGCCCGCAAGGACTGGCACCGCACCATCTTCGGCGACCGCTGAGCGCGGCCGCCGAGCACGACGGATCACCCGCTCGATCAGCACCACCCAGCCCCTCACCGCAACCGTTCGCCACCACAGAAGGATCCGACCTGATGGCTGACCAGCCGCTCGACCCCATGACCTCGGCACTCGTGTCGTCCCTCTCCCGCCGTCGCGTCCTCAAGGCAGCGGGCATCGGCACGGCGGCCATGGCGGCCGCGGCCTGCGGCGCCAAGGGCACCGGAGGCGGCACGTCCTCGAGTGCGGCGGGAGCCCCGGTGCCGTCGTCGCAGCCCGACAAGTCCGACTCCGAGAAGGTCGTCAACTGGTCGAACTGGGTGTCGTACATCGACACCGACGAGGCGTCGGGCGACCGACCGTCGCTCGTGGAGTTCGAGAAGCAGACCGGCATCAAGGTCACCTACACCGAGGACGTCAACGGCAACCAGGACTTCTACGCGAAGGTCCGCGCCCAGCTCGAGCAGGGCCGCGACATCGGTCGCGACATCGTCGTGCTCACCGACTGGATGGCCGGTCTGTGGGTGAGCAAGGGCTACGCCCTCGCGATCGACGACGCCAACGTTCCGAACAAGAAGAACGTCCTCTCCGCGCTCGCCGACCCGGCGTTCGACCCCAAGCGCGCGCACACGCTGCCCTGGCAGAGCGGTTTCGCCGGCCTCGGCTACAACAAGGCGCTCCTCAAGGCCGCCACCGGCAAGGACTCCATGAAGTCCGTCGCAGACCTCTGGGACCCGGCCCTCAAGGGCAAGGTGACCGTGCTCGACGAGATGCGCGACACGATCGGCATCATCATGCTGTCGCAGGGCAAGGACCCGTCGAACTTCACCGACGACGACTTCAACGCAGCGGCGGACGAGCTGCAGAAGCAGCTCGACTCGGGGCAGATCCGTCAGGTGACGGGCAACGACTACCTCACGGCCCTGGAGAACAAGGACGTCGTGGCGGTCATCGGCTGGTCGGGCGACGTCGCGGCCCTCGGTGGCGACTACGAGTTCCAGATCCCGGAGTCCGGCGGCACGCTCTGGACCGACAACATGCTCATGCCGGCGATGGCGGGCCACCAGAAGAACGCCGAGACCGTCATGAACCACTACTACGACCCGAAGGTCGCGGCTCAGGTTGCGGCGTACGTCCAGTACATCTCGCCCGTACAGGGTGTGCAGGACGAGATCGCCAAGATCGACCCGACGCTGACCGAGAACCAGCTCATCTTCCCGTCGGAGCAGACGCTGTCGACCGTGAAGATCTTCATGCCGCTGACTCCGACCCAGCAGACGAAGTACGAGCAGCAGTTCCAGCAGCTCATCGGTAACTGATCGTCCCGGCCGCGGGGCGGGGGATTCCCCGTTCCGCGGCCGATTTGTGCGGCATGCTCGGAGGCATTGCTCGCGCCTAGCCCGACTCCCAGCTCTCCAGCTTCATGAAAGGGCGGCCCCGGTGGCTCGTACCCCAGTGGTGACCGGCAAGGTCGAAGACCTTCACCTCATCGGCCTGACCAAGCAATTCGCGACCATGACGGCGGTCGACTCGCTCGACCTCACGATCCCGGCGGGCTCGTTCTTCGCCCTGCTCGGCCCGTCGGGCTGTGGCAAGACCACGACACTGCGCATGGTGGCCGGCCTCGAGGACCCGACGGCCGGTGCCATCCTCATCGGCGCCCAGGACGTCACGCAGCTGCGCCCCTACCAGCGTCCCGTCAACACGGTCTTCCAGAGCTACGCACTGTTCCCGCACCTCGACATCTTCGAGAACGTCGCGTTCGGCCTGCGCCGCCGCGGCGTGAAGGACGTCAAGAAGCCGGTCGAGGACATGCTCGAGCTCGTCGAGCTGACCGCCATGGCCCGCCGCAAGCCGGGCCAGCTCTCGGGCGGTCAGCAGCAGCGTGTGGCCGTCGCGCGGGCGCTCATCAACCAGCCCGACGTGCTGCTCCTCGACGAACCGCTCGGCGCGCTCGACCTCAAGCTGCGCCGCCAGATGCAGATCGAGCTCAAGCGGATCCAGACCGAGGTGGGCATCACCTTCGTCCACGTGACGCACGACCAGGAGGAGGCCATGACCATGGCCGACACCATCGCCGTCATGAACGAGGGCCGCATCGAGCAGATGGGTTCCCCGGCGCACATCTACGAGAACCCGCGCACGGCGTTCGTGGCGAACTTCCTCGGCCAGTCCAACCTCTTCCCGGGCTCCGTGGTCGGGCGAGAGAGCGGCTTCGTCGTCGTCTCGGCCTTCGGCACGACGTTCCGGATCCCGACCTCGCGCGTGGCGACAACGGGCGACTCCGTCGTGGTGGGCGTGCGTCCGGAGAAGGTCACGATCCGCGCGGCATCGCGCGCAGGCGAGCCGGATCCGGGCCGCAACAGCCTCACCGGTGTCGTCACCGACGCCTCCTTCACCGGGCTCTCGACGCAGTACCTCGTGCGTACGGCCTGGGGCCAGGAGCTTCAGGTGTTCTCCCAGAACCTCTCGGCCGACGACGTCGTCCGGCTGGGTGAGGACGTCGCACTGTCCTTCGACCCGAGCCACACGTTCGGCCTCGACGGCTCGGAGGACCTCACCGCAGGCGTCGACAAGGAGCTCCTCGAGCTCGGTCACGTCGTCGGTGGCGGCGACTCGTCGGTTGCGGTCGGAGGCTGACCGTGCCCGCCATCGTCCCCACCACCACGACCACGGGCAGCGTCGAGGCGACGGTCCGGCGCAGCAAGCGCTCGACGCCGTACGTCCTGCTTCTGCCCGGGCTCGGTTGGCTCGCGTTCTTCTTCGTGGTGCCGCTGTTCGCGTCGCTCGCGACGTCCCTGCAGGTGCCGATCGAGGCGGGCAACCCCGACGGCGGCTTCACCCAGGCCTTCGAGATCTCCAACTACACCCAAGCGATCGCGCAGTACTGGCCGCAGTTCGTGCGGTCGTACGTGTTCGCCGGCCTTGCGACGATCCTGGCCCTCGCGATCGCCTACCCCCTGGCCTACTTCATCGCCTTCAAGGCGGGGAAGTACCGCAACATCATGCTGGTGCTGGTGGTCGCGCCGTTCTTCTGCAGCTTCCTGATCCGCACCTACGCCTGGAAGACGATCCTGGCCGACCAGAGCCCGGTCACCCAGTTCCTCAACTTCCTGCACCTGCTGCCGGACGACCGCATCCTCAACACCCCTCTCGCGGTCATCACCGGCATCGCGTACAACTTCCTGCCCTTCATGACGCTGCCGCTCTACGCCGCGCTCGAGAGGATCGACTTCCGACTCATCGAGGCGGGCAACGACCTCTACGGCTCGCCGTGGACGACGTTCCGCAAGGTGACGTTCCCGCTGTCGCTCCCCGGCGTCGTCGCAGGAACGCTCCTGACCTTCATCCCCGCGGTCGGTGACTTCATCAACGCGCAGCTGCTCGGGTCGATCAAGGACAAGATGATCGGCAACGTCATCGACAGCCAGTTCCGCATCGTGCGCGACTACCCGACCGCGTCGGCGCTGTCGTTCATGCTGATGGTGTCGGTGCTCGCGATCGTCTTCGTCTACATCCGCCGAGCAGGGACGGAGGACCTGGTCTGATGTCCGCACCGACCGTCGACCGTTCGTCCGCGTCCCAGCAGCCGCGCGACAACATGCCTCAGCGTCCGGGCGTGCTCTCGCGCTCGCTGCGCTGGGTGCGCGACCACATCATCGCCATCGCGGCGTTCCTTGCGCTGATCTACCTGTTCCTGCCGATCGCGGTCGTCGTGATCTTCTCGTTCAACAAGCCCGAGGGCCGCCAGAACGTCACCTGGAACCAGTTCTCGCTCGACGCGTGGCTCAACATCTGCCGTGACCCCACCATCTGCGATTCGGTCGGCCAGAGCCTGCAGATCGCCGTCATCGCCACGGCTGTGGCGACCCTGCTCGGCACGCTCATCTCGTTCGCGCTCGTGCGGCACCGCTTCAAGGGCCGTGCGGCGACGAACCTGCTGATCTTCCTGCCGATGGCCACGCCCGAGGTCGTTCTCGGCGCCTCGCTGCTCGCGCTGTTCCTCAACCTGGGTGCGCCGCTCGGCAGGGGCACGATCATCGTCGCCCACATCATGTTCTGCATCAGCTTCGTCGTGGTGTCGGTGAAGGCCCGGCTCGCCGGCCTCGACCCGAGACTGGAGCAGGCGGCGTCCGACCTGTACGCCGACGAGCGCGCGACGTTCCGCTACGTCACGCTCCCGCTCGCACTGCCGGGCATCGTGTCCGCCGCGTTGCTCGCGTTCTCGCTGTCGTTCGACGACTTCATCATCACGAACTTCAACAACGGCACGACCGTGACGTTCCCGCTCTACGTGTGGGGCGCCGCCCAGCGCGGCATCCCGCCGCAGGTCAACGTCATCGGCTCGATCATGTTCTTCGCGGCCCTCAGCATCGTCGTGGTCGCGCAGATCGTGGGAGCAGCGCGCCGCAAGAAGTAGGCAGGACACCGCACGAGGCCGCGTCTACCCTCTCGGGTGGCGCGGCCTCGTCGTCGAAGGAGACCCACGCATGGCACTGGCACCGCAGGTGGTCGCCATCCCGCTCTACCTCGGGCTCATGGCCCTCGAGCTGGTCGAGGTCCGCCGCGAGCGCCGCGACGCCGACCGGCAGGGGACGTCGCCGCACCTCGCCGGCTACACCGGCTACACCAGCAAGGACACCGCGACCAGCCTGACCATGGGCATCGGGTCGCTCGTCTGGGGCGCCGTCTTCGCCGGTGTGTCGCTGGCGTTCGACTTCTTCTTCTACGACCGGCGCCTGCTCGACCTCGGGTCTTTCGCGAACGGGTCCGCCGGCGTGGGCGCTGCTATCGCCGCGTGGGCACTGCTCGTCGTGCTCGACGACTTCTGCTACTACTGGTTCCACCGCGTGCACCACGAGTCGCGGTTCTTCTGGGCGGCGCACGTCACCCACCACTCGTCGCAGAAGTACAACCTGTCGACGGCGCTGCGGCAGTCGTGGATCCCGCTGACGAGCCTGCCGTTCTACATCCCGATCTTCCTGCTGGGCTTCACACCTGTGCAGTGGGCCTTCGTCCACGGCATCAACCTCGTGTACCAGTTCTGGATCCACACCGAGGCGATCGACAGGATGTGGCGCTGGTTCGAGGCGGTCTTCAACACCCCGAGCCACCACCGCGTGCACCACGGCTCGAACCCGCAGTACCTCGACAGGAACTACGCCGGCATCTTCATCGTGTGGGACAGGCTGTTCGGCACCTTCGAGCCCGAGGTCGAGCGGGTGCGCTACGGCCTCACGAAGAACATCGACTCCTACAACCCGATCTATGTCGCCTACCACGAGGTGGTCGCCATCGGCCGCGACGTCGTCCACGCCCGCTCGTGGGGTGACCGTTGGCGGGTCGCGTTCGGTCGCCCCGGCTGGGCTCCGGCCGACTGACACCTCAGCCGGGGAGGGTGGCTAGGAGTCGAAGCCGAGGCCGAGGCGGTCGAGCGTACGGAGCCAGAGGTTGCGGCGGCCCTCGTTGCGGTCAGCGCGGTCGAGCGACCACCGGGTCAGCTCGATCGCTGCCTGGCGCGCCGGCTCCGGCGGGAACGGCAGGGGAGTGGTGCGCACCATGCGGGTGCGCGTGCGCTCGGTGTCGCGGCCGTCGAGCAGGTCGAGCATCACGTTCGCGCCGAAGCGGGTCGCGCCGACGCCGAGCCCGGTGTAGCCGGCGGCGTACGCCACCCGGCCGTCGCGCGCGGTGCCGTAGAACGCCGAGAAGCGCGAGCAGGTGTCGATCGCACCGCCCCAGGCGTGGGTCGCGCGGATGCCCTCGAGCTGCGGGAACACCTCGGTCAGGTGCTCGGCGAGCAGTGCGAACGACTCGGGCCGCTGGTCGTACGACGAGCCCATGCCGTTGGCGCGGTTGTAGATGGCGTCGTAGCCACCGAACAGGATCCGACCGTCGTCGGTGGGTCGGTAGTAGTGGAACTGGTTGCCCGAGTCGCCGATGCCCTGCCGGCCCGACCAGCCGATGCTCTTCCACTGGTCGTCGGTGAGCGGCTCGGTCATGAGCACGTAGTCGTACACCGGCACGACGAGGTGCTTCAGCCGCGCGAGCAGCGGCGGGAACGCGTTGGTGCCCAAGGCGACGCGGCGGGCGCGCACGAGGCCAGGGCCGTCGTCGGACTCCGTCGTCACCTCGACATCCGCACCGGCGGTGTCGCCGAAGCCGGTGGCGCGCGTGCCCTCGTGGATACGGACGCCGAGCGCGAGGCACGCGTCGCGCAGGCCCCAGGCGAGGCGTGCGGGGTTGACGAGCGCGCTGCCCTCCGGGTCGTGGATGGCGCCGACGTACAGCGGCGAGTCGACCATCGCGCGCACCTGCTCGGCGTCGAGCGCCTCGATCGTCATGCCGAGGTCGGCGGCCTCGGCGACGGCCTCGGCATACCCCTCGGTCTGGTACCGCTCGGTGGCGACGCCGAGCTCGCCGTTGCGCTCGAACGAGCAGTCGATGTCGTAGCGGACGAGCGTCGCCTCGAGGTCGTCGAGGTTCTGATGCCCGAGACGCACCAGCGTGGACATCTCCTCGGGCCAGCGCGACAGGCCGTTCTCGACGCCGTGGGTGATCGACGGCGAGCAGAAGCCGCCGTTGCGGCCGGACGCCGCCCAGCCGATGCGCGAGCCCTCGAGCAGCAGCACGTCGCGGGCCGGGTGGGCCTCCTTGGCGAGCAGCGCGGTCCACAGACCGCTGAAGCCGCCGCCGACGACGAGGAGGTCGGCCGTGGTCGTGCCGCGGTGCGCGGGGAGGGCGTCGGGGCGTCGCGGGTCATCGAGCCAGAACGGGACGGGGCTCGCGTCGCGGACGGCGTCGTACGAACAGGGGCGGGGGCTGCGTGCGAACGGCACGGTGTCAGTCCTTCGTGAGCCGCCCCGGGTCCTCCGGATGCTGCGGCTGCCCCGGGCGGGCGGAGGGATCCGCCGACATGCTCCCGAGGCACCGCCAGGCTACCGCAGATCCTGAACAGTCGTACAGGACAGGCCTGGGGGAGAGACCCGACCTGACAGGTCGTCAACCCGATCATCTCCTGGCCGTCAGGTTGCCGGTGGTGCGAGCCAGGCCCAGCCGGTTGGATGAGCCCATGACCGAGCCCACCCGCATCACCCACTGGATCGACGGCAAGCCGTACGGCTCCGTCGCGGAGCGCACGGGCGAGGTGCGCGATCCCGCCACCGGCGCCCTGTCCGGCCGCGTCGACTTCGCCACGAGCGAGGTCATGGACGAGGCCGTCGCCGCCGCCAAGGCCGCTTTCGCGGAGTGGGGCAAGACCTCGCTCACCAAGCGCGCGACCGTGCTCTTCGCCTTCCGCCACCTCCTGAACGAGCGCAAGGAGGAGCTCGCCGCGATCATCACCGCGGAGCACGGCAAGGTGCTCTCCGACGCGCTCGGCGAGGTCACCCGCGGTCTCGAGGTCGTCGAGTTCGCGTGCGGCATCCCGCACCTGCTCAAGGGCGGCTACTCCGAGGGTGTGTCGACCGGCGTCGACGTCTACTCGATCCGCCAGCCGCTCGGCGTCGTCGGCATCATCTCGCCGTTCAACTTCCCAGCCATGGTCCCGATGTGGTTCTTCCCCATCGCGATCGCGGCGGGCAACGCCGTCATCGTGAAGCCGTCCGAGAAGGACCCGTCGGCCGCGAACTTCGTCGCAGCCCTCTGGGCCGAGGCCGGCCTGCCCGCCGGTGTCTTCAACGTCGTGCACGGCGACAAGGTGGCGGTCGACTCGCTGCTCACCCACAAGGACGTCAAGAGCGTCTCGTTCGTCGGCTCGACCGCGATCGCGAAGTACGTCTACGAGACCGGCACCGCGCACGGCAAGCGCGTCCAGGCCCTCGGCGGCGCCAAGAACCACATGGTCGTCCTCCCTGACGCCGATCTCGACCTCGCGGCCGACGCCGCCGTCAACGCGGGCTTCGGCTCGGCCGGCGAGCGCTGCATGGCGATCTCCGCGCTGGTCTGCGTCGGCGACGTCGCCGACCCGCTGGTCGCGAAGATCAGCGAGCGCATGGCGACGCTGCGCACAGGCGACGGGCGCCGTGGCAGCGACATGGGCCCGCTCGTCACCGAGGTGCACCGCGACAAGGTGAAGTCGTACATCGACGCCGGCGAGGCGGACGGCGCCACGATCGTGGTCGACGGCCGAAACCCCGAGGTCGACGGCGAGCCCGGCGGCTACTGGCTCGGGCCCACGCTGATCGACAACGTGACCACGGACATGTCGGTCTACACCGACGAGATCTTCGGCCCGGTGCTCTCGGTCGTCCGCGTCGACACCTACGACGAGGCTCTGCGCATGGTCAACGACCACCCGTACGGCAATGGCACCGCGATCTTCACCAACGACGGCGGCGCCGCGCGTCGCTACCAGAACGAGGTCGAGGTCGGCATGGTCGGCATCAACGTGCCGATCCCCGTCCCGATGGCCTACTACTCGTTCGGCGGCTGGAAGAGCTCGTTGTTCGGCGACAGCCACGCGCACGGCACCGAGGGCGTGCACTTCTTCACCCGCGGCAAGGTCGTCACCTCGCGCTGGCTCGACCCGAGCCACGGCGGCATCAACCTGGGGTTCCCGACGCACGGCTGATCCGCCGCAGCACCACGATCACCACGTAGGGCCCCGCCTCCGGGCGGGGCCCTGCGTCGCGCTACCCGCACGGCGTGGTTGCGTCCGGGTGCGGCCGAGGCTCAGCCCGCGGCGCCCGGGCCGTTGCTGACCGAATCCTCGGTCTTGTCGTCCCGTGGCGTCGCTGACGCGGCCCGTCGCGCTGCGGCATCCTCGGCGGTCGGCTGCACGAGCAGCACGAGGGGGACGACGAAGCCGAACGGCGCAAGGGCGAACAGCTGCCACCAGCCGCTGTGCCCGGTGTCGTGCAGCCGCCGCGCCCCAGCGGCGACGAGGGGGACGGCAAGCACCACGCCGACGGCCGTGCCGAGCTGCTCGGCCAGAGCGGTCGTCGCCGCGATCACCAAGGTCACCGCGAGGAAGAACCACCAGTAGTCGGGGCGGCCGGCACGACCCTCGAAGTCGGAGAAGCCGACGAGGCCGTCGCGCACCGCGGTAGCCGCAGGCGTCTGCTGCCACGACGGGCCGGACGTGCCGCCGTCCTCTGCTCCGTTCACGGGCGCAGGCGGGCGGCCGCCGGTGAAGGCGGCGACATCCACGCCGAGGGCTTCGGCGAGCAGCCGAGCGGAGGACAGCCCGGGAGGGCTGCCGTTCTCGATGCGCTGGATCGTGCGCACGCTGAGCCCGGTGCGGGCCGCGAGCTCCTCCTGGGACCAGCCCCGTGCCTGGCGTTCGTCTCGTACGTTCATGGCATCCATCCTGACGCCCATCGAGCCTGCAGGACACGACGTCAGCCCGCCGTCTGCCCGACATCCGGCTGCGGTGGTCGCTCGCTGTGACGGCGACGCTCGGCTTCGGGTCGGAATGCCCGGTTCGTCACGCATCGTGGCCGTGTTCCGGACGGGCTCACGGCGTGTCGCATAACGGTTCCCGGGACTTCTCCCACGACCGCGGGGGAGCGCCTACCGTCGGGCCATGAGGCTCACCGTGGTTCTGGACTGCCTCGACCCTGACTCCGCCGTGGAGTTCTGGTCGCTCGCCCTCGGGTACACGCTCGCCGACAAGCTGGACGAGTACCGCGTGCTCGTCCCCTCGCCCGGCCGCGACGCGTCGCCGGCCGAGACCCATGGCCCGGTCGTGATCCTCGCCAAGAGCGACGACCCGAAGGCCGGCAAGAACCGTATGCACATCGACGTCCATCCTGACGACGCCGAGGCGCACATCATGAGGCTCCAACGGCTCGGCGCGAGGATCGTCGGTGAACGCGTCGAACGGTTCGGGATCTGGTGGCAGGTCATGGCTGACCCCGAGGGCAACGAGCTCTGTGTGGTGTCGGGTGCCCAGGGCCCCGAGCAGGGCGACGCCAGCTCGGGCTGACGCCGTCAGGGGCTCACGCCCCGCTGCGTCGGCGCAACCCGTCTGTTGCCGACCGCTACCGGTTCCAGAACTCCGTTCCCGGCATGTCCGGACGCGGCGGCTCGGGGTCGTTGCTCTCTGCACCCTCGTTCGCACCGCGCACCTCGGCACGCGCCGCGGCCTCTGCATCGCGGAGCTCCTCGACCGAGAGCGGCGGGATCACCGTCTGCTCCTGGCTGGGGGCGTCCGGCAGGCTCGGCACGAGCGACTCGGTCTCCGAGCCGGAGTCGGCCTCGTACACGCTCACGACCGTGTCGCGGTTGAGCACGGTACCGGTGAAGAACGCAGGGGAGCGCAGCTTCGAGATCACCATGAGTACGGCGCCGAGCACCAGCGCCCCGACAGAGATGAGGAAGACGCCACCGGTCTGCCAGCCGAAGATGTTCACCAAGGTGGCGCTGTTCTCGGGATTGGCGTTGTCCTTGAGCGTCACGATGAAGGCGCCGAGCAGGATGAGCCCTCCGAGCAGCGGCATGATGATCCGCGCGTTGAGGTCTCGGAAGCCGCTTCCGCGTTCGTTGCGGAAGTACCACGCCGACGCAAATCCCGTGAGGCCGTAGTAGAACGCGATGAGCAGGCCGACCGCGAGGGCCGAGTCGGCCAAGATGTTGTCGCTGATCGACGCCATGATCACGTAGAAGATGATCGAGACCGCGCCCATGGCGATCGTCGAGGTGGTCGGCGTGAAGAACTTCGGGTGCACCTTGGAGAAGGTCGGGGGCAGCGCCTGGTAGGCGGCCATCGACAGCGTGGTGCGTGCCGTCGGCAGGATCGTCGTCTGGGTCGACGCGGCAGCCGAGGTGAGCACCGCGATGATGAGCACCTTCACGAAGGTGTCACCGAGCACCTCGCTTCCGAGGACGGCGAGGACGTCGTCGGAGTCCGCGAGCTGGTCGACGCCGCCGAAGGCGACTGCCGCGACAGCGACGATCGCGTACGTGAGCACGAGGATGACGGTCGACAGGACTGCCGCCCTTCCGGGCGTCGTCGCCGGGTCCTTCGTCTCCTCGTTCACGGCGACCGCGGAGTCCCAGCCCCAGTAGATGAAGACAGCGAGCAGGACCGCCGACGACATCGTGGCGAACGAGAACGTGCCGTCCTCGCCGACGATCTTGAGCGGGTTGAACCACGACAGCGACGGGGTGACCGAGTCCGGTCCGGCGGTTCCGGCGAAGACCCTGAACAGCGCGATGACGCTGAACAGCACCAGGACCACGACCTCGATGGTCAGCATGACGAACTGGAACTTCGCCGAGACCTCGATGCCGCGGTAGCAGACCCACGTGAGCAGGACGATCCAGATGCACCCGACGAGCGTGACCGCTGCGGTGTTGTTGGCGAGGTCGTCGAGGCCGAACAGAAGGAATCCGTAGATGCCCGCGATCTGGGAGAGCGAGGCCATGACGACGACGTCGGCGGCGATGATGCCCCAGCCGCCCATCCATCCGACGTACGGTCCGAACGCCTTCGTCGACCAGGTGAACGTGGTGCCACAGTCAGGCGCCACGCGGTTGAGCTCACGGTAGGCGTAGGCGATGAAGAGCATCGGGATGAACGCCAGCACCATGACCGCCGGCGACTGGAACGCCACCAGCGCCACGACACCGCCGAGGGTCGCCGCGATGGAGTAGCCGGGTGCCGTCGACGAGACTCCGATGACGACGCTGGAGAGCAGGCCGAGTGCGCCGCCCTTCAGACCCTTGCTGCCCTGCTCGTACGCCCCGCTCGTCAGTTCGACGTCCTGGCTCATGTGCGTCTCCCACCGGGCCGCCCGGGCTGCGGTCCGCGCGGCACGCTACGCCGCGGACGATCATGAACGGGGGACTTCCGGCGTTCTCTCGCCGATGAACGATGCTGAGCGACGAGTCAGTCGCTCTCCGTGACGCCGTAGCCGGTTCCACGCCGGTGGGGTGGTGCTGGTTCGGCACGTTCGACCGGGCAACGTGCGTCGGGGCATGCGAGCTCGTCGCACATCCTGCACATGTGCTCACTGGTGAGCAGATCGTCCGTGATGGCCTCGAGCATGGCGCCGGCGGTGTCGGCGAACTCCCGAACCTGGTCGTCGTCCAGGGTGCTCACCGCTCGAAGCAGCACGTCGCGCCTCGCCGCCAGGACTCCGAGCGCCGCCTCGTCGCCGTCGGACGTCAGGGCCAGCAGCTTGGTACGGCCGTCCTGGCCCGGGATACGTTCGACGAGCCCGTCGCGTTCGAGCCGATCCACGAGCTGGACGGCACCGGGGTGGGTGATGCGCAGCCGGGCCGCGAGGAACGCGATGGGTCTGTCGGGGTACCAGAGGAGCGTGACGAGGGCCGCGGGTCCGTTGGCGCCGTGCCTGGTCGCACGCGCTGCTCCGATGTCGATGCGGTCGACCAGGGTCAGGGCGAGGGTCCCGAGGACGTTGGCGGCGAACGCGCGGTCCGCTCGCGGACCGGTGCGGGGAGGTCGGGGAGCCTCGGGGGGTACGGCGATCCCGCCCTCGCCCCATGCTCGGCGCGGCTGATTTCCCGGTCGATGCCTCATGTAAGCACCTTATGCCTTAGCGTGCGCTTCAGCAGGCGTCCTCGACCGGGTGGCGCCGTTCCAGAACAGGACTATCCCCATGCGGGTCCTTTGCGTCGGCGCCGGCGGCGTCGGCTCGTCCGCCGCTCTCATCGCTGCTCGTCGTGACTTCTTCGAGTCGTGGGTCGTGGCCGACTACGACCTCGGTCGTGCCGAGGCCCTGGTCGCCCGCCTCGGCGACGCGCGCTTCACCGCCGCCAAGGTCGATGCGTCTGACGCGCACGCCGTGGCCGGGCTCGCCCGCGAGCACGGCGTCACGCACGTGCTCAACGCGGTCGACCCGCGCTTCGTCGTCTCGATCTTCGAGGGCGCCTTCCTGTCGGGCGCCGACTACCTCGACACGGCCATGAGCCTGTCGAGCCCGCACCCGGAGAAGCCGTTCGAGCTGACGGGAGTCAAGCTCGGCGACGAGCAGTTCGCCCACGATGCCTCGTGGCGCGACAGCGGTCGCCTGGCGCTCGTCGGGATCGGCGTCGAGCCCGGCCTCGCCGACGTCTTCGCGCGGTACGCCGAGGACCACCTCTTCAGCGAGATCGACGAGCTCGGCGTCCGCGACGCGGGCAACCTCGTCATCGAGGGCTACGACTTCGCACCGTCGTTCTCGATCTGGACGACGATCGAGGAGTGCCTCAACCCGCCGGTGATCTGGGAGAAGGACCGGGGGTGGTTCACCACGGCTCCGTTCTCCGAGCCGGAGGTGTTCGACTTCCCGGGTGGCATCGGCCCGGTCGAGTGCGTCAACGTCGAGCACGAAGAGGTGCTCCTCATGCCGCGCTGGGTCAAGGCGCGGCGCGTGACGTTCAAGTTCGGCCTCGGCGACGAGTTCATCGACGTCCTCAAGACGCTGCACAAGCTCGGGCTCGACAAGACCGAGCCGGTCACGGTGCGCGGTGTTCAGGTGTCGCCCCGCGACGTCGTCGCTGCCGCCCTCCCGGACCCGCTCACTCTCGGCGACAAGATGACCGGATCGACCTGCGCCGGCCTCTGGATCACCGGCACCGGCAAGGACGGCAAGGCGCGCGAGGTCTACCTCTACCACGTGGCCCACAACTCCTGGACCATGAAGGAGTACGGCGCCCAGGCCGTGGTGTGGCAGACGGCGATGAACCCCGTCGTGGCTCTCGAGCTCCTCGCCGCCGGCGTCTGGTCCGGGGCAGGCGTCCTCGGCCCCGAGGCGTTCGACTCCGTGCCGTTCCTCGACCTGCTGCGCGACGGCTACGGCCAGGCCTGGGGCATCCAGGAGCGCGACCCCCAGACCCACGCCGTAGTCAGCGACATCGCCGGCTGATCCCACCACCCGCAGCACGAGAGCCGCACCCCTGATGGGGTGCGGCTCCCGCGCTTCGGCTGCTGGAGCAGTTCAGGGCTAGAGCGCTGCGACATCCACGCCGGCGGGGACGAGCACGGCGTCGATCACGTGGATGACGCCGTTCGAGGCCGCGACGTCCGCGGTCACCACGGTGGCTCCGCCGACCTTGATGCCGCCGTCGGTGGTGATGGTGAGCTTCGAACCCTCGACCGTGGCGACATCGCCGGCGACGACATCGCTCGACGGAACGTTCGCCGCGACCACGTGGTAGGTCAGGATCTTGGCGAGGGTGTCCTTGTTCTCGGGGAGCAGGAGCTTGTCGAGGACGCCGGCGGGAAGTGCCGCGAAGGCCTCGTTCGTGGGAGCGAACACCGTGAACGGGCCCGTGCCGCTCAGCGTCTCGGCGAGTCCCGCGGCACCGATCGCGGCGACGAGGGTGGAGAAGTCGGGATTGGCCGAGGCGACCTCGACGATCGTGCCCGGCGCTGCAGGCGAGGACGCCGCAGGCTCAGACGAGCTCGGCGCCGGAGCGCTGGACGACGAGGCCGTGTCCGAGCTGCTGCCGCAGGCGGCGAGCGTGAGGGCGGCGATCGCGGATACGGCGATGATGGCGAGGCGAGGCGTGCGCATGTGGGTCCTCCGTGGTGGGCGGTGCCCCGAGGGGCGCGTCTGCCCGTTCTTCTCGCTGGTGCAGGCCCACGGATGCGAAGAACGTCGATCGCTGATCCGATCGAGCGATGACCTGCGCCACACCGCCCTCGTGCATCCACGGACCGCATCGGAGCCGAACACGCGCCCGCTCCACCACGAGCAAGGGCACCGACCTCGCGGTCGGTGCCCTTGCTCGTGCGATCGGTCGTTCAGTTGCCGGTGAGGGCGAGGAACTGCTCCTCGAGGACGTCGAGCGCCTCGTCGAGAAGGTGCGCCGGGATAGTCAGCGGGGGCAGGAACCGAAGCACGTTCCCGTAGGTGCCGGCGGTCAGGATCACCACGCCCTGGGCGTGGCAGGCCTTGGCGACGGCGGCGGTGAGGGCTGCGTCAGGCTCGTCGGTCCCGGGCTTGACGATCTCGACGGCGATCATGGCCCCGCGACCGCGGATGTCGCCGATGACGCCGGTCTTGTCGGCGATCGTCTGCAGGCGGGGCTTCATGACGGCCTCGATGCTGCGCGCGGCCCCGTTGAGGTCGAGCTCCTCCATCGTCGCGATCGAGCCGAGCGCTGCGGCGCAGGCGACGGGGTTGCCGCCGTACGTGCCGCCCAGGCCGCCAGCGTGGACGGCGTCCATCATCTCGGCGCGACCCGTGACACCCGCGAGCGGGAGGCCGCCGGCGATGCCCTTGGCGGTCGTGATGAGGTCGGGGACGATTCCCTCGTGCTCGCTGGCGAACCAGGCGCCGGTGCGGCAGAAGCCGCTCTGGACCTCGTCGGCCACGAAGACGATGCCGTTGGCGTTGGCGAACTCCACGAGCGCGGGCAGGAAGCCCTCGGCAGGAACGATGAAGCCGCCCTCGCCGGCGATCGGCTCGATGACGATGGCGGCGACGTTGTCAGCGCCGATCTCCTTGTCGATGCGGCTGATCGCGTCGGCAGCCGCCTTGGCGCCGTCGCGACCGTCGTGGAACGGGTACGACAGCGGTACGCGGTAGACCTCGCTCGCGAACGGACCGAAGGACTGCTTGTACGGCATGTTCTTCGCCGTCATGGCCATCGTGAGGTTCGTGCGGCCGTGGTATCCGTGCTCGAACACCACGATGGCATCGCGCTTGGTGTAGGCGCGCGCGATCTTCACGGCGTTCTCCACGGCCTCGGCCCCGGTGTTGAACAGGGCTGAGCGCTTCTCGTGGTCGCCGGGGGTCAGGCGGTTCAGTGCTTCGCACACCTCGACGTAGCCCTCGTAGCTCGTGACCATGAAGCAGGTGTGCGTGAACTTCGCGACCTGCTCCTGGACGGCGGCGACGACCTTGGGGGCGGAGTTGCCCACGCTGGTGACGGCGATGCCCGAGCCGAGGTCGATGAGCGAGTTGCCGTCGATGTCGAGGAGCACGCCGCCGCCGGCGGCCTCGATGTAGATCGGCAGGGTGGCGCCGACGCCGGCGCTGACGGCCGAGACGCGACGGGCCTGGAGCTCGGCCGACTTCGGGCCGGGGATGGCGGTGACCAGGCGGCGCTCCTGAGGGAGGTCCGCTGCGACAGGGAGGGAGGTGGTCGTCATGGGCGACAGGCTACGTCGCGCGGACGGGTTCGTGGGGTGGACTTACCGGCGAGCGTCGGATCTACTCTTGTCCAACCCGGACACCGGACCCCGGGCCTCCTGGAGGATCCGTCGTGCCCCCTCGCCTGCGTGATGTCGTCGGCCTGTCCGACCTCGGGCTGACGGTGCTGGCCGGCGCCGCCTCCCTCGAGCGCCCGATCCGGTGGGTGGCCGTGAGCGAGCTCGAGGATCCGGCACCGTTCCTCGAGGGCGGTGAGCTGCTGCTCACCACGGGCATGCGCCTGCCGACCAGGGCCGCCGCGTGCTCGGCGTACGTCGGCCGTCTCGTCGCCGCCGACGTGGCAGCGCTCGGGCTCGGCGTCGGTCTGTCGCACGCGGAGGTCCCGGCGGCGCTCGTGGCCGCCGCGGAGACCCACGGGCTCCCGCTGGTGCGCGTGCCCGAGCAGACGCCGTTCATCGCCGTCACGAAGGCCATCTCACGCCTGCTCGCGGCCGAGGAGTACGACGAGTCCGCTCGCGGCTTCACCGCGCAGCGCGAGCTCATCCGGGCTGCGCTGACGGCCGAGGACGGCGGGCAGGCGGCGGTGGCGACACGTCTGGCGAAGCATGTCGGGGGATTCGCGCTCGTGCTCGACCCCGCGGGCAGCGTCGTGCATGCGAGCCCGGCGTCAGCCCTGGCCCGGGCCGCGGACCTCTCGGCGGAGGTGGCGCGGCTGCGGCCCAAGGGCCTTCTGGCCTCCGCGGCACTGGCGGGCACCGACGAGTACGTCGTCCTGCAGCCGCTGGGCGTCCGCGGCAAGGCGCGTGGCTTCCTCGCGGTCGGTGCACCGCGCCCGCTCTCGGCCAACGACCAAGCAGTGGTCAATCTGGCTGTCTCGCTGCTGTCCCTCTCGCTGGCGAGATCCGAGGGCCGCACCGCGTCCGAGCGAGGCGTGCGCGCTGCTGCCGTGCGTCTGCTCCTCGACGGTCACGCCACAGAGCTGCCGCTGGAGTCGCTCGGGTGGGCGGCTCTGCGCGCGAGGCCGGTTCGCGTCGTCGTGGCCAGGGCCGGTGACCTCGAGGCCGGGACCCTGGCCGCGGTCGAGGAGCGGCTGAGCGAGGCGCTCCCCGGATGCGCAGTCGCCGCAGGGCTGCTGCCTGACGATCCCGCGCTCGTCCTCGCCGTCGCCTCGGTTCCGGTCCTCGACGCGGTTCCGGCAGCCGGGCTGGCGGCACCCGACGACGACGTCGTACGCGCAGTCGGAGTAGGCGACGTCGCCGACGTGGACGACTCCGCCTCGCTGGGCCGCTCCCTGGCCAGGGCTCGTCGCGCACTGTCGGCCGGTGCCGACGGCCTGAGGCGGTACGACGACCTGGGCGGTGGCCTCGAGGCACTGCTCGACCCGGCCGCAGCAGATGCCTGGGCGCATGCGCTGCTCGAACCGCTCGACCAGCCGGGGGAGCGGGCCGACCTCGCTGCCACGCTTCACGCCTGGCTCGGACGCCACGGCCAGGTCGACGCAGCGGCCGCGGACCTCGGAGTCCACCGGCACACCGTGCGCCACCGCCTGCGCCGGGCCGAGGCTCTGCTCGGCCGCAGCCTCGACGACCCCGGCGTGCGTGCCGAGCTCTGGCTCGCCCTCACCCGGACCCTGCCGCCCGCCCCCTGATCGGCACCTCGACCACGACCGTACAGATGGGTGCGTCCGGGCCAGCAGACGTTCCGGAGTGGAGACCAGGGGGCTCCGGCGGAGCCGTACCGTCGTGGTCATGAGCGACGTCTTCTTCCCCGCCTGGATCGCCGGCCGACCTGTCAGCACCGGTGTCACCGCCGAGGTGCTGCACCCGTTCGACGGTTCCGTCGTGGGCGCGCACGTCGTGCCGAGCGAGGAGCAGGTGGAGGAGGCGGTCGCCGCCGCGTGGGCGGTGCGCCACGAGTTCGCCGCCACCTCCGCGGGCCTGCGTGCCGACGCCCTGCTGCACGTGTCGAACCGCATCACCGAGCGGGCCGAGGAGATCGCGCGCCTCATCACGTCGGAGAACGGCAAGCCGATCATGTGGGCCCGGGCCGAGGCAGCCCGTGCGGCCTCGACGTTCCGCTTCGCGGCCGAGGAGGCCCGTCGCTTCAGCGGCGAGATGCAGCGTCTCGACACCGACGCCGCCAGCGAGGGTCGGGCCGCCATCATCCGCAGGTTCCCGATCGGCCCCGTCCTCGGCATCTCGCCGTTCAACTTCCCGCTGAACCTCGTGGCGCACAAGGTCGCTCCCGCCCTTGCGGTCGGTGCGCCGATCATCCTCAAGCCCGCGCCCGCCACGCCGCTCTCGGCGCTGCTGCTCGGCGAGCTCCTGGCCGAGACCGACCTGCCCGCCGGCTCGTGGTCGGTGCTGCCCGTGGGCAACGACGTCGCGCCGCTGCTCACGGTCGACGAGCGGCTCCCCGTCGTCAGCTTCACGGGCTCCGAGACGGTGGGCTACGCGATCCAGAAGGCCGTGCCGCACAAGCACGTCACGCTCGAGCTCGGCGGCAACGCCGCTGCCGTCGTGTGCCCCGACTGGTCCAGCGACACCGACCTCGACTGGGCGACCACGCGCGTCGCGACGTTCGCCAACTACCAGGCCGGCCAGGCATGCGTGTCGGTGCAGCGCGTGCTCGTCGACTCCACCCTGTGGGACCGGTTCGTGCCGCTGCTGGTCGCCAAGACCGAGGCCCTGCCGACCGGTTCACCGTGGGACGACACCACGGTCGTGGGCCCGCTGGTCGACGAGGCCGCCGCCATCCGCGTCGAGAGGTGGGTGCGGGAGGCCCTGGACGCCGGCGCCACGCTCCTGACCGGCGGCGTCCGCGAGGGTGCGTCGTACGCGCCGACCGTGCTGACCGACGTCCCCACCGACGCGAGGGTGTCGTGCGAGGAGGTCTTCGGGCCCGTTCTCGTGCTGGCCAAGGTGGACGGCGTCGACGAGGCGTTCTCCGTCGTCAACGACTCGCGCTTCGGCCTGCAGACTGGAGTCTTCACGCACGACCTGCAGGTGGCGTTCCGCGCCCACCGCGACCTCGAGGTCGGTGGCGTGATCGTGGGCGACGTCCCGGCGTACCGCGCCGACCAGATGCCGTACGGCGGGGTCAAGGCCTCCGGCGTCGGCCGCGAGGGCGTGCGCTCCGCCATGGACGACTACACGTACGAGCGCACCCTAGTCCTGACGGGTATCGCGCTCTAGTTCGTCCGCTAAGGACACATCGCGCCCTTCCCGGGCTCGTTCTGTCCTTTTCTCGACCTCACCCGGCGGCGCGACCTAGAGGTCGAAGGCGTAGCAGAGCGTGCGCTCGTCGTGGGCGAACTGGCCGTAGCGCTCGATCTGGCGCCAGCCGAGCCGTTCGTAGAGAGCCACCGCCTCGTGCTGAGGAGTGCCGGTGTCGAGCCACAGGGCGCGGTAGCCGACCGACCGCGCGTCCTGCACGAGGTGCGCCATGAGCAGTCGCGCGTGCCCGTGGCCGCGTGCCTCCGGCACGACGTACACCCGCTTCACCTCGCCCAGGTCGGACGCCGCATCCTCGACGGTCGAGGTGAGCGGCTGCACGGCGCCGCACCCGACGACCGCACCCTCGTCCGAGTGCACCAGCAGCCAGCGGGCCTGGCCGTGCAGCGGGATCATCGGTGTCTCGCCGTCCGTCTCTCCGTACCTGTGCGCCATCTCGGCCCAGTAGGAGCGCATCAGCGGCAGGATGCGCGCGTCGTCGGACGCCACGGGCTCGGTGATGGGCACAGCTCGATCCTGCCACCGCCCGACGGCCGACGTGCGTGGCGGCGTTCGAGCGACCGGTCCGAGCGGCCTGGCCTGGACGGGGGAGGCGTGGCGGCGCGGAGCCGGCAGATCGGTCACACTGGGCCGGTGAGCACCCGCGATGTCGTGATCCTCGGGAGCACCGGGTCCATCGGGACCCAGGCGCTCGACGTCGTCACGCGCAACCCTGGCGCCTTCCGGGTCACAGCGATCGCTGCCGGGGGCGCCGACGTCGGCTCGCTCGCGGCGCAGGCCGCGGCATTCCACGTCCCGCTCGTCGCCGTGGCGGACGTGTCGCGCGTGCCCGCCCTGCGTGAGGCCCTCGCAGCCCACGGCATCGCCCCGACGGTCCTGGCCGGCGCCGACGCAGCGACCGAGGTCGCCGGGACGGCCGCCGACGTCGTGCTCAACGGCATGACCGGCTCGATCGGTCTGCGTCCTACCCTCGCGGCTCTCGAGGCGGGCAGCGTCCTCGCCCTGGCCAACAAGGAGTCGCTCGTCGCGGGCGGCCCGCTCGTGAAGGCCGCAGCCAAGCCGGGGCAGATCGTGCCGGTCGACTCCGAGCACTCCGCGCTCGCGCAGTGCCTCCGCGGCGGCACGTCCGACGAGGTACGTCGGCTCGTCCTGACCGCGAGCGGCGGCCCGTTCCGCGGCAAGCGACGCAGCGAGCTCACCGCCGTCACACCCGAGCAGGCCCTCGCGCACCCCACGTGGAGCATGGGCCCGGTCGTCACCACCAACTCCGCGACGATGGTCAACAAGGCCCTCGAGGTGATCGAGGCGCACCTGCTGTTCGACGTCCCGCTCGAGAGGATCGACGTCGTCGTGCACCCGCAGTCGATGGTGCACTCCATGGTCGAGTTCTTCGATGGCTCGACGATCGCGCAGGTGAGCCCGCCCGACATGCGCCTGCCGATCGCCCTCGGCCTCTCCTGGCCCGACCGCGTCCCGCACCCCGGCTACGGCTGCGACTGGACCACCGCGTCCACCTGGACCTTCGAGCCGCTCGACGACGAGGCCTTCCCCGCGGTCGCGCTGGCTCGCCACGCCGCGACCGAGGGGGGTACGGCGCCCGCGGTCTTCAACGCTGCGAACGAGGAGCTGGTCGCCGCGTTCTTCGACGGCCGACTCCCGTTCCTCGGCATCGTCGACACCCTCACCACCGTGGTCGCGGAGCACCTCGCCTCCCACCAGGGGAACCCCCGCGACGTCGAGGACGTCCTAGCGGCGGAGAGCTGGGCCCGAGCGCGCGCCCGCGAGCTGACGGGACGTGCGACGTGATCCTTCTCGAGATGCTGGGCTGGCTCATCTTCCTGCTCGGCGTGGGTGTGTCCATCGGCCTGCACGAGATCGGGCACCTGCTGCCCGCCAAGGCGTTCGGCGTCAAGGTCACGCAGTACATGGTCGGCTTCGGCCCGACCGCCTGGGCCAAGCGCAAGGGCGAGACCGAGTACGGCATCAAGTGGATCCCGCTCGGCGGCTACATCCGCATGATCGGCATGTACCCGCCCGCCAAGGGCGCCGACCCGACGATGCTCCGCGCCTCCAGCACGGGTCGCTGGTCGACCCTCATCAACGACGCTCGCCAGGCCTCGCTCGAGGAGGTCATGCCGGCGGACGCCGACCGGGTCTTCTACAAGCTCCCTGTGCGCAAGCGCATCGTGATCATGCTCGGCGGCCCTGTGATGAACCTTGTGCTCGCCTTCGTCATGTTCACGCTCGTCATCTCGGTCATCGGCATCAACCAGGACCTCGACGGCAACCCCAACCTCACCAACCGCGTCGGCGCGGTGGTCGAGTGCCTGCCCACCAAGGACAACGTGAGCGGCAAGGCCGCCGCCAACGGCGAGTGCAGCGGGTCGACCCAGACCCCGGCGTACGCCGGCGGCCTGCTGAAGGCCGACACGATCCTCTCAGTCGCGGGCACGCCGACCCCGACCTGGCCGGCGGTGCAGGACGCGATCCGCAGTGCGCCCACGGGCGACACCGTCGTCGTGGTCGACCGCGACGGTCAGCAGGTCGTGCTCACGGTGCCGCTGGCCGCCGTCGACCGGCCGGTCGTCGACGACGCGGGCAAGGACACCGGGAAGACCGAGAAGCGCAACTTCCTCGGCATCGCCCCGGCCACCGAGCGCCTGACCCAGCCGGTGACAGCGGTGCCCGGCTACGTGTGGAGCCTGTCGGTGCGCGCCGTCACCACCATCGTGACGCTCCCGGTGCGGCTCTGGGACCTCGCGGTCTCGACGTTCACCGATGCTCCGCGCGACACCGAGGGCATCGTCGGTCCGGTCGGCGTCGGCCGGATCACCGGCGAGATCGTCGCGCTCGACGACACGCCCGTGATCGACAAGACGGCGTACATCCTCAGCCTGCTCGCCGGCCTGAACCTGTTCCTGTTCCTGTTCAACCTGATCCCGCTGCTGCCGCTCGACGGCGGACACGTGGCCGGTGCGCTCTGGGAGTCGCTCAAGCGTGGCTGGGCCCGCCTGCGCAGGCGTCCCGACCCTGGCCCTGTCGACATCGCCAAGGCACTACCCGTGACCTACGTCGTCTCGATCTTCCTGGTCGGCATGGGAGCCCTGGTCCTGCTCGCCGACCTCATCGAACCCATCAGCCTCAACGGCTAGGGCCCACGACACCCTCCGGGTGTCAGGGCCGGGGTTTCCGGGAGACAATACGGGCATGACGATCGGTCTTGGCATGCCTGCGCTCCCTGCTCCCGTGCTCGCCCCTCGGCGGGTCAGCCGGAAGATCACCCTGCGGCACCACACGCATCCCGTCGAGATCGGCGGTGACGCCCCCATCTCGGTGCAGTCGATGACGACCACGCGCACCGACGACGTGGACGCCACGCTGCAGCAGATCGCCGAGCTCACCGCCGCTGGCTGCCAGATCGTGCGCGTGGCGGTCCCGAGCCAGGACGACGCGGACGCGCTGCCACTGATCGCGAAGAAGTCCGGCATCCCCGTGATCGCCGACATCCACTTCCAGCCGAAGTACGTCTTCGCGGCGATCGACGCCGGCTGTGCCGGAGTGCGCGTGAACCCGGGCAACATCAAGCAGTTCGACGACAAGGTCGGCGAGATCGCCCGCGCCGCGAAGGATGCCGGCATCCCGATCCGCATCGGCGTGAACGCCGGTTCGCTCGACAAGCGCCTGCTCGAGAAGTACGGCAAGGCCACACCCGAGGCGCTCGTCGAGTCCGCGCTGTGGGAGTGCTCGTTGTTCGAGGAGCACGACTTCCGCGACATCAAGATCTCGGTGAAGCACAACGACCCCGTCGTGATGGTGTCGGCGTACCGCCTGCTCGCCGAGCGCTGCGACTACCCGCTGCACCTCGGAGTCACCGAGGCCGGCCCGACGTTCCAGGGCACGATCAAGTCGGCCGTCGCGTTCGGCGCGCTGCTGTCCCAGGGCATCGGCGACACGATCCGCGTCTCGCTGTCGGCGCCTCCGGTCGAGGAGGTCAAGGTCGGCAACCAGATCCTGGAGTCGCTCAACCTGCGCAAGCGTGGTCTCGAGATCGTGTCGTGCCCGTCGTGCGGCCGCGCCCAGGTCGATGTCTACACGCTCGCCGAGCAGGTCACTGCCGGCCTCGAGGGCCTGACCGTGCCGCTGCGCGTCGCCGTGATGGGCTGCGTCGTGAACGGACCGGGCGAGGCGCGTGAGGCCGACCTCGGCGTCGCCTCGGGCAACGGCAAGGGCCAGATCTTCAAGCGTGGTGAGGTCGTCGCGACCGTGCCGGAGTCCCAGATCGTCGAGACGCTGGTGCAGATGGCGCTCGAGATGGCCGACGAGATGGGCGTCGACCCCGAGAGCGGCGAGACCACCGGCCCCGTGGTCATCCCGGTCGGCTGAGCCTGGCGCGGCATCGGCGCAGCAGGTCAGATGGTCGGCTCGCGCAGCAGGTCGGCCAGCGCTCGTAGGCCACCGCCGTCGCCGCGGTCCCACCCGGCGAGCCGCTCGGGCTGGGGGTGCGGCAGCCGTGCGTCGACCTCGATCGTCACCGGCCAGATGCCGAGCAGCCAGCTGACGACGCGGGCGACGTTCGTGCTCCGCTCGATCTGCAGGATGATCCGCATCCCGTCGCGGGCACTCGACTCGTCCCGCACGTCGAGGACTGCGCTGTCGGCGTCGGTACGCCGGACGTAGGCAAGAGCCCGGCCTTCCCCCCGCTCGTACCTGTGCAGCCTGTTCGTGATGCTCTCGACGACCCGGTCGGCGTCCACGCCGAGCGGCACCTCGGTGATGACGAGCCGTTCGATCTCGTCGCGGATCGTGCAACCGAGGCGCAGCCGCACCGGCTCTCCTGACAGCAGCGCCGCGAGATCCCCTTCGACCGTCCCGCCGGTGGGCAGCACCGGAGGGCCGCAGTCGTCGCGGCCGGCGAGCAGTGCACCCACCACGGCGTGAGGGGCGAACGGCGGCACCGGCCCCTCGCGGTACAGCGAGCCCTCGATGAGCCCGAGCGGCACCGGGTCGATCTCGCCCCGCTCGGCGGCGAGGGCCAGCGCGCCGACGCGGGAGAGGCGACCCTCGACGTACCGCGCGTCGGCCGGAGGGTCGCCGCCCTGGGTGCCGGCGTTGCCGTACAGGTCGAGGAGCGGGAGGTGCACCCGCCAGGGCACCCCGAGGTCGACGGTGACCGGCCAGGCATACCTCGGCCCGATGCCGTGCCGCTGGTCGACGGCGGTGAGCACGTCCGAGCACCGCACCCGACGGCCGTCCGCGTCGGCTCCGAGCAGGTCGAAGGCGTCGAGAAGGGCGAGCTCGACCGGGCCCAGGCCGGTGCGCGCCGTCACGCGGCCACCCTGAGTCTGACGCCCGCGACGTCGAACTCGTCCGACGCCGGAGCCGCTCCCAGGAACACGTCGAGTGGCCCCCAGGCGGTGTCGACGTGCACGCACTGGCGCAGGCGCAGGGCCCGTGCCGACAGGCGCGCCCCGAGGAGGGCGAGGACACTCACAAGCGCGTCGACGTCGGGCTCCGCCACGACGACGTCCAGGTCGCGCGGATGGCCCGCACCCGAGCGGAGAAGGCGCGCGACGCCCCCGACCACCACTGCGTGCGCACCCAGGCGGCTGAGCTCGGCCGCGAGCTCGACGGATCGGCGCGATGCGGCCATGCGTGCACGCTAGACCGCCGTCCCGGCGGCGAGGTGCCGCTCGTCACATCCGCCTCGCAACGGTGTCCAGGGGCGCCCGATCGATATTACCTGCGAGTAACATAGGGGTCGGATCAAGGAGGTCGCCATGACCAGCACGCTGCACCTGCCGCCCGCCGTCGAGCGCACCGCGCACGAGATGGCCCACCAGGCTGGGGCCGTGACCCATCAGGTCGCCGTCGCCGCCCACCATGTCAGCGCCGCAGCCCGCCATGAGGCGGACGTCATCGTCGACGTCCTGCTCGCACCGCTCGCGGTGGATCTCGAGGGCTTCGCCGTCGAGATAACCGAGGACGACGTCCTCTAGCGTCGGCCGCGCCGCCCAGCCATGTGGCCGGGTCGTCGTGGATTCCGCCGACGGTTCCGGCAGGATGTGCGGCGTGACGACGGCGACCGCGGGTGTGCTCCGCGTGCTCGGGCCGCGCGACCTCGCCGAGGTGCGCGCTCTCCTGGCGCGCGACCCGGTCAAGCACTGCTTCGTCTCCTCGCGCGTGCTCACCAGCGGCCTCGACACCTGGCGCATGGGTGGTGAGCTCTGGGGCTGGACCGAGGACGGCGCCCTGACGTCGCTGCTCTACCTCGGAGCCAACCTCGTCCCTGTCGAGACGACACCCGAAGCCCGGCGTGCCTTCGCCGATCGCTGCCGCAGGATCGGTCGACGCTGCTCGTCGATCGTCGGGCCGTCGGAGGACGTCGCGATCCTGTGGAACCTGCTCCGCGACTCCTGGGGCCCTGCCCGTGAGGTGCGTGCGTCCCAGCCCGTCATGGTCATCGAGCGCAACGCGCCGGTGCACGTGGCGGCCGACCCCCTCGTGCGCCGTGTGCGCGACGACGAGATCGACGTCCTGCTCCCGGCCTGCGTCGCGATGTTCACCGAGGAGGTCGGCGTCTCGCCGCTCGCCGGTGGCGGAGCCGATCCCTACCGCGCACGGATCGCCGAGCTGGTCCGATCCGGCCGCGCGTTCGCCCGGATCGAAGGCGGCCGGGTGATCACCAAGGCCGAGGTCGGGGCAGTCGGTGACGGGGTCTGCCAGGTGCAGGGAGTGTGGACCGCGCCAGAGCTGCGTGGCCGCGGCCTCGGGCTCGCCGCCATGGGTCAGGTCGTCGAGCTCGCCCGTGACATCACGCCGGTCGTGAGCCTGTACGTCAACGACTTCAACCACGTCGCGCGCCACGTGTACGAGCGGGTCGGATTCCACCAGGCGACGACCTTCTCCACCGTGCTGTTCTGATCCCCGCGGCGGCTACGCACAGCGCACGGCCATGACGCCTCTGTGATACCGCACCCCACGTCGGGGAGACGGTGCGAGCATCTGAGCATGCGCATCCTCCTCGCCCCGCTGGCAGTCCTCACTGCCCTCACTCTCACTGCGTGCGGGGGAGCCAAGGACGCGGCGTCCTCGGCGATCGACGCCGCTCAGGGTGCGGCGTCCTCGGTGGCGGCGAATGCGTCGTCCCTGGCAGCCGAGGCCTCGTCCGCCGCGGCGCAGGCCGGCGACGTCGACTGCTCGGCCATCACCAAGGAGGACGTCGCCAGCTTCAGCGTGCTGACGCAGGTCATGGCACAGGTGAGGACGAAGGACACGGTCAAGGCCGTCGCATCCCAGGTCATCTCGAACTACACCCCCGAGAAGATGTCGGCGGTGCTCGGCAAGTTCCAGGTCCTCGCCGGCCACCCGGGCCCGGGCCAGGGTGACCCTGCCGACGCGATCGCCTACTTCACGACGCTGAACGACCAGCTCGGCGCGATGACGGCCGCACCCGACGCGGTCACGCAAGCGCAGCTCGATGCGTACGCGGCCGCCGTGGTCGACGTCGGTACGGCGCTGAAGAACCAGTTCGCCATCAACCTGTCGATCAGCGAGAACTGCACCAACCTCGGCTGAGCCTGCACGCGCATTCGACCACAGGCGGGCCGAGGCATCGCTCGGCCTGAGGGAAGATGAGCGGGTGCTGCGCCGTCCGGACCCCGACTCGCTCTGGGCCGACCCGGACTGGCGCCGCTACTGGACGAGCCGGGTCGTCTCGTACGCCGGCGGCACGATCACGTACGTCGCCGCGCCGATCCTGGTGTACGCCCTGACGGGTTCCGCGCTCCTCACCGGTGTCACCGCCGCGACCGAGGGCCTGCCGTATCTGATGTTCGGCCTCTTCGCGGGGGCTCTTGCCGACCGCGTCGACCGTCAGAAGCTCATGGTGCGCTGCGACCTCGTCAATGTCTTCGTCCTCGCCTCGGTCCCTGTCGCGGCCGCCTTCCATTCGCTCACGGCGGCGCACGTGATCGTGGTCGGGTTCGTCTCGATGACGGTGTTCGTGTTCTTCGACGCGGCCAACTTCGGAGCCGTGCCCACCCTCGTCGGCAAAGCGCGCATCGGCGAGGCCAACTCCGCGGTGTGGGGCACCACTCAGGTGCTCGACGTCGTCCTCCCAGGGCTGGTCGGCGTCGTCGTCGCTGTGATCTCGCCGTCGACCCTCTACTGGGTCAACGCCTTCACCTTCCTCGCCTCCGCCTTCCTCCTGCGCGCGGTACGTCGCTCCCTGACCGGGGAGCGCGAGGGCGAGCCCAGGCGGCTGCGTGAGGACGTGCTCACCGGGCTGCGCTGGCTCTGGGCCCACACCACCCTGCGGGCGATGACCTTCCTCGGCACCACGGTGTCGTTCTCGGTCGGCGCGATCATGGGCCAGCTCGTGCCGTTCGCCGACCAGGTGCTCGGCATCAGCCAGGGCGATGTGCGGCTCGGGCTCGTGTTCGGTGTCTTCAGCGTGGGCGGTCTGGTGGGGGCTCTGAGCCAGCGGTTCCTGCGCCCGTTCTCACCGGCCCGCATCAGCCTCGTCTCCACGAGCGCGATGGCCCTGCTCATCGTGCTCATCCCCTGGCCGCGCGACTACCGCCTCACCTTCCTGTTCGTGTTCCTGTTCGGCGTCGCCAACCTCGTGGCGGTCGTCAACAACATCACGTTCCGGCAGGAGGAGACGCCCGAAGACATGCAGAGCCGGGTCAACACGACGGGCCGCATGCTCAGCTGGGGCCTCGGCGCCCCGGCCGGTGCGCTGTTCGGCGGCGTGGTCGCGCATGCGTACGGGCCCGCGCTCGGCATGGCTTCGGGGAGCATCGTCGTGGTGATCGGCGTCGTGCTCGGATGGACCTCCGCGCTCGGGCGGATCCCGGCCCGGCGAGATCTCGCACGCGAACCAGCCTGACCGGCCGATATCCTCAGGGTCCGCCCGTATCCCTGCCCCTGGAGATCCCCGTGCTGCTCCGCATGTCGTCGCTGTTCCTGCGCACCCTGCGTGAGGACCCGGCAGACGCCGAGGTGCCGAGCCACAGGCTGCTCGTCCGTGCGGGGTACGTGCGCCGCGTCGCACCCGGAATCTTCACCTGGCTGCCCCTCGGCTACGCCGTCTACCGCAACGTCGAGCGCATCGTCCGCGCCGAGATGGACGCCGCGGGCTTCCAGGAGGTCCACTTCCCGGCGTTGCTGCCCCGCGAGCCCTACGAGGCGACCAACCGGTGGACCGAGTACGGCGCCGGCCTCTTCCGCCTGCAGGACCGCCGCGGCAACGACTTCCTGCTCGGACCCACGCACGAGGAGATGTTCACGCTCCTCGTCAAGGGCGAGTACTCGTCGTACAAGGACCTGCCGCTGTCGATCTACCAGATCCAGACCAAGTACCGCGACGAGGCGCGTCCCCGCGCGGGCATCCTGCGCGGCCGCGAGTTCGTGATGAAGGACTCCTACTCGTTCGACGTCGACGACGCAGGTCTGCAGGTGTCGTACGACAAGCACCGCGCTGCCTACCAGTCGACGTTCGAGCGGCTCGGCCTCGACTACGTGATCGTGTCCGCGCAGTCCGGGGCGATGGGCGGCTCGGCGTCGGAGGAGTTCCTGGCCCCGTGCGACTCGGGCGAGGACACCTACGTCCGCTGCGTCACCGGCGACTACGCCGCCAACGTCGAGGCCGTCACGACGCCGGTGCCCGCAGCGCTGTCGTTCGTCGGCGTACCGGACGCGCACGTGGAGGACACCCCCGACACCCCGACCATCGACACGCTCGTCGCTGCCGCCAACGCGTCGCAGCCCCGCTCCGATCGCGCGTGGACCGCTGCGGACACGCTGAAGAACGTCGCCTTCACGGTCGCGCTGCCCGACGGCACGTCGTACCCGCTCGTCGTCGGCCTGCCCGGCGACCGCGACGTCGACATGAAGCGCCTCGAGGCCGTGCTGTCGCCCGGCGAGCCCACGCCCATGGACGAGGTCGAGCTGAAGAAGCACCCGCTGCTCGTGAAGGGCTACATCGGCCCGGAGGCGCTCGGCGAGGAGTCGGCGTCCGGGATCCGCTTCGTCGTCGACCCCCGGGTGGTCGAGGGCACCCGCTGGATCACCGGTGCCAACGTCCACGGGAAGCACGTGTTCGACCTCGTTATGGGCCGCGACTTCGGCGCCGACGGCACGATCGAGGCCGCCGAGGTTCGCGAGGGCGACGTGTGCCCGACCTGCGGCTCGGTCCTGGAGATCGCGCGCGGCATCGAGATCGGCCACATCTTCCAGCTCGGTCGCAAGTACGCCGAGGCGCTCGACCTCAAGGTGCTCGACGAGAACGGCAAGCAGCAGGTCGTCACCATGGGCTCGTATGGCATCGGTGTCTCGCGTGCGGTCGCTGCCATCGCGGAGCAGAGCTTCGACGAGCTCGGCCTCTGCTGGCCGCGCGAGGTCGCGCCCGCCGATGTCCATCTCGTGGCTGCCAGCAAGGACCCTGCCGTGTACGAGTACGCCGAACAGCTCGCCGAGGGCCTCGTCGCGCAGGGCCTGCGCGTGATCTACGACGACCGCAAGCAGGCTTCGCCCGGTGTGAAGTTCAAGGACTCCGAGCTTGTCGGCGTCCCGACGATCGTCGTGGTGGGCAAGGGCCTCGCCGACGGCATCGTCGAGCTCAAGGACCGCAAGTCCGGTGATCGCACGGAGCTTGCCGCCGACGGTGCGCTCGACGCGATCGTCGCAGCCTGCCGCGCATGAGCGCGGTCGATGCCGTCGTCTTCGACTGGGGTGGCACGCTCACGCCCTGGCACGAGATCGACCTGGTGGCGCAGTGGTACGCGTACGCCCAGGTGTACGACCCTGTGCACGGCGCGGAGCTCGCGCGGCGGCTGTTCGACGCCGAGGAGTCGTTCTGGCAGCGCCAGCGCGAGACCTCAGGTGCAGCTGGCACCGGGCATCTCGACGGTGTCTTCGAACGGGCCGGCGTCGACACCTCGAGCTGGCAGCACCGCGACGCGCTCGACGCCTACCTCTACGCCTGGGACCCGCACACGCACACCAGCCCCGAGGTCGTGCCCCTGCTCGAGGCGCTGCGCGCCGACGGTCTGAAGGTTGGCGTCCTGTCGAACACCATGTGGCCCAGGGCCTTCCACGAGCAGGTCTTCACCCGCGACGGCGTTCTCCACCTGATCGACGGCGCCGTCTACACGAGCGAGACGCCGGTGGGGAAGCCGCACGCCGACGCGTTCGCCCTCGCGCTCGTAGCGATCGGCGCGAGCGACCCGAGCCGCGTGGTGTTCGTCGGCGACCGTCCGTGGGACGACGTCCACGGTGCCCAGCAGGTCGGCATGCGCGCGATCCTCGTGCCGCACTCGGACATCCCCGAGCACCAGCAGGTGCCGGTCGACGTCACGCCCGACGCCGTCGTGCAGAGCATCGGCGACGTGCTCGACGTTGTCCGCGCCTGGAACGCCGAGGCCGCTCGCTCCGCAGGCGTCTGATCCAGCAGATGGACACCGTCCTCGGCGTGACACCTCTGGTGCTGGTCGCGCTGCTCGGTGCCGCGATGCTCGCCGGCTGGGTCGACGCCGTCTCCGGTGGCGGCGGTCTCGTGCAGCTCCCCGCCCTTCTCGTCGCACTGCCGGGTGCGGAGCCCGCGACGGTGCTCGGCACCAACAAGGCCTCGTCCATCATCGGCACGAGCGCTGCCGCGCTCACCTATCGCCGTGCGGCGGTCACCGACGTGGGGACGGCCGTCCGCATGGCGGGGGCGGCGTTCGTGGGCTCAGCCTGTGGCGCCGCGCTCGCGACGCGCGTACCCGGCTCGCTGTTCCGCCCGCTCGCCCTGGTGCTTCTCGTCGTCGTCGGGCTGTGGACCCTGCTGCGCCCCAACCTCGGCGAGACCCAGGATCTGCGCTGGCACGGCACCGAGTCGCATGCGCGGCACGGGATCGCAGCCCTTGCCCTCGGTGCCGGCATCGGCCTGTACGACGGCGTCTTCGGGCCGGGCACGGGCACGTTCCTGGTCTTCGCCCTCGTCTCGCTGCTCGGCTACTCCTTCCTCAACGCCTCGGCCATCGCCAAGGTCGTCAACGTCTCGACCAACCTCGCCGCCCTGATCGTGTTCGGCCTCGGCGGCCACGTGCTGTGGGCGCTCGGGCTCGCGATGGGTGCGGCCAACCTCGTCGGGGGAGTGGTCGGTGCGCGCACAGCGGTCAGGCGCGGCTCGGGCTTCGTTCGCATCGTGTTTCTCGTGGTGGTCGCCGTCCTCCTGGTGAAGCTCGGCTCCGACGTCCTCCGCAGCTGATCCCTTGAGGAACGACCGCCGCCCACCCGGCAGCATCACTCGCATGAGTCAGGCGGGGCGACTCAGTCGCAGGCCAAGCGACGCGGCAGTTCTTCCCACCCGGAGTCGAGTGCACCCACACGGGCGAGTACGGCGACGTGCTCGCGCAGATGCCTGCTGATCATGGATTGCTGTTCGGACTACTGCTGAT
>JBBQAY010000021.1:0-42997 GCA_038316965.1 Candidatus Nanopelagicales bacterium
GCCGACCGCAATCCGTCATCACGTCGTGGGAGTGGTCCGGCAGCGAGCACGGCGGTCGTCGGTACTCGACCTTCACCATCAACGTCGAACGTGGGAAGCCCTGGCACACGCTCACCGGGCGCCAGCACTTCTTCCTCGACCACGACTGGATGGCCGAGGTCGGCGAGTGCCTGCCGACCTACCGCCCGCCGCTCAACCTCGCCGCGCTCGCGGGCTACCCGAAGATCGGGGACCACGACGAGTCGCACGTGGTGGTGCGCTACCTCACGCCGCACTCCAAGTGGTCGATCCACTCGGAGTACCAGGACAACCTGTTCATGCTGGCGCTGTCCCGTGGCGGCCCGGACATCTGGATGAGCAAGGAGGACGCCGAGAAGATCGGCGTCAAGGACAACGACTGGATCGAGGCGCACAACCGCAACGGCATCGTGGTGGCGCGCGCGGTGGTCTCGCACCGGATGCCCGAGGGCACCGTCTACATGTACCACGCGAAGGACCGCACGATCGGCGTACCTCGGGTCGAGAAGACCGGGAAGCGGGGTGGCATCCACAACTCGCTGACGCGCCTGCTGCTCAAGCCGACGCACCTCATCGGTGGCTATGCCCAGCTGTCCTACGGCTTCAACTATTACGGCCCCACCGGCAACCAGCGCGACGAGGTCACCACGATCCGTCGCCGCTCGCAGGAGGTTCAGTACTGATGACGAGAGTCATGGCCCAGGTGGGCATGGTGATGAACCTCGACAAGTGCATCGGGTGTCACACCTGCTCGGTCACGTGCAAGCAGACGTGGACGAACAGGCGCGGCGTCGAGTACGTGTGGTTCAACAACGTCGAGACGAGGCCCGGTCAGGGCTACCCGCGCCGCTACGAGGACCAGGAGCAGTGGAAGGGGGGCTGGCAGCTCAACAAGCGTGGAAAGCTGCGGCTGCGCAGCGGCGGCCGGTGGCGTCGTCTCACCACGATCTTCAGCAACCCCAAGCTCCCCGGGCTCGACGACTACTACGAGCCGTGGACCTACGACTACGACACGCTCATCAGCGCGCCGCCGATGGACACCGTGCCGGTGGCCCGGCCCAAGTCCATGATCACCGGCAAGGACATGGAGATCCGCTGGGGAGCCAACTGGGACGACGACCTCGGCGGCACCGCCGAGAACGGCCACAAGGACCCGATGCTCAAGGGCATCGAGGACCAGGTGTCCTTCGAGTTCGAGAAGGCGTTCATGTTCTACCTGCCGCGCATCTGCGAGCACTGCCTCAACCCGTCGTGCGTCGCCTCCTGCCCGTCGGGTGCGATGTACAAGCGGTCCGAGGACGGCATCGTGCTCGTCGACCAGGACATGTGCCGCGGCTGGCGCATGTGCGTCTCTGGCTGCCCCTACAAGAAGGTCTACTTCAACCACCGCACGGGCAAGGCCGAGAAGTGCACGCTGTGCTACCCGCGCATCGAGGTCGGCCAGCCCACCGTCTGCTCCGAGACCTGCGTCGGCCGGCTGCGCTACCTCGGCCTCTTCCTCTACGACGCCGACAAGGTGCTTGCCGCCGCGTCGGTCGAGAACGAGCAGGACCTCTACGAGGCCCAGCTCGACCTTCTGCTCGACCCGAACGACCCGGCAGTCATCGAGCAGGCGCTGCGTGACGGCGTCGCCGAGGACTGGATCGAGGCCGCTCAGAAGTCGCCGGTATACGCACTGGCCAAGAAGTACCGCCTCGCGCTGCCGCTGCACCCGGAGTACCGCACCATGCCGATGGTCTGGTACATCCCACCGCTCTCACCCGTGGTCGACGCCCTGGCCAACACCGGCCACGACGCCGAGGACAAGGGCAACCTGTTCGCGGCCATCGAGGCGATGCGGATCCCGATCGGCTACCTCGCCAACCTCATGACAGCCGGCGACGTGTCTGTCGTCGACGGTGTGCTGCGTCGCCTCGCGGCGATGCGCGCCTACATGCGCGACATCAACCTCGGTCGCGACGCCGACGAGTCCATCGCCACCGCGGTGGGCCTCACCGGCGAGGAGCTCTACGAGATGTACCGGCTGCTCGCGATCGCGAAGTACGAGCACCGCTACGTCATCCCGGCTGCTCACCGCGAGGCGGCCGAAGCACTCGAGGAGAGCCCCGGCTGCTCGCTGGACTTCGAGGGTGGCCCTGGCATGCAGGGCGGAGAGGTCGACCGCAAGGGTCCGATCCCGGTGTCGATCGAGAGCTTCCACCTCACCAAGCAGCGTGCCCTGGCCGAGGACTTCTCGTCCCTTCCCGAGTCGGGGGGCGAGCGATGACCGCCCCCACTGCGACCCGTCGCCTGCTCGCGACCTGCTCGCTGCTGCTCAGCTACCCCGACCAGGCCACCGTCGACCGGCTCCCGCTCGTGCGGGAGCACCTCAGCGACCTCCCGGCCCCGTCGCGCGCCGCGCTCATTCGCTTCGCGGACTGGCTCGATTCGACCGACGTCCTGCGGGCGCAGGAGCACTACGTCGAGATCTTCGATCGTCGCCGCAAGGCCTGCCTCTACCTGACCTACTTCCTCAACGGCGACACGCGCGGTCGAGGAATGGCACTGGTCGGCTTCAAGGAGGCGTACCAGAGCGTCGGGTTCACCATCGACTCAGGCGAGCTGCCCGACTTCCTCCCCGTCGTCCTGGAGTTCGGCGCCGTCGGAGACCTCGAGGACGCACTGCAGGTCCTCGGCCGGCATCGTGCCGGGCTCGAGCTCTTGCACCACGCGCTCGACGGCTTCGGCTCGCCGTACGCCGACGTCGCCGCAGCGTTGCTGCCCGTCGTCCCTGTGGGCGTCGAGGGACCGAAGGCGGCCGAGCTGGCCGCGAGCGGCCCCCCGACCGAGATGGTCGGCCTGATGCCCTTCATCCCCGTCGAGTCGCTGCGAGTGGGAGCCCGGACATGACCGCCACTCAGACCTTCCTGTGGGTCGTGCTGCCCTACGTCACCGCCGTCGCCTTCGGGATCGGCATGTTCTGGCGTTACCGCTACGACCAGTACGGCTGGACCACCCGGTCGTCGCAGATGTACGAGTCACGACTGCTCCGCATCGGCAGCCCCCTGTTCCACTTCGGGATCCTCATGGCGCTCGGCGGGCACATCCTCGGCCTGCTCGTGCCGCAGGGCTGGACCGAGGCCGTCGGGGTCAGCGAGCACACGTATCACGTGATGGCCGTGGCGTTCGGCGTCGTCGCCGCCGTGATGGTCGTTGCCGGCCTCGGGATCCTGATCTACCGCCGGCGCACGATCGGCCGGGTGTTCACGGTGACGACGCGCACCGACAAGCTGATGTACGTCGTGCTCGGGTCGGTCGTGCTGCTCGGCGTCGTCAACACGGTCGCGATCAACCTGCTCAACATCACCGGCGCCTACCCCGGCGGCTACAACTACCGCGAGTCGGTGGCCGTGTGGTTCCGGAGCCTGTTCGTGCTCTCGCCCGACGCGAGCGGCATGGTGCTCGCACCGCCGTCGTTCCAGATCCACGCGGTGCTGGCGATGCTGCTGTTCGCCCTGATCCCGTTCACCAGGCTGGTGCACATCTTCAGCGCCCCTGTCGGCTACCTGTCCCGCCCCTATCTCGTTTACCGCAGCCGCGACCCCGAGGGCTCTGCCCGCGCGCCGCGCCGCGGATGGGAGCCGGTGCGTCACAAGTGAGCACGTCGACGACCCCGCGACCGGCGGCCCGCCGTACACCCGTCCTGCCCCCGCAGCACGGCGCGTGGGCGTTCCTCGCGCTCCCCGTCGTGCTTGCCTGCACGGTCGCGAGGCCGACCTGGTGGACGGCGCTGCTCTCGGTCGCGTGGTTCGCCGCCTACCCCGCGAGCTATGCGGGCGGGCGCCTGCTGCACGACCGCCGCCCCGAACGGTTCCGCCGGCCGTTCGTGCTGTGGGCTGCCGTTGCCGCCGTACCCGCCGCGGTCCTGGTGTTCCGGTTCCCGTGGCTCGCCTGGGTGGGAGTGGTGCTGCTCGCGCTCGTCGCGGTGAACGTCCACTACGCACGGCGCAACGACGAGCGTGCCCTGATGAACGACCTTGTCGTCGTCACAGAGTGCGCGCTGCTCGTCCCGGTCACGTGGGCGGTGAGCACCGGTGCGACGACGGTGCCGCTGCCCGGCGCCGTCCCGGTCCAGATCGCCCTCCTCACCACTGTCTGCTGGCTGGTCCTCACCGGCTCGACGCTGCACGTGAAGTCACTGATCCGCGAACGACGAGATCCGCGGTACGCCCGAGCCTCTCGTGCGGTCGCACTGACCTCGGTGGCGATCTCGGTGGTGCTGGCGGCGGCGTGGGGCTTGCCGGAGGGCTGGGCCCTGGTGGTGCCTTTCGCAGCTCTGGCCATCCGCGCGTTCCTTGTCGGCCGACGCCCTGCTCGGGCCGCGGTCATCGGGCTCGTCGAGCTGGCGATGTTCTGCCTGGTGGCGGTCGCCGCCTGGCTCGCCTGATCGGCCGGCAAGGCTCTCGAGACGAACGCTGTGTGCCACGGCCGACGTCGGTGCTGCACACCAGGTGGTCGCAGCGAGTCCGAGGTGCTGGTTGCACTACCGCGCGGGCTCGAATCTCTCGCCCTACGGCGGGACGGGTGTCAGCCCTCGATGGAGAGGGCCTGCTCCGGGCACGAGTCGACGGCGTCCTCGCAGGCGCTGCGCCGCGAGTCGTCGATGGTCTCGAGCAGGATGTACATGTAGCCGTCGGCGCGGACCTCGAACACGTCGGGAGCCACCGCCATGCAGAGGCCGTGGGACTTGCAGCGGTCGTAGTCGGCGATCACGCGGAAGCTCATGCCTGCTCCTGTACGTCGAGGGTGCAGGGCCAGTCTGCTGCACGAACGTCCTGCGGCAACCCAGACGGAAATGTCGAACGGCGCCCCGCCTGATCGTGCAGACGATGAGAGGCCGGAACGACCGGTCGCCGAGCGAGGATGTGCCCATGACCTACTTCCTGCTGTCGGTCCACAACGACGACACCCCCGTCTACCCGACCCCCGAGGCGGAGCAGCGGGCGTTCGCCGCCACCGGCGACGTCAACGACGCGATGCGCGAGGCCGGCGTCTTCGTCTTCGGGGGCGGCCTCGCGGCCTCCAGGACCGCGCGCGTCGTCCGTGTGCGCGACGGCGCGCTGCAGCGCGTGGACGGGCCCTACCTCGAGAGCAAGGAGCACATCGGCGGCTTCTGGGTGCTCGACGTCGCCGACGAGGCCGAGGCGCTTGCGTGGGCGGAGCGCGCCACGGTCGCCTGCGAGGGCGACGTCGAGGTGCGCGAGTTCCAGGGCATCGCCTGACCTGGCGTCGTTGCCAGGTGTCGCGATCAGGCATTCTGCGCGCGGCTGAGCCGCGCCGGAGAATCACCAAGGAGGTCCGGGATCCGATCAGGACGGCTCAGGCTGGCGTGTCGAGATGATGTCTGCCTGGGTCGCGAGCTCTGGCACGAGGTCGTACCGGCGCGAGTAGGTGTCCAGGATCGTGACGCCTGCTGCGGCCAGCGGGATGCCGATCAGGGCTCCGATGGGGCCCCAGACGGCACCGCCGACGAAGACCGCGGCTAGGGCGATAGCCGGGTTGACGTCCATCGTTCTCTTGCTCACCCGCGGTGTGAAGTAGTACGTCTCGATCTGCTGGTAGACCGCCGCGAAGGCGATGATCGCCACCGCCTTCCACGGGCTGGTGAAGACGATGGCGAGCACCGGCAGCACGATGCCCAGGTAGGTGCCGACGATCGGGACGAACTGCGCGGTGATGCCGACGAACAGGGCGAACGGCAACCAGAACGGCACCCCGATGGCGGCGAAGAAGATGGCGTGGAACAGGGCTGACGCCGCGGCGAGCACGATCTTGGAGACGACGTAACCGCCTGTCTTGGCGATCGTGATCTCCGAGACCGTGACGAACACCTGCTGACCGCGCGCCGGCATCCACGAAGCGAGGGTTCGAACGAACGCGGGACCGTCTGCGGCGAAGTAGAACCCGAAGACCAGCACCGTCACCAGATCGAAGAGCACGGCCGACAGCGAACCCACGACACCGAGGATGCCGCCGGACAGCGAGCCGGCCCAGGATGCGATCTGCGACGGGCCGAGGTTCAACGACGACGAGATCGTCGAGGTGTCGAGCGTCGTGCCGAATCGTGCGTTGACCCATTCGATGACCGACGTCGCGAGATCCGGGACGATGCGCACGAAGTCGGCGATCTGGGAGAAGAACAGCTGGCCGAACACCACGGCCAGGGCCAGGGCCACGAAGATGGCGCCACCGCCCATGATCGCTGTGGCGGCACCTCGGGAGCGCCCTCGCGCGATCAGGGCTCGGATGCCGGGCTCCAGCGCGATCGCGAAGAGCCAGGCAAGCACCACGAGAAACAGGAAGTGGCTGAGTACGGAGTACAGCCAGAGCGCGAGCAGCAGCGCCGCGACAAGGACCATCAGGATCGTGCCGGACCGCCGGACCGAGCTGCGGTCGAACCGCACGTTGACGTCGAGGCCGCCCTCAGCCGCCGGCACGACGACCGTGGGCATCGACTGCCCAGCCGTTGCGTCGTCTGGAGTCGTTTCGGGGGTCGTCACGGTGGCTCCAAGTGGATCGACGGGCTGTGGCAGGACATCCAGGGGGCACCATTCCAGGTCAGACCCTGCGGCACACCCGTTCCGGGGTAGTCGTCGCACGAGATCGCCGTGGCCCACTCCCGCCCCTGTTCCAGCTCGAGGCCCGGCCCGCGAAGGGGTTGTCGCCCATCTCGACGGAGACGGTGCTCCGGGCCGACACCCGCACCCGAAGGAGAAGGAGTGGGCGCGATCCCTGTTGCCGGAGGAGTTCACGGCCCTACAGTCCCGCCATGACAGTCGATGTCCGCTCCCCGCTCCAGGGCCAGGCCCGCACGATCACCACCGCCGACGGCACCCAGATCCATACCGTCAGCGCCGGCGACGGCCCGACCGTCGTGCTGGCGCACGGCTTCGCGATCAGCCTCGACGAGTGGAACGTCATCGCGGAGGCTCTCGTCGCCAGCGGGCACCGCGTGATCGCGTTCGACCAGCGCGGACACGGTCGTACGACGATCGGCTCGGATGGCGTCGGCTCACGGCAGATGGCTGGTGACTACGCAGCCGTGCTCGAGGCGTACGACGTCAGCGACGGAGTCCTGGTCATGCACTCGATGGGCGGCTTCGTCGGAATCCGGTTCCTGATCGAGAACCCGGACCTCGCAGCCAAGCACCTCAAGGGAGCCATGCTCGTCGCGACGTTCGCGGGCGACGTCAACCGTGACAACGCGCAGAACAAGATGCAGATCCCGCTGATCCGCAGTGGGGTCCTGCCCAAGCTCGTCGCCTCGGACCTCATCGGCAAGCCGTTCGCGAGATCCCTGATGGGTGAGGCGAAGACCGATGCCATGGTCGAGTCGTTCCTGACCATGTTCCGGGCCCAGGCACTCGGGCCCCTCGTGCCGATCCTCGAGGCGATGGTGAACGAGAACCGCTACCCCGACCTCGGGTGCATCACGCTGCCGACGACGATCCTGGTCGGCTCCAAGGACAAGACCACGCCCCCCTTCCACACCGACGAGCTGCACACCGGCATTGCGGGATCGACGCTTGTCCGCGTGCCGGGCGCGGGGCACACCGTCAACTGGGAGGCGGCCGATGTCGTCGTCGCAGAGATCGAGAAGCTCGCTGGAGCCTCGTAGTCAGCCCTCTGTGGTGAGCGCCTGGTCGGGGCAGGAGTCGGCTGCGGTCGCGTACGGCTCGCGCAGGGAGTCGTCGATCGTCTCGAGCAAGGCGCACAGGCAGCCGTCCGCTCGACCTCGAACACCGCGTGGGGCGCAGCCTTGCGCAGGCCGTGGGACGTGCGGCGGTCGCGGTCGGCGATCACGCGGACGCTCACGCTCACCCCTTGTTTGCCCCGTCCGGATCTCCGGTGGGTCCGAAACAGCGCCCCCGGGGCACGGCGACGTGACGGCGCCGTTCGCCGGCGTACGCCGTACCCGCACCGTTCCCGTCAGGCGGTCTAGCCTCGACCCATGTCAGGGTCAGGGGTACGGCATACAGCGTCGCTCGTCGCTGTCAGCGCGCTTCTGCTGGCGGGCTGCTCGCCGCAGGATCCCGGTCGGTCCGCCGCACCGCCGACGCCGACGACTCCGACCGCCTCACCGTCGGCAGCACCTTCACGGTCGTCCTCGACACCCAGCAGTCCCACGGCGTCGTCCTCGACCTCGAGCCCTCCCACGGCGTCACCATCGCCCACCCCCCTCGTCGAGGCAGCGTCCTGCCCCAAGGGCTTCTCGCAGGCGTCGCTTCGCGCCTGCCTCGCGAAGGCCACGAAGGTCTACGTCGCAACCTGGACGCGCGAGCTCGAGGCTCGCGGCGTCACCGGGATCACGCCGCCCAAGGTCGTGATCTTCGCGCGGCCGCCAGTCAACCCCTGCATCGACCTGAGTGAGGGCGACGTGGTCGAGGCGTCGTTCTGGTGCGGCAAGAACGGCACCATCTACTTCTCTGCCACTGCGGCGAAGTACTGGACGACCGAGTACGCGCGCGCCGCGAAGGCCAACGGCGTGCTCGCTTCCGACGCCGCGGCCGCGGGCACCACGTCGGCTGCGCTGATCAAGGGATTCCCGCTGGTCGGCGCGACGACCGAGTTCGCACACGAGCTCGGCCACTGGGTGCAGGAGGTCACGGGTCAGCGCGCTTGGTACGACCCCCGGCTCGCGAGTGCGAACTTCACGACGTCGAACCGCGCGACCGTCGTCGGCGAGCTGTCGGCCGACTGCATGGCCGGTTGGCTGCAGGGGCGTACGGCGGCCGAGGGCACGTGGGTCGACACCCGCATCGGTGCGTGGGCGCACCACGCCACGATGGCCGAGCTCGGCGGCGACATCTACGAGGTGAAGAAGGGCTTCGCCTTCCCGCCTGAGAAGGCGAAGGACATCATCGGCTACGGCAGCGCCTACTCGCGGCTCAAGCTGTACGACCTCGGCGACGCCGCCGGGCGCGCAGGCAAGCCCGGCCTGTCGACCTGTACGTCGACCGTCGCACGCATGGTCGGCTCGTCCGTGCCCCCCAGCCCCTGACCTGTCCGTGGCCCCGTCGGGCCGGGGCCGAGGCGCACGGGTCAGCGGCGTACGACGCCTTGCGCCGGGTTCGACACGATGTCCTCACGCGGCTCGGGCACACTGCTCCCATGGCCGACCTGCTCGCACTTGCCTCACGCCTCCCGGTCGAGACTGTGTCCGCGGGCGCGATCCTCATCGAGGAGGGCACCGACCCTGGACGCCTCTACGTGCTGAAGTCCGGCAGCGTCACGATCGAGCGCGACGGCGTCTCGTTCGCGCGGATCGAGGCACCGGGTGCGGTGTTCGGCGAGATGGCCGTCGTCCTGCGCAAGCCGGCGACCGCCACCGTCCGCGCGGAGTCCGACGTCGAGGTGCACGTGGCGGACGACGCCGAGGGCTTCCTCACGGTCAACCCGGGCGCCGCCCTCGCCGTCCTGCGTACGACGGCCAGCCGCCTCGACGGCCTCACGCAGTACCTCGTCGACGTCAAGGGTCAGTTCGCCGACCTCGAAGGCCACCTCGGCATGGTCGAGGGCATCCTCGACACCTTGGTCAACCACCAGGCACCCGAGATCCGCACAGGATCAGCCCGCGACCCCGAGGGCGACCACGTCCACTGACCCGACGTCTACAGGGTGATGGTCTCGACGTCGTAGACGCCGAACCACTCGGCCGTGCCGGCCTCGAGGTCGAACGTGATGTGCGGCGGCACCTTGCCCGGCTGCTTTCCGGCGTTGAAGACCCGTGTCGACCCGAGCTCGGCGTGCCAGGTGCCGCCCTCGATCCAGGGCGCCTGGTGGATGTGCCCGCAGAGGACCAGATCCGGCGAGTGCTCCTCGATCCACGCGGCGAGGTCGTGGTCGGGGAACTCGCGGCGTCCGTCCTTGCACAGCGGCGTACCGGCCGGGGGCGAGTGGTAGAGCCAGACCCAGCGGGCCGGGCGGTCGGCCGCGGCCGCGGCTAGCTGTGCCGCCACGGCTTCGCGCGAGAGCGGGCCGTCCCACCACGGGCAGATGGTGAAGCGGGTGTCGCCCAGGTCGAGCGACATGCCGTCGACGTGGACGTTGCCGCGGCCGGCCGTGCGCAGCCACGACGCCACCTGCTCGCCGTGCTCGCCCGGACCGTCGAGGTCGTGGTTGCCGGACGACGCCAGAACGACGGCCTTGTCGCCGAGGAGCCCGAGGTACTTCTCGAGCACCACGGCCTGGACCGTCATGGGCACGGGGCTCACGACGTCGGCCAGATCCCCGACGAGGGCGACGACGTCGACGCCGTCAGCGGCGTTCACGAGCCAGTCGTAGTGGGGCAGGCGGTAGTGAAGGTCCGACACCGCCAGGATCCGCACCCGCCTGATCCTGCCCGATCGACCGCCGCAGGGCACGGCGACCCCGCCGCAGCATCAGGGCTTCTTCCCGGCGCGTGAACCCCTGTGCGCGTCAGGGATTGTTCGCCCGGAACACCGCGACCAGCGCGTTGGCGTGGCCGTGGCCGAGGCCGTGCTCGGTCTTGAGGAACTCCACCTGCTTCATGTGGGTCTCGCCGACCACCTTCTGGAGCTCGGTCATCCAGTGGTCGATCGGCTGCCCGTACTTCTTCTCGATCGACGGGAAGTACGACGCCGGCCCCTGCACCTTCTCGGTCATCGCGCCACCGTACGACAACGCAGCCGACCAACCCATGCGGTGAAACTGATCAATCCGTCGTTTCCGGCGGCGGGAAGCGACGGAATGATCAGTGTCACGGGGTGGGTGGCCGTGCGCAGTGTCGACGTCAACCGGTCGTAGGGCTCGTCCTGGTGGGAGGGTGGTCGTGTCGACCACGAGGAGTCACCGTGAGCACCGAAGAACGCCCCTGGCTCGCCCAGTACGCCCCGGGAGTCCCCGCCGAGATCGACCTGACCGACGAATCGCTCGCCGACCTGCTCGAGTCGTCGGTGGCCCGGTTCGCCGATCTGGTCGCGCTCGACTTCTACGGCGGCACGACGACGTACCGCGAGCTGGGCGCGCAGGTGTCGCGGGCGGCCAACGTGCTGCTCGGGCTCGGCGTACGGCGTGGCGACCGCGTGGCGCTCGTGATGCCGAACTGCCCGCAGCACGTGGTCGCGTTCTACGCCGTGCTGCGGCTCGGCGCGGTCGTCGTCGAGCACAACCCGCTCTACACGCGCGAGGAGCTGCAGCACCAGTTCGACGACCACGGCGCCGAGGTCGCGATCGCGTGGGACAAGGTGGCGGGCACGCTCGCGGAAGTCGCCGAGTCGGCTCCCCTGCGCACGATCATCGCCGTCGACATCACGACTGCGCTGCCGCGCAAGCAGCAGCTCATGCTCAAGCTGCCGGTGAAGAAGGCGCGTGAGACTCGCGCGGCGATGACCGCGCCGGCGCCAGGTGCGCTGAAGTGGGAACGGCTCATGAAGGTGGCCACGCCGCTCGCGGCCGACCACTCGAAGCCGGGCGCCGACGACCTCGCGCTGCTGCAGTACACCGGCGGCACGACGGGCGCACCCAAGGGCGCGATGCTCAGCCACCGCAACCTCAGGGCCAACGCCGCGCAGGGCCGCGCGTGGATGCCGGGGCTGAAGGACGGCCAGGAGGTCGTGTACGCCGTGCTCCCGCTGTTCCACGCGTACGGGCTCACCCTGTGCCTCACGTTCACGATCTCCATCGGCGCAGTGCTCGTGCTGTTCCCGCGGTTCGACGTCAACCAGGTGCTCGAGGCCTCCGTACGCCGCCCCGCGACGTTCCTGCCCGCGGTGCCGCCGGTCTACCAGGCGCTCGCCGAGGCGGCCGTGAAGCGTGGAGTCGACCTCAGCACGATCCGGTACGGCATCTCGGGTGCGATGTCGCTGCCGCCGTCGACGGTCGAGCAGTGGGAGGCAGTCACCGGCGGGCTGCTGGTCGAGGGATACGGCATGACCGAGACCTCGCCCGTCACGCTAGGGAATCCGGCCGGTGGCACGCGTCGTCCGGGCTCGGTCGGCGTTCCGTTCCCGTCGACCGACGTACGCGTGGTCGACCCCCACGACCCCACGCGCGAGGTCGCGACCGACGAGCCGGGCGAGCTGCTGGTGCACGGCCCTCAGGTGTTCGGCGGCTACTGGAACCGGCCGGGCGACACCGAGAAGACCCTGCTCCCCGGCGGCTGGATCCGCACCGGCGACATCGTGGTGATGGATGACGACGGCTTCGTGACCATCGTCGACCGCATCAAGGAGCTCATCATCACCGGCGGCTTCAACGTCTACCCGTCCGAGGTCGAGGAGGCGCTGCGCCGGGTCTCCGGCGTGGCCGATGCGGCAGCGGTCGGCCTGCGCAACGACACGGGTGGCGAGACGGTGGTCGCCGCGGTCGTCGCAGAAGGGCTCGCCGTCCTCGACCCGGCCGCCGTACGCGAGGCAGTGCGCGAGACGCTGACCGGCTACAAGGTGCCGCGCCAGGTGTTCGTGCTCGACGAGCTGCCGCGCTCGCTCATCGGCAAGGTCCTGCACCGCGACGTCCGAGCGATCCTCGAAGCCCACCCCGACCGCCGCTAGCCCCCCGCTGAGACTGATCAATCCGTCGCTTCCCGTGGTCGGTAGCGACGGATTGATCAGTCTCACGGGTGGGGGAGGGTGTCGAGGCGACGTTCGAGGTGGCGGCGTTCGGCTGGGTTGGCGACGAGACCGAGGGCTCGCTCGTACGCCCTGCGCGCGGCCTCGGCGTCGCCAGTGCGCCGCAGCAGCTCGGCGCGTACGGCGTGCAGCAGGTGGTAGCCGTCGAGGTCGAGGGCGTCGACCAGGGCAAGCGCCTCGACCGGGCCGCGCAGCTCACTGACGGCGATGGCGCGGTTGAGCCCGACGACCGGTGACGGCGCGACGACGAGCAGCTGGTCGTAGAGCGCCACGACCTGAGACCAGTCGGTGGCCTCGGCGGTGGTGGCGTCGGAGTGGACGGCGGCGATGGCTGCCTGGATCTGATACGGCCCAGGTGCGTTGCGGCGCAGACACTTCCGGACGAGCGTCTGCCCCTCCGCGACGAGATCGGCGTCCCACAAGGTGCGGTCCTGGTCGGGCAGGAGGACGAGGTCGCCGGCAGGGTCGAAGCGAGCCGGGCGTCGCGACAGCGTGAGCAGCAGCAGCGCGAGAAGGCCGAGCGCCTCGGGTTCGTCCGGCATGAGGTCGACGAGCAGACGCGCAAGTCGCACCGACTCCGCGACGAGGTCGGCTCGCTCGACGTTCGATCCGTCGCTCGCGAGGTAGCCCTCGTTGAAGACCAGATAGACGACGGCGAGAACTGGTGCCAGCCGATCGGGGAGCTCGTGCTCGTCGGGCACGCGGTACGGGATGTGCGCATCGCGGATCTTGCCCTTCGCGCGCACGAGCCGCTGCGCCATCGTCGTCTCGCTGACGAGGAACGCGCGCGCGATCTCGGCGGTCTGCAGCCCGGCGATCAGGCGCAGCGTGAGGGCGACCCGGGCCTCCGGCGACAGCGCGGGGTGGCAGCAGGTGAACACCAGGCGGAGGCGGTCGTCGCGCACGTGGCCGACCTCCTCGGGCTCGTCGGGGCGCAGCTGGTCGGCGTACGACGCGGCCGCAGCATGCTTGTCGTCGCGCAGCGCCTCGCGGCGAGCGCGGTCGATCGCACGGTTGCGCGCGGTCGTGATGATCCAGCCGGTCGGGCTGGGCGGGACGCCGTCGCGCGGCCACGTCTCGAGGGCGACGGCGAAGGCCTCCTGCACGGCCTCCTCGGCGAGGCCGACGTCGCCGACGAGCCGCGCGAGGGTGGCGACCGCGCGGCCGTAGTCGTCGCGGAACACCCGCTGGACCGCCGCGCCGTCCACCCTCACCCCTCGCTCAGACTGATCAATCCGTCGCTTCCCGGTCCCGGAAACGACGGATTGATCAGGCTGACGGGAAGGGGTCACATGCTCTGGCGGGGTCACATGCCCTGGAAGGGGCGCACCTCGACGGGCTGGGCGCAGGCAGCGGAACCCTTGGCGGCCCACTCGTACGCCGCGTCGTCGTCGGCGACGTCGATGACCCAGAAGCCGCCGAGGTGCTCCTTGCTCTCGAGGTACGGGCCGTCGGTGCGGGTGTAGCCGCCGTCGGCAGTGGGGCGGACGACCGACGCCGTCTCCTGGGGCATGAGGCCGCCCGCGAAGACCCACGCACCGGATGCCTGGAGATCGGCGTTGAACGCGTCGACGGCCGCGAAGGCCGCCTGCATCTCCTCGTCGGTCGCGTAGTTGGCCTGGTCGTCAGACCCGTGCACAGCCAGCAGGTACTCGGTCATGGTCGAACCTCTCGTCATAGGTCTTTGCGAACGCTCTCACGTTCTGATGAAGGTGCCCCGACTGCCTGGCCGCGCACTCACGGTTCCCCGTGCGGTCAGCCGGTCAGGCTCGCCACCGACTGTACGAACGCCGCTCTGCCGATTCGACAGGTACGCCGATGCGACCGCACATACGCCGGTCAACCGATGCCGGCGAACGGCCGCACCTCGATGGGCGTGCCCGTCGCGGCCGAGAAGCGCGCGGCCCAGGCGAGCTCGGCGTCGAGGTCGGCCACGTCGACGATCGTGAAGCCGCCGACCTGCTCCTTGGACTCGATGAACGGGCCATCGGTCATCGAGGTGCCGCCGTCGGTGGTGGTGACGACGGTCGCGGTCGAAGGGTCGTGCAGCCCGGCGCCGAACACCCAGGAACCGGCCGCCTTCAGGTCGTCGTTGAGCGACTGCACCCCAGCCATGATCCGCTCGAGCTCAGCGGGCTCGGGCTCGCTCGCGCCCTCGGGGTAGCAGACGCTCATCAGGTAGTGCGCCATGACGGCCTCCTCAGCTGAGCGGCCCTCGCCGCCCTCACCCCCTGTACGAACACACCCTCTCCGATTCGACCGCCTCGGCACACGAGTTCCCAGCACGCCACCGGCTCTGGCAGGCTCGCGCCCATGACAGCCTCCACCACCACCTCCTCGTACGGCGTCCGCTCGTCGGTCGCGCCGCTCCAGCGCGTCGCCGTACGCCGCCCGCTCACCGGCGGTGCCGATGTCGTGGCGGAGTACGAGGCAGCGCACTGGCAGACGCCCGACCTCGACCGGCTCACGGCACAGCACGCCGGCTTCGTGAGCACGCTGCGCGGTCTCGGGTCGGAGGTCGTCGAGCTCGACCCGGTGCCAGGTCTGCCGGACGCCGTCTTCGTGTACGACCCCGTCTTCGTCGGCCCGTCGGGATCGATCGAGCTCGTGGCCGCCAAGGAGGCACGCCGCGGCGAGGGTGCGCACCTCATCGCCGGTCTCGAGTCGGCCGGGGTGCCCACCATCGGTCGCCTCGTCGGCGATGCCACCGCCGACGCCGGCGACATGTACTGGATGGACGAGGACACCGTCGCGATCGGCCGCAGCTATCGCACCAACCAGGACGCCGTCGACCAGATGCGCGGCATCCTCGCTTCGGACGGTGTGAAGGTCGAGGTGTTCGACCTTCCGCACGACCTCGGCCCGGAGTACTGCCTGCACCTGATGTCGACGGTGTCGCCGGTGCGCGAGGACCTCGCGGTGGTCTACGAGAAGCTGGCGCCGGTCGCGATGCTGCAGTCGCTTGCCCGTCGTGGCATCGAGTGGGTCGTGGTCGACGACGAGGAGTACGTCACGCTCGGCTGCAACATTCTCGCCGTGCGCCCCGGCGTCGTCCTCATGGGCGAGCGCAACGTGCGCACCGCCGACAAGCTGCGCGAGCGCGGCGTCGAGGTGCACACGTTCGACTCCGAGCAGAGCGACAAGGGCGAGGGCGGCCCGACCTGCATGACGCGTCCGATCCTGCGCGGCTGACAAGCACCCTGGCTACCCGGGTAGCGCGCGTGCGCTCTGCGACGGATCCGCGACTCAGCTAGAGGCGCACCCTGGCTACCCGGGTAACGGGCGTGCGCTCTGCGACGGATCCGCGACCCAGCTACGCCGTGCTGCGCGGCCTACAGGTGTGCGTCGACCCACGCGGCCAGGGTGTGGGCGTGGTCGGAGACCGTGTCGACCCAGGAACGCAGTGCGTGCTCGTCGGCGTCGTCGCTCACGAGCTTGACGACGCGCACCGGTACGCCGGCCGCACGGCACGCGGCGGCGACGGCGTACGCCTCCATGTCGACGAGGTCGGCACGCTCGGCGAGGGCGTCGCGCACCGGGCCGCCCTGCACGAACTGGTCGCCCGTGGCGAGCGTGAGGCCGGTGCCGAGCTCGATCGGCGGCCCAAAGCCGATGCCGGTGATCCTCTCGATGGCCTCGCCGGCGAAGTCGTGCTGGATGACCGTGCCGACCTCGTGGACGCCGTCGAGGCCGGGGCGCAGCCCGCCAGCAGTCCCGACGTTGACCACGACCGACGGTTGCGACGTCGCCAGCAGCCGCGCCACCGACGTGGCTGCGCGAACCTTGCCGACGCCGGTGAGCAGCACGGGCAGGCGGCCGCCGAGCTGTGCCGCCTCGAGGTCGAGAGCGACGACGAGCAACGGGTGATCAGGGCGGACGACGCCACGCAGCTCCACGCGCACATCCTGTCGGTACGCCGTCCGCCGTACCCGATCCGGATGGCCGGGAGGCACAGGGAGAGGCCCCTCGAGGCATCCAGAATCCAGGGCTGTCGCGGCGGCTGGGAGGATGGCCCGGTGAGTGCTGCTGCGGATCCGTCGATGCCGGACATGCCGACCGATGCCGAGCGGTCGCGGGGGCGCTATCTGCACCGGCGGCTCGACGGCGGCTCGGCCGGGATCGACGAGTCGTGGGTTGCGGGCGAGGTCGGCCCGGGGGCGTGGCGGGTGCGGTCGACCCGGATCGCTGCTGCGCCGGTGAGCCGGCTCGAGGTCGATGCGCGCTGGTCGGCAGACATCGTCGCCGTGGTGCTGCGCTGGGTCGGCTCGGGCACCGGAGTCGTGCGCGCGGCGACGATCGCGTGCGTCGAGACTCCGGGCTCGGTCGAGATACGACGCATCGTCGACGACGTCGAGCTCGACCCGGTCTCGGTGAGTGGGCCGCTCGTCCTGCCGGCCCTCGTGCTCGGCGGCAGGCTGGCCGCGGGGCCGGCGTACTCCTTCGAGGTCGGCGATGCGTTGGACCCCGCGACCTTCCTCGTGCCCGTGCGGGTCGAGGTCTCGGTGCACGACGTCGGCGACGAGGTGGTGATGGTCGGCGGCTCCGACGTCGACGGCACGCTGCAGCGCTGGCGGATCGCGGGCGAGGGTGTCGACCGCTCCGGCGAGGACGTGGTCGGCCACGGCGGTCTGCTGCTACGCCGTACGACGGGCGATGTGGTGGCGACCCTCACCGAGCTGGCCGGCCCGACCGCGCGTCCCGAGGCTTGGGGCGCGTAGGGGGTGCGTCCCCGGGGGGCCGCGCGGCCGGTCGGCGCTGGGCGCGCACTCGGTAGCGGCACTTCGTGCTCTGGTGCGACGACGTCCCGCGACCACAACGGCTTGTCGCGGAGCTAGCTCGCGTCGTTGACTGCTGCGGCTTCAGCCTGGTGGCGCAGCCTTCGGTTGACGAAGAAGCCGACGATCACGCCGGTGCCGTTGGCAGCCCAGTGCAGTGCCGCGGGTGGGAACAGGCTGCCGGTGAAGAGCCGCAGCACGGCGAAGCCGATGCCGGAGAGCCCGGTGAACAGCACGGTCGACCCGACCGTGACGAGCACGTGACCGGTCGCCTCCTGGTGGGCGCTGTGCATCTCGAGGGCAGGCCCGATGTGCCACAGGCCGAACAGCAGCGAGGTGAGGGCGACGGCCCAGATCACTCCCCACTGGGTGGTCATGAGCGCGAGCAGGATTCCGCGGAAGGCGAACTCCTCGACCAGAACCGTGCCGAACGGGATGTCGAGCAGGACACGGCGCGAGGTGAGTACGCCGTCGGCCTCCGCGACCCGGTCGTCCGCGAAGTACTTGTGCAGGCGCGGGATCCCACCTGCGACACCGATCACGGCACCCACGGCGAGGATGATCCCGATCGACCAGATCGCGCCCGTGACCCAGGTGCTGCGTCCGAGGCCGAGCTGGGAGAGCGTGACCCCGTGCTTCCAGGCGATCACGAGGAGACCGGCCGTGGTGACGAGCGCAGCGCTGACGTAGTGCTGGCCCTCCACCTTGCGGGTCAGGGCCTGGAATCCCAGCATTGCCAGGATCACACCGGCCATCGCGCCGAGCGAGCCGAGGAGCCAGACGCCCATGACGATGCCCGCGACCAGCGCGACACCGCCCGCCGTGCGGCTCAGCACCTTCACCGTGCGTCTCCCTTCCGTGGCTCCGGTGGACTACGTTCGCAGACGAACCAGATCTGCGCAGGACTGAGGAGACAGCGGTGGTCAGCAAGGAGATCGTCGGTCGCGGCCAGCAGGTAGGGCTCGTGCTTGCCTCGGCGGCGGTCCCAGGCACGTTCACGCGCTCTCTGTCCGAGCGCACCTGGATGGACCAGGGCCTGATCACCGGTCTCGCGACGGGCACCCACTTCCTTCTCACGGCCGTGGCGCAGGACATCATCGAGGGTGCCGGCGACGCGATGTCGACCGTCTTCCCGTTCCCCGACGACTGGACGATCGACCAGCGGCAGCGCGCCGCCTCCCTGCTGCTCGACGTCGCCGTGATCCCCGTGGGCTTCGGAGTCGTCGCACTCATCGGCCACCGCGCCAACGAGACGGCCGCACGCGGCCTGATCCGCCAGCTCGGTTGGCGGTTCGCCGTGACAGGCACCGGCGCCACGATCCTCGCGACGGCGATGTGGGGCACGAAGTCCTTCGACGAGATGGTGGGCGCCAAGGGCAGGCTCGAGAACCTGCCGATCGCGATCCCCGTCGGCCTCGTCACCGCCGGCGTCATCGAGAGCATCCGTCAGCGCGAGACCCCGCCCGAGCACTACGCCGACCCCGCGAAGTCCAACCCCGCCCTCGGCCTCGTCGCCGGCATGGGCGTCGTACTCGGCATCGCCGGGCTCGCGATCGGCGAGTCGTGGGCGGCTCGACAGCTGGGCTCGGTCGGCAGCCGCGTGCTGCCGGGGTCGGAGACGACCTGGCGGCGCGCCGGTCACGTCGCGATGCTCGCAGGAGTCGGCTACGGCACCAGCCTGCTGTGGAAGCGCGCGATGCACGGCATCGAGTCGGGCACCGAGATGTTCGACGAGGGCATGGACGAGACGGCGCCGGGGGTCTGGACGCACCCGCTCGTCAGTGGCGACCCCGAGAGCCTCGTTCGTTGGGACACGCTCGGGCGCGAGGGCCGTCGCCACGTGGTGACGTACGTGCGACCCGAGAAGTGGGAGACCGCCCCCACGATGGTCAACGGGGTCGAGCGGCCTGAGCTCTCGATCAAGACGGTGATGAACGAGCCGGCGAAGGCGACTCCGATCCAGATCTTCGTCGGCCTCGACAGCGCCGAGACGGCCAAGGAGCGTGTCGAGCTCGCCCTGGCCGAGATGGACCGCACCGACGCGTGGTCGCGCTCGCTCATCATGCTCGTCTCGCCCACGGGCACCGGGTACGTCAACTACGTCGCGATCGCGGCAACGCAGTACATGACCCGCGGCGACATGGCATCGGTGACGCTGCAGTACTCCAAGCGCCCGTCGCCGCTGTCGCTGGGCAAGATCGGCAATGCCCGCGAGCAGAACCGGCTGCTGTGGCTCAGGATCCTTCAGCGGATCCGTGAGATGCCGCCGGAGAAGCGTCCGCGGGTGGTGCTCTTCGGCGAGTCGCTCGGAGCGCACACCAGCCAGTCGGCGTTCGTCGGCTGGGGCACGCTCGGCCCGCAGGCGCTCGGCATCGATCGCGCGATCTGGATCGGCACGCCCGAGGGCAGCGCATGGCGGCACGAGCTGCTCGACCCGAACCGCCTTGACGTCGACCACGACGCAGTGGCCGTCGTCAACGACTACGAGCAGTTCCTCGCGTACGGCGAGGAGGCCAAGGAGCGCAAGCACTACGTGCTCCTGTCGCACGACAACGACGGCGTCACGAAGTTCGGCGCAAGCCTGATCAACCGGCGTCCGACCTGGCTCGGGCCGGATCGCCCCCGGGTCGACGAGGTGCCGGAGCGGTCGCCCCGTGGCATCCCGTCGTCGATGCGCTGGCGTCCGATCACGACGTTCTTCCAGCTGCTCGTCGACATGAAGAACGCGCAGCTGCCGGGCTCCTACCGCGCCTGGGCGCACGACTACCGCGCCGACCTGCCGGACTTCATCCGCGACGTCTTCGACCTCGACTGCACCGACGAGCAGCTCGAAGCCGTCAAGAAGGCCTGCTACGAACGCGAGCAGTTCCGCGAGGCCGTCTTCGAGTAACCCCCGCCCCATGCGGCGTGAATTCATCCTCTAAGGACAAAACGCGCCCTTCACGGGCGCGTTCTGTCCTTTTCTCTGGGCTGCGTCGTGCGCTGTGTCGCGCGCAGGCGTGCCACCACGGTTCTGCAAAGAGGACAGAAACAGCCCTCCACGGGCAGTTTCTGTCCTTAGCGGGAGAAATCGGCCGGGGGTGGGGTTAGAGGGTGACGATGCGGCCGGTGGTGGTGCTGGTCGCTATGGCGTCGAGCACGTGCAGGCCTGTCAGGGCGTCGCGGGGATCCACGGGTACGTCGCCCTCACCACGGACCGCCGCGGCGAAGGCCGGGTAGAACGTGTCCCAGCGCCCGCGCTCGGTGGGTACGACGTCGCGCTCACCGCCGCGATGCACGTGGCCCCACGCCTGCACAGGCTCGATGCCCCACGTGTCGCCGACGGACGCCGGCGTCAGTCCTTCGCGCAGCACGTCCTCCTGGCTGTCAGCGCCTCCCACGACGTACGCGCCCTCGCGGCCGAGCACGCGAAAGCGCCTCGAGATGTCGCCGCTCCAGGTGTTCGCCGCGAGGTACGACAGCACCCCGTTCGCGTGCGTGAGCGACACCGCGAGGTCGTCCTCCGCCTTGCCGGTCGTACGCCGGATCGCGGCCTCGGCGTACACCGAGACCACCGGGCCGAACAGCTCGAGGGCCTGGTCGACGAGGTGGGCACCGAGGTCGAGCCGTACGCCGCCCCCCTCGGACGGCGGCAGCTCGCTGCGCCACCACGCCCGCGGCGGCCCGGGCGCCCAGCGCTCGAAGCGCGACTCGAAGCGGAACACCTCGCCGAGCGTGCCTTCGGCGAGCACCCGACGAACCGTGAGGAAGTCCGAGTCCCATCGGCGGTTCTGGAACACCGACAGCAGCAGCCCTGCCGACTCCGCGTGCTCGATCACCGGCCCTGCGGTCGCGGCGTCCACGGCCAGCGGCTTGTCGACGACCACGTGCAGCCCGAGGTCGAGTGCCTCGTGGGCGAGCTCCGCGTGGGTGCCCGTCGTCGAGGTGATCACGACCGCCTCGGCACCCACGTCGACGAGCTCGCGCAGCGACGCGAGGGCCGGCACGTCGGGGTGCACGTCGGCGAGCTGCGCCCGTCGCTCGTCGCTCGTCGTCACGACGCCGACAAGAGTGGCGTTCGGCGCCGAGGCGACCAGCGGAGCGTGGAACACGCGCCCCCCGAGGCCGTAGCCGACGACTCCGATGCGGACGGGCTCGCTCATGTGGTCCTCCGTGGGCGGCAGGCGTGAGGGCACCACTCTGCCGTACGCCGCCTGCGCCCCGGCAGGCCGACCGACGCGCACCCGCCGAACCGATCGGCGGGAAGGCGAAGGGGTGTCAGTCGACGGCGACAGGCAGCACGTCGCCCAGCGCGGGCTCCGGGCGCGACCAGATGTAGGCGACGACGGCCGAGAGGATCACGGCCTGCGCGACCAGCACCCACACCGGCAGACCGATGACGACCGAGAACGTGAAGGCCAGCGAGATCGACACCGTGGCGAGCCACTTGGCGTTGCGGTGAACGAGGCGGCCGTCGTTCCAGTCGCGGATCGGCGGTCCGAGGCGCGGATGGGTCGTCAGCCACGTGTGGAAGCGCTCGGACGACCGCGCGAAGGCGTACGCCGCGACGAGCAGGAACGGAGTGGTCGGCACCAGCGGCAGCAGGGTTGCGACGAACCCCGCACCCACGCACGCCACCCCGAGGCTGATCCAGACCCACCGCATGGGCCCATTCTCGCTGGCGGCCCTCGCCCGATGGGAACCAGCGAGGGTGACAAGCGCCGCAGCCCGCCGCCTCGGGGCACACCGAGCGCCGCTCCTCGGCGTAGGCCGTCCGCAAGACGGCGCTGGGGGCCGGGGGGCGGCGCCCGAGCTGCACGGTGGACCGCGCATTACTCCTCGGTTCGACCGTGGCTGGTGGCCCTTGATCGGCCGGGCGGGTGAATCCGAGCGCGGTTCCTCAACACCGGCTCACGACGGCGCCGACATGATCGGTGACCACTGGCCGGGGATGGGGTGAGGGCGGATGCGTGCGCACGAGCTTCGCGTCGGACGGATGTACGCCTTCCCGACGAACCCGGGGCCGTGGTACCGCTACGCCGTACCCGCCCGGGTCATGGCGCACGCGCCGCGCAACCGCGTGCTGGCGCTCTTCCCCGACGGCGTTCCTGCATCACCGAGCCGTGGCGAGCTTCCCCGCGCCGCGCTCGTCTGGCTCGAGGGCGATGCACTCATCTCCTCGTGGGAGGAGTGGCCCGAGCTCGCGGCCGAGACCCGGGCCGACCTGACGGCTCTCGTGTCGTGCGCCGTCGCCGCGATCGGCGGCGGATCGGCGCCCACCATCTCCGCGCCGCGCGCGATGGTGGAGGAGACCCGGTGGTGGTCGCGGCCGATCAGCCTTCTCCTGCGACCGCCGGCCCTGCCGCCGCCGAGCCATGTCAACGCATCGGACCGATGAGGACCCGCCCGAGAGTGGAACCCGATCCGCACGGCCACGAGGCCGATCCGCATTCCCCCGTGCGGGTCGGCCTCGCGGTGCGTCGTACGCGCTGGGCCTAGAGCGCGCGCATCCGGTTGTTGCGCGGGTTGTGCTCGACCTCGGCGAGGCCGAGGTGCTCGAGGACGGGGGGCACGTAGGTCGCGAAACGTCCGCGATATCCCTTGCGCAGCCCGTAGAAGCCGCCGACGGGGTTCCCGGCGTCGCGTGCCCAGCCCTCGACCGTGCCCGGCTTCGCTTCCTTCTGCTCGTCGGCGTTGCCGAGCGGCATCCAGTCGCCGTGCGCGGTCAGCATCGCGTGCAGGTCCTCGATGCAGCGGAGCTGATAGCTGAGCTTGGTCGTGCCGACGCGCACCCAGAGGGTGGGCGGGTCGGCACCTTCCTCGCGCCAGACGTCGAACTCGGACGTGCCGACCGGCGTGGTGAGGATCCAGGGGTCCTCGGCGGTTCCGGCCCCCTCGACGTGGTCGGTCATGGCATCTCCTTCGGGTGTGCGGCGGTCATCGGTGCTGATCCTGTCCTTCGGCCTCGCGTTGCAGGCCGGAAACGAAGGAGTCGAACGAGGGCTGCAGGTCGGGGATGGATTTCCCGATGAGGCCGGCGAGCGGCCCGGTGTAGGTCTCGCGGACCGTCACGGTCGTGCTGCCGCCGCCGTCGCCGAGCGTGTACGTGCGCGTGCCGGTGAAGAGGCCGAGCGGCATCCCGCCCGCGAGCACGATCCGCCTCTGCGGCTCCCAGGTGGTGACCCGGAGCTTGAACGGCCGAGGGTTGTCGCGTACGCGGATCTCCAGCCGTCCGCCGTCCTCGAGCCGGCCCGTGACGCTCTCGAGCTGCGGGTCCCACGACGTCCACCGCTCGGTGGCGAGCAGGGAGTCCCAGACGGCAGCGGGCGGGGCGGCGACGGCGGTGGTCGCCTCGAAGGTCGGCATGCGCCCGACTCTGCCCGCCTATTCATGACACCGTGTGTCATGTACGCCGGAATCCATCCGAGGTATCCGGTCGGGGCGGGAGGTGGTGGCCGTGCGCGCAGCGCGTCTGCTGTCGGTCCTGCTCGTCCTGCAGACCGAGGGCCGGGTGACCGCTCGCGAGCTCGCGCGGCGGCTCGAGGTGTCCGAGCGGACGGTGCTGCGCGACCTCGCGGAGCTGGGCTCGACCGGTGTGCCGGTCTACGCCGTACGCGGTCCGCAGGGCGGTTTCGAGCTGCTCGACACGTTCCGCCAGCAGGTGCCGACGGTGCCGGGCGCTGCGGCGACCGTGGGTGCTCAAGGACGGATACGCCGTGTGCGCGTGCGGATCTCGACGTCCGCGCTGCAACGCGTGCTGGTCGTCGGGGCGCCCGAAGGCTGGCGACCGCGGCCGGTCCCCGACGGCTCGGCCGAGCACCCCGACTGGACCGAGGGCTCGTTCCGCTTTACCTCGGACGACGATGCCGTCCGCGAGCTGCTCGCGCTCGCACCCGACGTCGAGGTGCTGCTGCCGCTCGACCTGCGAGAACGCATGGCCGAGACCGGACGCCGGATCGCCGGGCAGCACGCGCCCATGGAGCCGTGAGCCCCCCCGCACGATCACGCGGTGGCGGGATGCCTAGTCCTCGTCGTCCTCGTCGTGCCCGTCGTCGTGGCCCTTGCTCGGACCCTTGCCCTTGCCCTTGCCCCTGCCCGTGCTCGACGGCGTGGGTTGCGGATCCGGGCTCGTCGTCTGCTCGGACGTCGGTGCCGGGCTCGCGTCGACGGTCTGCGACGTGGACGGCGTGGCGTCGGTGTGGTCGCCGTCGTCGTCGCCGTGGTGGTCGCCGTCGTCGTCCGACGTGCCGGTGGGGCTCGGCCGGTGCGTCTCGGTGCTGGGGCGGTCGCCGTCGCCGGTGGGGCTGGTGGTGGTCTGCTCGCGTGGAGCCGACGACCGCGTGGGCTCCGGGCTCTCGCTCTGCGGCGCCTCGGACTCGGTGACCTCGGGCTTGGCGCTCTCGGACGCGGCGGGAGCGCTCGTGGTGGGCGAGCCGACGGCCGGCTGGTCGGACGGGTCGGCGGCACCCGGGACGACGGGTGCGGTCGACTGCGGCGGGCGAGGCTCACCGGTGCTGGAGTTGCGCAGGTGGTTGACGCCGGCGACGGCAGCGCCGGTGACGGCGATCGCGGCGACGCCGATGATCACCTTGGTCGTGATCCCGGCCTGCACCGCCGCGCCGCCGAGCTGGGCCCCCGAGATCGCGAGGGCGGGGAGGGGGACGAGCGGGCCCATGAACTGAGCCAGCGCAGGCGACGGCACCGGCACCTGGGCGTCGGCCCAGTTCCGGAGCATCGTCTCGACTCCGTGGGGAGTCATCCTGCTCATCACGTCTCCGTTATCGGTTCGGGAGCCCCGCGGGTTACGGGTGCTCGAGCGTGGCCTTCACGCGCGCGTCGGGCGGGCGGCCCTGGCCGGCGCGGTCGGGAGCGCCGCGACGTGCGGGCGGGCGGTCCGGGGCGCCTCGGTCAGCCGCCACGACAGCCTCGGCGGTGCGGCTCTCGGCTGCGCGTCGAGCCGCAGCGACGGCACGGTGGTGGAGCTGCTTGACGGCGCCCACGGTGCGGCCGGTCGCCTCCGCGACCTGCTCGATCGACAGGTCGCCGACCGTGCGCAGCAGCAGCACCTCGCGCTGCTCGGGCGTCAGCGCCTCGAGCATCGCGCGGACGTCGGCGTCGACGATCTCGTCGAGCGCGTCGTCCTCGGCGCTCGCGCTCGCACGGGGATCGGACTCGGGGACGTACTCGGCGACGTCGACCCTGCGGCGGAGGACGTCGACGGCCTTGTGGTGGGCGATGGTGAACAGCCACGAGCGGAACGCCGCGGCGTCACCGTCGAAGGTGCCGATCGAGGCGAAGGCGGCGAGGAAGACGTCGCTGGTGACGTCGTCGGACGACGCGACGCCGCGGGCACGCAGGTAGCCGTTCACGCGGGGCGACAGCGCCTGCCAGATCCAGCCGAACGCGTCCGCGTCCCCCGCCCGAGCGGAGGCAACCCAGGCGTCGAGGTCGTGCGAGGGCGCCGCGTCGCGCCGTGCGCGCGCCGTCCAGCCCATCGCCGTGTCCCCTCGTCGTGACTCCTCCCTGCATCGTCCGCGGCGCTGGATGTCTGAACCGGCAGGCCGGTGAGGTCACCCGGGGGGCGGCACGACAACCGAATACGTGGCGGAAGGGCCGCGATCGGTTACGGCATACGGGTGAATACGCGTCCCTCCCGTGACCACGCGGGCACACGCAGCGATGACGGGGGTGAGCAGCTCGACAGCAGGCAGTCAGCGCGGGGGCGTCGGCCAGCTGCACGAGCGCGACGTCGGCGATCGGTCGTCCCACCCGGTCGCCGGCTCGGTCGGCCGAGCGGGCCCTCACCTCCCGCCGGCCTGCCCTGCCACCTGGGTGGCGCTCCCTTTGCGGGGGTGCGCCACCCAGGTGCGCCCTCTCCCGCCGCCCGCCAGCCCAGGCGCAGCGCTGCTCGCGTCCGGAGTGCGTGCCTACTGGGCCGAACGCGTGAATGAACGCCGGTGCCGTGACCCCGCGGGCACGCAGCGCGATTGCTCGAGTGTCCGTCATTCCCACGAGGTCGGCGTCATGAACGACAGCGGCGAGATCCTCCCCCGTGCCAGCGGGGGCGGTTCCCACCGGTGCACCGGCGTGAGGCCGTGGACGACCCGGCAGGGCCGTCATTCGCTTCGTGGCACTACCGGTGGCGGCGCTGGGTCTTCTCGCATCACCTCCTCATGAACCGGGTGGGGACTCCATCCCGGCCCCCAGCGCCGCCGCCGGCACCACCGCTAGACCCGCACCGCCGTCATCCCTGTACGACCCGTCATCACCGTCATCGCAGTCGTCGTCATCCATCGGGAGCACGCCATGACCACCATCGAGACGTTCAGCACCGAGCTCTACGACCATGGCGTCGTCACCGAGGTGATCCATCCGGCCGCCGTCCTCGGCGAGGAGCCCGGGCACGCGGTCATCGGGAGCCTGTCGGCCGCGGACGTCCGGCACCACGGGGTCTGGGACGTCGCGACCGGTGCGTGGACGCGCTACGACCGGCCGTGGCTCTCGCCCGGCGAACGCGGCGACGCGATGCCCGTGGGCTCGATCCACGTGATGTACGGCGTGCCCTCGCGCTACGACATCACGCTCTACCGCGTGACGATCAGCGCCCACGGCAGCGAGCTCGGCTGGACCGTCGGCGCGCTCTGCGACGAGGTGCTACGTCCGGCGTTGCTCACCCTCGACAGCTGCCCGCGTGCAGCGCTGCCAGCTCCGCCCCGCCCGTTCCACTACTAGGGCGCCGCGAGGACGTCGCCGGTCAGCGGCCGATGCCTGCGGCGATGATGCTGGTGACGACGACCGAGGTGATGGTGACGGTCGAGAAGCCGGCCACGATCATCTTGGGCAGGATCTGCCCCTCGATCGCGGCGACCTCCTCGGGCGTCTCGCCGGCGCCGCGCGCGGCCTCCTGCGACAGGATCATCGTGCCGGGGAAGCCGTACAGCGACGTGAGGCCGATCGCGACCGACATCGGGATGCTGTAGCCGACGAGCTTGCCGACGAGGGCCGAGAAGCCGGCGATGCCGACCAGGCCGAACGTGAATGCGAGCAGGAGCGGGAACGCGAGCGCGGTGACGTCGGCGGGCTCGATCGTGGCGAGCGGGCCGAACACCAGGATCATGATCGCGATCATCATGAGGCCGAGGGAGTCGATGCCGCCGAGCACCGACGGCTTGAAGACGCCAAGGGTGCGCAGCCCGACGCCGAGGATCAACGCGACGACGAAGGTGTTGAGCGTGCCGTTGGTCAGATTGTTGATGCCGAGGCTGATCAGCACCGCGACACCGACGACGAAGAGCGTGCCCGCTGTCGTGCGGAGTGCTGGCGGCAGGATCGTCTTCGGTTCGGCGTCGTCAGCCGTCGTGTCCTCGGGAACGGGGAGGTTGCCGGCGCGGTACTCGCCCTTGAGCCGGCTCGCCTCGCGCTTCAGGATGATCGAGGTCAGCGGGAAGCCGATGAGGCCCTGCAGCGAGGCGATGAGCACAGGGAAGATCGCGATGCTCGTGAGCCCGACGCCGAGTGCCGCCTCCTGGATGATCAGCACCGAGATCGTGCCGCCGCTCAGCGCTCCCGTGCCGGCGATGACGAAATCGAGCACCTGCGCGTAGCCGTCCGCTGCGGCGCCACTGATGCGGGTGCCGAAGATGAGGCCCGCGACGAGCAGCATGATGCCGATGCCGATCACCGTGGCGAAGCCGATGACGAACGTCTTCCACTGCTTGATGAACTCGTCGAGGCTGATCATCGTGCCGAGGTGCACGATGATGAAGCCGACCACCACGCCAGCCAGGCCGAGCAGCGACGACGCCTGCAGCAGGTCCTCGGGGAAGATGCCCGACAGGAACCCGATCAGGAAGATGATCGACGCGACGAAGAGCGACGACAGCAGCGACTTCGTCTTCTTGGCCACGTAGTCGCTGACCGTCCATACGGCCATGACGACGACGAATGCGACTACAGGGTTCATGTGGGCCTCCGTGCGGGGAACCTAGCAGCGCCAGGCCCAGCCGGCACGGCGTCTCCGCGGGCTCGCCGGGAGCGCGTACCTGCCCCGGACCGACGTCGGCGTTGCCGAGCGGCCGTGACCAGGGTGTGCTGTGCTCCTCGCCGTAGCCGACCGTCGATCAGGGGAGTGACGTGAGCCCAGCGGGTGAGAGCTTCCCGGAGCCCGACGACGCGCCGCCCGGGTCGAGCCTCGAGGTGCGCAAGCTGGGGCTCTCGGTGGTCGTGTCCCTTGCCATCGCGATCTTCGCGTTCGGCTGGGGGGTGGCGTTCGAGTCGCGTGTCGTGCTGTTCGACGGCATCTTCATCCTGCTCGGCACGGTCATGAGCTACCTCGCGCTGCGCGCGTCGAAGGCAGCGGACGCGGGCCCGACGGCGGCCTACCCCTACGGCCGGGAGTCATTGACGCCGTTCGTCGTGGGGCTGCAAGGCGTCGTGACGCTGGGCACCACGGTGTACGCCGTCTCCGACGCGGTGCTGGTGATCGTGAACGGGGGTTCGGAGACTGCCGCCGGAGCCGTCGCCGTGTACGCCGCAGTTGCCACGGGTGTCTCGATCGTCGTGTGGCGTCACCTGCTGCGAGCCGACCCCGACTCCGACCTGCTGCAGGTGGAGGCGCGCGGCTGGCGCGCGGGAGCCGTCCTGTCCGGTGTAGTCCTGCTCGGCGCCCTGCTCGGCATCCTCCTGGGGCTCTCACCCGCGTCGGACCTCGTCGTCTATCTCGATCCGGTGCTGCTCATCGTCGCGAGCCTCGTCGTGCTGCCCCGCCCGATCTCGATGATCCGCATGATGTGGGCCGAGCTCGGTGAGCAGCGCGCCCCCGAGGACGTGATGCGCCTCATCACCGCACTGGTCGAGGAGATGCGCGCCCGCCACGGGCTGCCCGAGCCCGACCTGCGCGTGACGAAGGTCGGTCGCAAGCTCTACGTGGACGCCGAGTTCCTCGTCGACGGTGGGGGCTGGACGCTCGAGGACGAGGACTCGGTGCGGCGCGACGTCGCCCGCGGACTGGCCGAGCTGCCGTACGAGGTGTGGCGCAACGTCGCCCTCACCACCGACCCACGCCTGCTGGAGTAGCGCCGACCTCTCTGACCCGCACAGACAACGAGGCCGGACTGCAGGCGCGTGCCGTCCGTGAGGCGGCCGTCGCTGCACGGGACGGCGTCGTCACGTGGTGGTGTCGCCACGCCCGCACCCACGGCCGGCGACACGCTCTCCGAATATCGTTCGTACGGACCATGTTGATCATGAAGATCGGACGGGGCTTTACCTCGTGTTGACGATTCCTGTGAAATCCGCCACATATGGCGGAGCCCCGCCTCACACTCTCGATCACTCAGCGCTAGCGCTCTGCTGGCGCGCACCGTTCGAGGGGGCTCGAGATGACCGTTCCGTGGGGCAACACCAAGCCTGTCGCGCTCAGTCGACGCCAGTTCATCGCGATCTCATCGCTCGGTGTCGTGGGTCTCTACGTCGGGGCTCGGGGCTCGCTCCCCGTGGCGTCCGCGACGGTGGCCGACGGCCTGCTCGATCCGCTGACGATCCCCAAGTTCCGCTCGCCGTTGCTCATCCCGCCGGTGATGCCGCGGGCCGGCAGAACAGAGCTGCGGGGCGGGCGCACGGTCGACTACTACGAGATCTCGGTGCGGCAGTTCCGCCAGCAGATGCTTCCGGCCGGGCTGCCGACGACCACTGTCTGGGGCTACGGCCCGGTCCGGTCCGCGTCGAGCAGCGGCGTGGTCCTGCACAACGCGCCGTCGCTCACGATCGAGGCCACGTGGGGCCGGCCCATCGCCGTCCGCTGGATGAACGAGCTCGTGGACGACAGCGGCCGCTACCTTCCTCACCTGCTCCCGGTCGACCCGACCCTCCACTGGGCCAACCCGCCCGGCGGAAGGGCGGGACGGGACACGCGTCCCGCCTTCGCGACGACGCCTGGCAGCTACACCGGCCCGGTCCCCATGGTCACCCACGTCCACGGGATGGGGAAGGTCGGTGACGACAGCGACGGCTACGCCGAGGCGTGGTACCTGCCGAAAGCCACGAACATCCCGCGCGGGTTCGCCACCAGGGGCACCTGGTACGACTTCTTCGCGGAGAAGGCCGACCGGATCAACGACGTGGCGTGGCAGCGAGGATCGGCGACGTTCGTCTACCCGAACTCCCAGCGGGCCGGAACCCTCTGGTACCACGACCACACGCTGGGTATGACCCGGCTCAACGTCTACGCCGGCCCCGCCGGCTTCTACCTCATCCGCGGTGGCCCTGCGGGCGACTCGGCGGTGCTGGACCGTCGCACGAACCGGCGGGCGGTCCTGCCCGGTCCGGCACCGAAGGCGGGCGACGCCTTCCCGTCGACCAAGCGCTACTACGAGATCCCGCTCGCGATCCAGGACCGCGCGTTCCGGAGCAACGGGGAGCTGTTCTACCCCGACACCCGCGAGTTCTTCGACGGCGTCACCGGGCCGTTCTCGCCAGGCTCCGACGTACCGCCGATCTGGAACCCAGAGTTCTTCGGCAACGCCATCATCGTGAACGGCGCCACCTGGCCGTTCCTGGAGGTGGAGCGCCGGCGCTACCGGTTCCGGGCGCTCAACGGCTGCCAAGCGAGGTTCCTCATCCTCGACTTCGCGTCGATCCCGGGCGTGAAGGTGTGGCAGATCGGGAACGAGGGGGGGTTCCTGCGTCGACCCTTCGACATCACCGGGACGAATGCCAACCGGCTGCTGATGTCACCCGCCGAGCGCGCCGACCTCGTCGTCGACTTCACGAACGTGCCGGTCGGATCGCACATCCTGCGCAACGCCGGACCGGACGAGCCGTTCGGTGGCGGAGAGCCGGGGGTCGACTTCGATCCGGCGGACGGTGGAGCCACCGGCCAGATCATGGAGTTCCGCGTCGTCCCGATCGTGGGCACCGACAGCTCGACGCCTCCGCAGCACCTGAGGCTGCCGTCGATCCAGCACCTCACCGGAGGTACCACCCGGCGTCTCGCTCTGCTCGAGGAGATGTCCATGCAGTTCGCAGACTCGCCCGTCGCCGCGAAGCTCGGCGTGGTGCACGGCAACCCCGACACTGGCGGCGGTGTCGGCGTCGGGTTGATGTGGATGGACCCGATCACCGAGAACCCGTCGCTTGGCGCCACGGAGACGTGGGAGTTCTACAACGGGACCGGCGACGCCCATCCGATGCACATCCATGAGGTGCAGTTCCAGGTCGTCGACCGAGAAAGCATCGTGTTCGACGAGGCGACCACGACGTTCAGCGCCGTTCCCGGGTCCGTGCCGCGTCCTCCCGAGGCGTGGGAGAGCGGGTTCAAGGACACGGTGGTCGCCTACCCGGGAGAAGTGACCCGCGTCCGGATGAGGTTCACCACGCCCGGCCAGTACACCTGGCACTGCCACATCGTCGAGCACGAGGACAACGAGATGATGCGCCCGTACCGCGTCGGCCCGGAGCAGCCCGGCCAACCGATGACGGCGCCCATGACGGGTCCCTCGATGTAGGTGACGACGCGCAGGCCGCACGCAACGAGCGGAGGGCGGGGGACGACGCGATGCGGCTCCGCCTCGATCCGTGCCAGCCCGCCCAGTTCACGGGAGGTGTGTCAGTCGCACCGCTGCCGAATCGCGGCGGCCGTCGGTGCGTTCCCGGAAACCAGGGTTCGGCACTTCGCGTCTCTGACCTGCGCAAACAACGAGGCCGGCCCGCACCCGTCGGTGCGGCCGGCCTGGTCGTGCTGCTGTCTCAAACAACGTGCGCCCGACAAGATTCGAACTTGTAACCTTCTGATCCGTAGTCAGATGCTCTATCCGTTGAGCTACGGGCGCGTGCCTGAAGGCTGCAGAAGTCTAGCCCGAGCCCCCGGTTTGGCGAAATCAGTCCCGCCCGGAGCGCCCCCGGATGGCGTGCGTGCGCCCTGCGACGCGCTCGGCATCGGATGGGCAGATGACGAAGGGCACTCCCCTCGCGGGGAGCGCCCTTCGAAGCTGGCGGAGGCGGGGGGATTTGAACCCCCGAGGGGCTTTAAGACCCCAACCCGCTTAGCAGGCGGGCGCCATCGACCGGACTAGGCGACGCCTCCAGCACCGGGCCAGACGCACGTGGCGCCCGCTTCCGGCCCCGAAAGGTTACCCGACCCGCGGCCATGGTCCGGACCGAGGTTCAGCACCCGCCCGAGCCCCCGATCCGGACGGGCGTGCGCTCACCATTTCGGGCGTACGGCACGCGAGGGACGACGTCGAGCCGCGGACGGATCGCGGCCCCCCGCAGCCGCGCGAGATCGGGGGCTCGTCAGGGCCTGGGCTTGATGACGCGGGCGAAGCGGTGCAGCCCGAGTGCCGCCAAGGTCGAGTGCGCATTGATCGCACGTGGCTTCTCGGGTGCCACGGGAACGAGCGGCGTCTCGGGTGCAGGGTGGGTGGCGGCCCACTCGCGGTACGCCGCCACCCCGGTCGGCAGCGTCGCGTACATGTTCTCCTCACCGATGAGCGCGGCGACGCCGTACCTCTCCATCGGCAGGCGCAGATCGGTCTTCACCCTCGCAAGCGTCAGCTGTATGCCGCGCACCGAGAGCTCCTCGTGCAGTGCGGCCAGGGCGTCGAGGCCGGTGGAGTCGACCTCGACATTGGCCTCGACGTTCAGCAGGAGCCAGCGACATCCCGGGGTGTCCGCGGCCTCGAGCGCCTGGCTGTAGAAGTCGTTGGCGTTGGCGAAGAAGAGCGGTGAGTCGTAGCGGTAGACGACCAGGCCGGGCACCTGCTCGGCTGCGGGGTAGTCGTCGACGTCGTGCATGCCGGCCATGCCGGGAACGAAGCCGAGCACGGCCTCATGCGGACGAGAGAGCCGAAGCAACAGCTCCGCGATCGACAGGCCCACCGCGAGGCCGATGCCCGGCAGGATCCCGAGGACGACGACGCCGGTGGCGCACACGGCAGCGACCACCACCTCGCCGAAACGCAACCGCCACAGCGACTCCCAGCCCTTGCGGTCGTACAGCGTCCACGCGGCGTACAGGATGATGCCGCCGAGCGTCGCCTGCGGCAGGTACGCCAGGACGGCCGAGAGCGTGACGGCGGCGACCACGAGCACGACGGCGACGACCCAGGAGTAGTAGCGGCTCGTCGCGCCGTTCATCCGCGCGATCGCCGTACGCGACGACGAGGCCGAGATCGGGTAGCCGCCGAAGAGGCCACCGACGACGTCGGTCACGCCGAGCGCCGTCATCTCGCGGTTGGCGTCGATGCGCTCGTTGTCGGAGAACGCGCGAGCCACGACGATCACGTCGGTGTAGGCGACGACCGCGATGGCCGCCGCGGCCAGCAGCAGCTGGCTGATCGCGCTCATGGGGATGGGCTCCCAGGCGAACTGGGGGAGCGCGAGCTGGAAGGAGCCGATGGTGTCGACCGGCAGCGTGTAGCCGGCGATCACGCCGAGGGCTATGGCCACGAGCGTGCCCGGCACGCGCGGAAGCCATCGGGCGAACGCGAGGATGACGAGCAGCGTGCCGAGCCCGATGGCCAACGACCACCAGTTGACCGCGACGCCGTCGGCAAGGTCCTGGAGGAAGGCGACGAGGTTGTCGCCGGAGATGTCGTCGCCGATCACCCGCGACACCTGCGAGATCACCATGACCAGGGCGACTCCGGTGAGGTAGCCGATCAGCACGGGCTTGGAGAGCAGGTCGGTGACGAAGCCGGCCTTGGCCGCCCGCGCCGCCAGCAGGATCACGCCCGTGAGGATCGAGACGATGCCGAGCAGCTGGGGCACCGGCAGCGCGAGCCGTACGGCGATGGGCCCGACCGTGGCTGCGGCCATCAGCGCGACGGCCGACTCGGGGCCGAGCGAGAGCCACCGCGTGCGGCCGAGCAGGGGATAGAGCAGCAGCGGGATGAGCGCGACGGTGAGACCCGCGCTCGGACCGACACCCGCGAGCTCGCCGTACGCCATGGCCTGGGGCACGAGGTAGGCGCCGACGACCAGGCCCGCGATGAGGTTGCGTCCGCCCAGGTTCTCGCGCGCGAGCATGAGCACGCTGCGCGACCGGTCCATGGGTAGCGATCGTGTCGCCAAAGTGGGTGCGGTGTCCTGCGACCCGCGGGAAAGCACGGGTGAGCCACAGGTGAACAGACGGGTGTTGCGGCGCTGCCGCGCGCTCAGGGCTGTGACCCCGCCCGGCGGCTGGGGGGCTCAGCCTTGCCGTTCGCGCTCGACGAGCCGTCGGTGCGAGCGCCACCCGGTCGCCACCGACAGCAGCCCGCAGACCGCGAGGGCCGGTGCCCAGATCGGGAGCGCGTCGTTGACCGGCTGGGTCGCCCCGACGGCGACCGACATCCCGGCCGACGCCAGCAGGAGCGCACCCCATCCGAACGCGCGAGTGCGCATCCTGCGGTCGATCGCCACAGGGTCGCCGTGTCCCACCGGCTCGCGCTCCCAGGAGGGCACGGACTCGACAGGCTCCCCGCTCGAGGTGTGCGCGACGGGTGCGGGCTCGGCGGTCGTGGTGGCGAGCGTGCGCCGCGCTTCGACGAGGTCCTGCATGCCGCGGGTCGCGTCCTCCCAGGACGCCGACCCCTCGGGGAACCGGTCGGGGTGGGTGAGGCCGGCCAGGACGCGGAACGCGGCGTCGACCTCGGCGCTGGAGGAGTCAGGGCGCACGCCGAGCAGCGCCGCCGCCGTACGCCGGTCCATGTCACCCTCCGCTGCCTCGCCCCCGGCGAGTATGCGCCGCGCCGTCCATCAGCGCCCGGCGGTCCTCACCAGGTGGCGTGCAGAGCGGTGGGGGCGCGGAACTCCCAGCCTCGGAAGCTCACGTCGTACGCCGGATCGAGGCGCAGGTCGGGCAGCGCGTCGACCAGAGTCGCCAGGGCGATCCGCTCCTGGCCGCGCGCGAACGCATGCCCCGCGCAGAAGTGCGGGCCGTAGCCGAACGCAGCGTTGGGCTCGCGGGTACGGCGTACGTCGAAGCGGTCCGGATCGGTGAAGACGCGCTCGTCGCGGCAGGCGCTCGCGACCACGCCCGCGACGGCGGATCCCGCGGGGATCACCGTGCCGGCGAGCTCGACGTCCTGCGTGCTCTGGCGGGTCTGCGTGCCGATCGGCGCGACCCAGCGCAGACCCTCGTGGACGGCGTCGTCCCAGCGGGCGGCGTCCTCGCGCACCCACGCGAGCTGGGAGAGGTCGGCGAGGAGCGCGGCGAGGGTCGAGGCGGCGCCGTGCCCGGGCTCCTGCATCCCGCCGAGGATGATCACCTTGAGCGAGGGCATGACCGCCTCGATCGTGCGCGGCTGACCGACCGGGCAGCCCGAGGTGAGCATCGAGGCGATGGTCGAGTCGTCCGGATCGACCTGCAGCCTCTCCATCAGCGGCCGCAGCTCGGCGTCGATCACCGCTGCGGTCTCGTCGCTGATGCGCTGCTTTTCAGGATCGTTCTCGAAGTTGATCGCACCCATCGCCAGGCCGTGGAACCACTCCTGCAGCGTCGACTCGCTGAGGTGGCCGAGGCCGAGGACGGCACCGAGGCTGAGGACGGAGATCGGCTCGAAGTACTCGGTGACCAGGTCGGCTCGGCGGTCGGGCTTGGACAGCAGGCGCTCGAGGAACCGCTGAGCGATGGGCGCGACGAGGTCGTCGATGTAGGTCGCCACCGTGCGCGGGCGGTACTTCGTGTCGAGGCTGCGGCGCAGGTCGAGGTGCTCGGCGCCGTCCAGCGTCAGGATCGTCGGGCCGCCGAACGACCTGTCGAGCGGGGAGCCGTCGACCTGGGCGCGGAAGAGGTCGGGCTTGGTCGTCACCGTCTCGACGTCGGCCGCGCGGGTCACGAGCCAGAGGTTGACTGCCGGCACCCAGGCGACCGGCTCCTCGGCGCGCAGGCGTGCGTACACGGGGTAGGGGTCGGTCTCGAGGTCCTCGACAGTGACGGTCTCGGCGTACGTCATGGGCACACCCTGGATCGTTCGATCCCGAACGGCAAGGGGCTGCGGTCAGACCGGTCCACGGCGTCACGCCCGACCCGGGACTGGTCCGCAGCAGGGGAGTGCTGCCGGGCCGGTCCCGGGTCCGACCTTCCGTGGCGAAGGGTCGCGACGACGAGCGCCCGGGGGGTGGCGTGCATCGGTCGTACGGCCTTCGTCGGTCAGGTGCTGACCTCAGGCCGAGGCTGTGGTCGCGAGCGAGGCTTCGTCGGAGCTGTCGTCGGCACGGCGAGGGGCGCGGGGTCGCAGGGCGGCGGCCGCCGCGAGCCCGCCGAGGAGACCGGCACCGGCAAGCAACGCCCACCAGCCGCTGATCGACTCACCGCCTGCCAGCGTGCCCGGAAGCGGAGCGACCTCCCACGGGAACGTCACGGTCGAGTCCTCCCAGCCGACCCGCTCCACGACGACGCTCACGGCCCGAGGGCCCGACTCCGCGATCGTCGCCGGGACGAGCCAGTCGGTGGCGTTCTGCGCGATCGCGGTGGCGACCTCGCCGTCCCCGATGTCCACGAGAACGCGGTCCACGGGAGCCGGGGCAGGTCGACGCGTGTCGAGCACCCGCACCGTCGCGAAGTTCGAGCCGGGGAGGCCCGGGCTCAGCGCGAGGGTGACGACGAGGTCGTCGACCTCTGCGCTCTGCACGCCTGAGGTTGCCGCGGTGGTCGGGGATGCCTGCCACCTGAGGTCGTCGGGCGGCTGACCGCCGGCGAGGGTTACCGCGAGCAGGACGACTCCCGCAATCGCAGCGAGCTCGGCGGCCAGCCGCGGTCCCACGTGCCGGTCCGATCCGGGACGCCGGACCCGCCAGGCGGTGATACCGCCCAGGAGGACGGCGACGCCGACGAACGCGACCTTGAGGGCCAGCGTGTTTCCGTACTGCGTGCCGGTCAGGCCGCCCCAGGCCGGAACGAGTCCGGCAGCCAGCAGCGAGCCGCTGGCGACCGACAGTGCCAGGGCGGGGACGGCGATGATCGCGAAGCGCCGTACGACGGCCCGCACCCAGGCCTCGGCGCCGTGGCGAACCGCTGGGACGGAGATGACGACGAGCAACGCCACACCGCCGGCCCACACAGCCGTGGCGGCAAGGTGGACGGTCGTGAGTGCGGAGCCGGCCACGGACGCGCCGTGTCCGAGGTGGCCGAGGCCCCAGGCTGCCGTGAGCGAAGCCGCGACGCCGACCGCCGCGGGTACGCGCGGGATCGCGCGGCCGCCGAGATCACGGTCGAGCGCGAGCGACACCATCCCGAGCACGACGATGCTGACGACCGCCGTGCCCCAGAACACGAGGAAGGAGGCCGGTGGCGTCGCGCCTGCATCGAAGCTGAGCACCACCTCGAGCGCGATGAGTCCGGCGAGCGAGACGACGACCCCGGTGGTGATGGCGCGCACCAGGATGCGGCGCGCGGGAAGCCTGCGGAACAGCTCCCGGCGAAGCGCGAGCAGAAGCCCGAGGCCGCCGACAGCGATCATGAACCCGACGTAGCCCGCGCCACGGGCCAGGGACTCCAGCGGGCCACCGACCGGCCGTTCCACGGATGCGCCCACCGCCGTCACCGTGAAGCCGGCTCCGACGCCGAACGTCAGCTCTCCGTCCACGGGGTGGAAGTCGTCGCTCGTGATCGACTGCCAGCGCACGAGATAGCGGCCGTCTGCGAGCACCGGGAACGTCACCGTCACGGACGTCGCTCCCGGCTCGTCGGAGCCGTCGGTGGCGGTCGCGGCACCAACCTCGAGCGGAGTCCCGCCCTCGTCGAGAAGTCGTACGGCGAAGCCGGGCACGTCGACCTCTTCGTCGAACGTGAGCACGATCTCGCGCGGTGCTTCCTCGAGGGTTGACCCGTCAGCCGGGCTGGTCGAGATCAGGACCGCGTGGGCCGTCGCCGGCGAGGCGCCGGCGACGACTGCGGCGACGGCCAGCGCGATACCAGCGAGCGCGCGTCCGATCGGTGCGATGGCCTTCACGTCGTCGCGCCTACTCGACCGGTACGTCGTGCAGGGTCACGCCGGCGACGGTGATGTCGATGCGGTCGCCGCGGTGGATGGTGTTCCGCGTGTTCTGGTAGACGAGGTAGTAGGTCTGGCCCGGCCGCTGCTGGTGGGCGTCCCGCATGGGAGCGACGCGGTCGATCGTCACTCCGTTGCGCTGGTCCAGCAGCGCCGGCGGCTTGGAGGTGTCAGCCATCCACTGCTGAGCCCGCGGCGCGTTGAGCACGATGTAGCGGACGTCGAGCAGCCCGCCGTCCGCGGCCAGCGACGCCCGCACGATCCGTACGCCTGCCTTGGTCTCCACCTCGCTGCTCGCCGGCATGCCGGGCCGCTTGTTGCGGCTCTCGGCCTGGGCTACGACGACCCCCGCCGTACCCGCGGCCAACGTCAGGCCCACCGCGAGTGCGAGAGGTCGGGCGTTGCGCCGGAGGAACGAGCTCGGTCCGGATTCGTTCGGGTTCATCGTGTGCTCCTTGTCGATCACGGGGCGGTCGTGCGACGGGAGATGAAGTTGTCGAAGGCGAGCGAGCCGGTCGAGACCGTTCCGCTCCCCGACGACGCGGACACACCGAGCCAGGCGGTCTCGATGGTGGATGCGCGGGTGTCCAACCCGGTGAGTGTCGGCAGTGCCGTCGTCCCGATGGTGAACGTCGCGTTGCTCGCAGCCGCCGACTGCCACGTCAGGTGCAGGGTGACCTGCCCGTTGCCCGTGGTCAGAGGCGTCCAGGCCGTCGACCGGGTGCCGTTCGCGGCTGCCACGACCATCCGCACCTCACGGTTGGTGCCGTACGACCGGTACTGCACCGTGAGAGCGTTCGCGCCCGCACCGGTGCGCGCAGCGAAGATCGTCAGGATGCGGGCGTTGGCCGCCGAGCTCCCTGTCGTGAGCGTGCCCGGCGTGAAGTCGAAGGCCGCCTTGAACGACGTCTCCGCACTCGGCGCCGTGGTGGACACGTAGCCGCGAGAGTTGTTGCTGAAGCCGCTGGTCCCACCCCGGGTCACGACCAGCTGACGTGTGGCCGAGGTGCTCGCGTTGGCCACGGTGAGGCTGTTCGACGCGACCTGGCTGGTCCACGGCGGGGCCAGGGTGGTCGGGGTCTCGAAGCTGCTGGAGAAGATCCCGTCCCTGGTGATCACGAGCGTCACGGACTGAGCGGTACCCCAGTTGCCTGCGGCATCCTTGGCCCGCACCCAGATCGGCACGTTGACCGTGCTGCCCGTGAACCTGGTCAGCTCGGTCACCGGGAACGTGCCCAGGAGCTGGGTCGGCGCACCGGTCGGGTACGGCGTCAGGATGAAGCCGGTCCCCGCAGTTCCAGCGGCCGCTCCACCCACGAACGCCTCACCCGAGACGACTCCGCTGGCTGCCGGGCCGCCGGCAGCGATGCCGGAGACGAGGTCGCCGTAGGAGGCCCGTACCTCGACCGAGGTGGGGTCCGCCGGAGTGCCCTGCGACCCGCTGTTGGGGTTCGGGCTCACGCTGAGGTTGGAGACCGTCGGAGCCGTGCGGTCCACGACCAGGGTCGTGGTGCTCGCAGCCCCGTCGTTCCCGAGAGCGTCCGTGGCGACGGCGCTGACCGAGTGCTTGCCCTCGCTCAACGCGTCGACCACCGACTTCGCGATGACCCCGCTGAGCGAGACCGACACACCGGAGACCGGTGCCAAGGTCAGAGGTGCGGATGCACCGCCGTCGATGGAGTACGTGACTGCGGTGACGTTGCTGCCGCCTGCCGTCGCGTCGGTCGCGCTGCCGCCGATGGTGACGGGGACGGACACGCCGGGTGCTCCGACGGCCGAGGGCGACAGCGTCAACGCTGTGACGCTCGGGCCGACCTTGTCGATCACGAACGTCGCAGCAGCCAGGGGACCCCAGCCGCTCGCGCTGTTGGCCCGGAGGAGCAGCGTGTGGGTGCCGGACGTGAGGCCGGCGGCGGAGAACGTACCGGTCACCGGGCCCGTGGCGCCGGGGACGGCAGTGCCGGCACCCGTGGCGATCGAGCCGTTGTCGATGACGTACTCGAGCCCTGTCACCGAGGGGTCACCCGCGATGCCGGCGGTTGCCGTGAAGGACATCGAGACGGTGCCGTTGGACCGTTGCGGGGTCACGGCGAGCCCGGTGATGGTCGGGCCTGCAGCGCCAGGGGTCGACGCGCCCGTGTCGAGGAACGTGAGCGCTCCGCCGAAGGGCACCATCCCGGTCGCAGTGCCCGTGCTGCTGTCGAGCCGGGTCGACGCGTCGTACACGGCGTACTTGAGGCCGGGCGTCGTCGAGGCAGGGACGGACACCAGGAGGTCGAGGGTGTCACCCGCCGAGATGTTCTCGGCGGCGACGCCGTAGGGGTGGCTGAGCTGACGTGACGATGTGCCGATCACCCGCTGCGTGGTGCCGAGGACGCCGAGGGCGTGCTGGACCGCGCCGCCGTTGACGACGCGCAGCAGCTCGGTGCCGCCAGCGGTCGCGGGGATGCTGGTGGTGGTCGGGAACGTCGCACCGTTGAGCAGGTGGAACTTCGGGTTGAACAGGCGCAGGTCGAAGAGCGCCGGGCTCGCGTGCAGCGCAGGATCGACGTCGGTGAGCAGCACGACCGACTCGTCGGTGTAGCTGACGCCGTACGCCGTACCGGCGCCGGCCGCAGGCAGCACGACGAGCGCGCCGACCATGCCGAGCGCCGTCTGGCGTGCGCCGTCGGCGGTGCCGCCGGCCTCGTAGAGGTAGGTGCCGGCGCGTGCGGCGAGGAACGTGTAGTCCTTGTCGCCTCCGTCGGGCACACCGGCCGGGTCGTCGACGAAGCCGTCGACCTGCGGGGCAGCGAGCGAGGTGTTGATGCCGGTGCCCAGCCTGTTGTGCAGGCCCAGGGTCACGGTCTCGCCCTCACGGACGACGAGCGTGGGCCCGGTGGTTCCCACCGGGTCCGCGGCACCGCTCGTGTACGACCAGAACTTCACGCCGGTGAGCACGCCGGGGCCGGCGTTCACCCCGGTGCGCGCGAACAGCTCGCAGCGTCGGGTGCTCGAGACACCGGCGACGCACGTGGTGCCCTCGCTGGGGGCGAGGACGGACGTGGGCGAGATGGCGGTGACTGCGGCGGCAGGCGCCGTGGTGCCGGCCCGAGCCGCTGCGACGGTCGGCGTGGCGACCAGGCCCGCAAGGGCCAGTGCGCCGGCCGCCGTCAGCGCCACGCCTCGGCGTGAGAACTGCTGAGTCGTCATGGTCTTCCCGCCCTCGGTCCGGGTGCTCACGGGGTCACCGGGCAACCGGTCGGCGGGTCGATGCGGATGAGCGTCATCATCCCGCCGAAGGTCGCGCCGTAGTTGGTCGCCTGCTGCAACGCGTGGCTGTGCGCCACGTGGTAGTACTCGCCGCACTGGTTGTTCGACGTGACGTTCGGCGGCAGGGCACTGGAGAACCCGAGGTACGGGCTCTCGCTGAACCAGCTGTCAGGTGTGACGATCTGGTCCTGGAGGGCTGGAAGGTCGACCGGGATGTCCGGGTGGATGTTGTCGTTCGGGTTGGGGTCTGGCGCCCACTGCTCGATGTCCGTCCACTCGAGCGTGGTGTCGACGGTCTGGCCGGGGCCGATGTCGATGAGGTACTTCTCGTAGCTGGCGTTCGCCGCCCCGGTCGCGATGAGGGGATAGGCGTCCTTGCCCACCACCCGCTGGTCGTTACCGTGCGGGTGGAAGGGGTACGTGCCCGTGCCGGCGTTCAGGTAGCGGAGCAGCGCAGGTCGGTACGACGGCCCTGCGTCGATCGGCTTCGGCTTGATGTGGACGATGGCGCCGTACGGCTGGGACGGGAGCCACGCAGCGCCGTTCGGGGCGATGGTGTCCGGCATGGCGCGGCCGTTGATGAGGAAGTAGCGGCTCCTCAGGTTCACCAGGTCGAAGGCGCGGTTGCGCTCCACCGCGAGGTGGAAGGCGGGGTCGATCTCCGACAGCAGGTGCAGGTACTCGTGGCCGGTGTCGAAGATGGACGCCGGGTCGTCGTACGCCTGGCCGTCGATGATCGTGCCCGCGTCGGTCGGCCGGACGATGAGTGCTCCGTAGAGGCCCATCTGCACCTGCTTGGCGACGTCGGTGCCCGACTCGTACAGGTAGGTGCCGGCGCGGGACGCGACGAACGAGTAGGTGACCGTGCCGCCGAGGGCCGGTGCGGCCTTGGTGAGCGAGGTCAGCTTCCCGGCCGTGTCGAAGGTCGGCTGCGCGGGCAGGCCGTCGGCTGTCATGCCCGTGATGCCGGGCACGACGACGGAGACCGGCTCGCGGAGCGAGTTCTTGAGCGTGATGGTGACGGTGGCGCCTTCGGGGACGCACAGCGTCGGGCCGGGCAGCTGGAAGGTGCCGCTCGGTCCTGCATAGCCCCACATGTAGATGGAGTTGCCGTCAGGGGTGAGGATGTAGCCGCTCGTCGCGGTGAGGTTGAAGGAGTTGGACGCGGACGTCTCGCACACGACTCCCTCGGTCGTGGCGGCCTCGGCCTGGGTCGAGAGCGAGACGCCCACGACGAGAGCAGCGGTCATGGCTGCCGCCGTCGTGAGGGCAGTGGCGGCGCGGCGCCAGGTGATGGTCAGCATGGCGTCCTCACACGTTCGCTGCGGTCTGCGGGCCGAGCGTCCCGAGAGGGGACACCCGGACCTCG
>JBBQAY010000022.1:0-42695 GCA_038316965.1 Candidatus Nanopelagicales bacterium
CGGTGCTCGATCGGCTTGTTAGGAGGATAGTTCATGTAGCGCTGCCCTTGGGGCAGCTTGTAGAGGTCCGGGTCGAATACGAGGTTGGGGTGCAGGACCTCGGCGAAGGCGTCTACTCCCGTCGCTCGCGCTTCGGTGATCGCCTCGACGGACTCCATCGCAGAGACGTGCACGATGTACAGCGGTGAGCCGCTTCGGCGCGAGAGCAAAAGCATGCGTCGAACGGCGGCCTCCTCTGCTAGGGGGGGCCTAGCCTCACCGATGTTCCAGAACTGCTGACGGTTCTCCTGATACAGGCGGCGCGTGTGGTAGTCGATGATGCACTCGTCCTCGCAGTGCACCATCGTGATGCCACCGTGCTTCTCGGTGGCGAGCATGGCCTGGTAGATGCGGCCGTCGTCCGACATCAGGCCGCCGATCGTGGGGCTGCCCTTGAACGCGGTGAAGAACTTGAACGACACCACTCCGCCGCTGATAGCGTCCGCGATCTCGTCGCCGTTGTGAAGCGGCCAGTCGCCGGACATGATCGCGTGCATCGCGTAGTCCGAGTGCGGGTTCTGCGCAGCGGTGTGGGCCAGCTTCCCCTCGATCGAGGAGATGAGCGACTCGTCGGCCGCAGCCATGGAGAAGTCGATGTACGTCGTGGTGCCGCCCCAGAGTCCCGCCCGGGAGCCGGCTTCGGCCGACTGTGCACTCATCGCTTCAGAGATCGACAGGTCGTAGTGGACGTGGGAGTCGATGCCGCCGGGAAGCACGTACTTGCCCGCGGCGTCGATCACCCGGGATGCACTGTCATCACCCAGCTGGCCGTGGGTCGTGAGCGCGACGACCTTCTCGTCCTTGATCGCGACGTCGAGCTCTTGGACGCCGTACTCGTTCCCGACGCGGCCGTTCTTGATCAGCAGGTCATACACGGTGGTTCTCCTTCGTGACGGCGGGAGTGGTGCTGGTGGTGGCCTCGACGGCGGGGACGTGTGGCGTCATACGGCGCCCGCTTCTCGCAGAGCCTCGAGCTCGGCCTCGGAGAGCCCGACCTCGCGGAGGTAGAACTCGTCGTTGTCCCGTCCGATGACGCCACCGAGGGAGCGCACACCGCCTGGGGTCGCCGACAGGCGGGGATGGACGTGGGTGGTGGACGTGAGGCCGAGGTCGGGATCTTCGATCGACTGGAGGAGGTTGCGAGCGCGGAAGTGCTCGTTGTCGGCGATCTGCGCGATGGTGTGGACCGGCGCGCCTGCCACCTCGTAGCGCTCGAAGACGTCCAGCACGTACTCCATCGTGTGCCGTCTCGTCCAGGCCCCGATGGCCTCGTCGAGCTCCTCGACGTTCAGGCGGCGCAAGGCGTTGTCGGTGAACCGGGGATCCCCGATCAGCTCCTCGCGCTCGATCGCTTTGAACAGCCGCTCGACGATGCCCTGCGTCCCTCCGGAGACGGCGACCCAACCGCCGTCCGAGGTCTCGTAGGTGTTGCGCGGCGCGAGGTCCTCGAGCCGGTTGCCGCTGCGCTCCCTGACGATCCCGAGCTTCTCGTAGTCGAGCATCGTGTAGTCGATGAGCCGGTAGTTGGCCTCGATGATCGCGTTGTCGATCACCTGGCCGGTGCCGCCACCGACATCGCGCCAGTACACGGCCGCGAGGATCGCCATGGCGCCTGCGAGCGCAGCCACGCCGTCGGCCAGGGGGTAGCCGGAGATGACAGGGGGCCGGTCGGCTGCACCGGTGATGTACGCGAGCCCCGAGAACGCCTCTGCCAGCGTGCCGAACCCCGGCTTGGTGGCATAGGGGCCATCCTGGCCGTAGCCGGACGTCCGCAGGATGATCAGGCGGGGGTTCTCGGCCAGCAGCACGTCCGGCCCGAGACCCCATCGCTCCATGACACCGGGCCGGTAGTTCTCCACCAGCACGTCGAAGTCGCGGACGAGCCGCCGGAGCAGAGCCTGGCCCTCCGGGACGTTGAGAGCCAGCGTGATCAGCCTCTTGTTCCTGGAGAGCCCCTTCCATGCGAGGGAGGTGCCTTCGATCTGGCTCCCCCAGTGACGGACGGGATCGCCGCGACGGGGCAGCTCTGCCTTGACCACGTCGGCGCCGTAGTCGGCCAGGTAGGTGGCGGCCCACGGTCCGGCCATCATCGTGGCCACGTCGAGGACCCGCAGGCCTTGTAGTGGGCCCGGGCCGACGGTCGCCGGCTCGAGGTCCCGCGGTTCGAGGCGATCCGTCATGAGGACTCCTGGTCCTGGGGGTGGCGGAGGGAGGCTCGGGCCTGTTCGACGATAGGCGGCTCGGCTTCGTGCCAGCCGGTCTGCTCCTGATAGGCGGCTGCAACCTGGAAGAGGCGGGCCTCGAACCACTCGTCGGCCGAGAGGGCGACTCCAACGGGCAGCCCGGAGGCCGGGTGGAAACCGACGGGCAGGCTGAGGGTCGGCCCGGCGTGCAAGGCCCAGGGATAGGTGATGCGGCCGAGTGCCTGGGTCTGCGCTCGTGAGTCGTAGCCACCGGCTTGCGGCACATCCACGGGCACCACGGGTGTGAGGAGGAGGTCGACGTCGGCGAGGATCGCGCCGAGCCGGTGGCGGTACCGGGCACGCCAGTCCAGCGACCGGACGAGCTCGACGGCCGGGACGTCGAGACCCGCCGAGATGCGTGCCAGCACATCGGGCGAGAAGTCCCCCGGTGCCGTGCGCAGCCGCTCCTCGTGCAGGGCCGCCCCCTCGCACTGGACGATGCGGGTCCAGTGCTCGGCCGCGTCGGCCTGGCCGAAGTCGTCGACGGGCACCATCACGGCACCCGTGGTGCCCAGCCAGGAGACGAAGTTGTCGACGAGCGCGGCGACGCCCTCGTCGAGGTCGTCGAAGAAGAAGGTGCTGGGCACCCCGACGCGCAGGCCCGCCAGCGGTGCACCGAGCAGGCTCAGCGGGCCAGGTCCTGACGACACCCGCGAGTAGGTGTCACCCGGGTCGTGGGCGGTGAGCACCTCCGTGATGCGGGCGACCGTCAGCGCCGACGGGGACATCGGGCCGACGGTGTCCTGGGTGTAGGCAACGGGGAAGACGCCGCGGTTGGAGATGGCTCCGAAGGTGGGACGCAGTCCCACCACGCCGTTGAGCGCCGCCGGGACGCGGACCGAGGCGCCCGTGTCGGTGCCCAGCGAGGCCTCGCAGAACCGCGCGGCGAGTGCGGCTCCGGAGCCGCCGCTCGATCCCCCGGGGATGCGGTCGAGGTCCCAGGGGTTTCGGCAGGCGCCGTACGTCGCGTTCTGCGTCGTCGCGCCCCAAGCCAGCTCGGCCATGTTGAGCTTGCAGGCGACGACCGCTCCGGCCGCCCTAAGCCTGCGGACCGCCTCGGCGTCGGCGGAGGGCACGCGGTCCGAGAGGAACGCGGCGCCGGCGGTGGTGCGCACGCCCGCCGTATCGATGTTGTCCTTCAGGCCCACGATCACGCCGTGCAGAGGGCCGTCGAGCTGACCGAGGGCGGCGCGCTCGTCCTTCTCCGCCGCCTCAGAGCGGGAGTCGTCGATCCAGGTGATGACGGCCCTGACCTGCGGATCGAGCGCCTGCGAGAGGGCCTGAGCCTCGTCCCAGCGCTCGACGCAGGAACGGGTCTGGTCGGCCATGCTCCACTCCCCTCGCGAGATGAGGAACTGTATGCAACCTTGAAGTCCAGGGTCAACAACTTCGGCCGACTGTTCGAGACTTCTCGCACCAGAATCGGTGGTACCCCGTTCACTGCGGCCATAACTCGTACACAATCAGACCGGCACTCACCCTTCGGGAGGACCCGTGACACCGTCTGCTGAGCCGCTGCGGCTGCCCCGATCGCTGCGCGTCGTAGAGGTGGGCATGCGCGACGGCCTGCAGTCGGTGCGGGACACGCTGCCGACCTCGGAGAAGCTGGCCCTCGTCGAGAGCCTCGTCGACGCGGGGGTGACCGACATCGAGGTGACCTCGTTCGCCCACCCGAAGGTCCTGCCCCAGATGGCCGACGCGGAGGCGCTGCTCGCGGCGGTGCCCCGGCGCGAGGGTGTGCGCTACCGGGCGCTGGTGCCCAACGCACGGGGGGCACGACGGGCCGTGGACTCGGGGGTCGACGAGATCACCGTGCTCACCTGCACCGACGCCGACGTGCTCATGATCAATCAACGCCGCACCCACGAGCAGATGTGGGACGAGCTGGACGAGGCGCTGGACATCTGCAGCGGCACGCCGGTCAACGTCGCGATCGTCATGTCCTTCTTCGCCTATGGCTCCGGCCTGGTGTCCGACGACCGGCTCGACGCGTTCGTCGACCGCATCGTCGCCGCCGGCGCGCGGAGCATCTACGTCGCCGACTCGGCGGGTCTGGCCGATCCCCGCCAGGTGCACGACGCGATCGTGCGGATCCGGGCCGCCCACCCCGGGCTCGCCGTGGGCGTCCACCTCCACACGCGAGGCGGCTTCGCGCTCGCCAACACGCTGGCTGCGATCCTTGCGGGCGTCGACTGGGTCGAGGGCGCGTTCGCCGGCCTCGGTGGGGACCTGTGGCTCCCGGGCGACGCCGACGTCCTCGGCAACACGCCCACGGAGGACCTCGTGGCGATGCTGGAGTACATGGGCGTCGAGACGGGGATCGACCTCCACCGGTACCGCGACACCGTCGCCCTGGCCGAGCGCTTCACCGGGAGCCGGACGTTCGGGCACTTCACGCGCGGCGGCTCACGGGAGGAGATGTCGGCCATCGTCTGGGACGACATCCTGTCCCAGCCCGGCAAGGACATCCCCTCCACGAGAGACGGATCGGACGGCGCATCATGACAAGAGCAGGTTCCACGACAAGCGCTCTCTGTAGTGTGCCGACGTGCCCGTGAACCATGGCGCCGCCCAGCGCGCCTATGATCTCCTGCGACGCGACATCGTCGGCGGCATCATCGCGGCCGGTTCGCGCCTCGCCGAGAACGACCTCGCCGACCAGTACGGGCTGAGCAGGACTCCGATCCGCGAGGCACTGAGGCGCCTGCAGTCCGAGGGGATCGTCGAGGTCACCCCCAACCGCGGCGCCCGTGTCGTCGACTGGCACAACTTCGACGTCGAAGGCATCTACGACCTCAGGGAGGCGCTCGAGGCCTTCATCACCCGGCGGGCTGCGACGCGCATCTCCGAGGAGCGGATGGACCAGCTCGCGGCCCTGTGCGACGAGATGGAGCGGGTCACGACCACCGGTGCGCCGGACGACCCCAGCACCATCACCGCCTTCGCCGAGCTCAACGCGCAGTTCCACGGGTCGATCGCCGAGGCGGCCGACGCCCCCTACGCGCTTCCCGGTCGCAACGTCGTGCTCGTCCTCCCGCTGATCATCCAGGCGCTGCACCAGTACGCGCCGCGCGGCTACTCGCGCAGCAACCGGCACCACCGCGAGCTGCTCGACGCCTTCGCGGCGCGCGACCCGGACTGGGCGGAGTCGATCATGCGCGCCCACGTGGTCTCGTCGAAGTCGGCGCTCATGCTCCAGCTGCGGACGCCGGCGGCGGGCTGACCGCGACTGCCCGATCCGAGCGGCCCCGACGGCGGGCAGCGATGGTGAACAGGAGGGCGGCGGCGGCGGCCATCGTGGCCGCCGAGAGGCCCCAGGCGACGGTGAAGCCGACGTTCTGGACCACCAGGCCGAACGTCGTCGGACCCAGGATGCCACCGGCGCCTGCCCCCAGGACGATGAAGCCGGAGGCACGGGCCGCATCGCCCGGGTAGGAGCCGACGACGGCGAGCGTGAGGAGCCCGTTCCAGCCCCAACCCGCCCCCAGGGCCACGATCGTGACGACCAGCAGGAGCGCGCCCGTCGGGGCCGTCGACAGCGCGGCCAGCGCGGCGCTCCCGACCAGCATAATGACCGCCGTCGCGCGAAGCGGCTCGGCGGCGGCCGTCAGCCGCCAGGCGAAGACGAAGCGCCCGACGATGCCGAAGGCGCTCCCGATCGCGAGCAGCAGCCCGGCCGTCTCGACCGGCGTGCCTCCGGCGACTGCCGACTCGACGTAGAAGGCGCCTGTGGCCGACACCGCGATCATGGCCAGCAGGAACGACGCCGCGAAGAGCCAGATGCCAGGGAGCGGTGCACTCCCCCGCTGCCCCGCAACCCGGGGGGCCGGACCCTGCCCGCTGCGCGGCATGAGGATCAGAGCCGGCAGACCCACCAGCGCCCCCGCCACGAACGTGGCCCGCCAGCCGACCGTCTGCGCCAGGGACGAGACCCCGAGCCCGGCGAGGAGGGCCGCGCCCGGCAGCGCTGTCTGCTTGATGCCGAAGGCCAGGCCCAGGTTGGCGGGAAGCACGTCGTTGAAGACCGCGAGGTCGACCGACGGCTGAGTGAGGGCGTTGGCGAGGCCGGCGAGCACCATGGCCAGCACGAGCATCTCGAGCCGCGGGGACGCCGCGGCGAGCAGCAGCGCGGCGCACGACAGCAGCACGCCGATGCGGACGGCGGTGGCTGCCCCGAGCCGCTGGCCCAGACGCCCGCCGAACACGCCACCAGCCGCCATGGTGAGCCAGAAGGCCGAGACGGCGACGCCGAGCTGAGCCTGGGTGAACCCGAGGTCCGAGCGGACGAAGAGCGCCGTGGCGCCGAGGATGAACACGGGGATCGTGCCCACCATGGATCCGCTGGTGGCCACCAGCACGATCCGCTTCTCACGACCGTTCACGGCGCAGATTGTATGCGAGCGATTCGGTCTGCAGGGGGCAGCACTCGTGGTTTCCGCAGGGATGTTCGAGCGTGCAGATTTTCTGGTATACAACTCTCCGTGGTTCGTCGTGCAAACACCCAGCGCGCCGCGCGTGCAGGCGGAGCCGATGGCAGCGCGTCCGACCTCGACAGCCGCCCGCAGGGCCCGCTCGTCGGCTTCACTGTGCTCGAGCTCGGTCAGCTGATCGCCGGGCCCTTCGCGGGCCAGCTGCTCGGAGACCTCGGCGCCGACGTGATCAAGATCGAGCTGCCCGGCTCCGGTGACCCGCTCCGGCAGTGGGGCCGGACGACCGACGACGGACGCTCGTTGTGGTGGAGCGTGATCGCGCGGAACAAGAGGTCGGTGGTCCTCGACGTCCGAGCCCCGGCCGGACGGGACGCGCTGCTGCGCCTCGTGGCGGCAGCCGACGTGCTCATCGAGAACTTCCGTCCCGGGACCATGGAGCGGTGGGGCCTGTCCTACGACGAGCTGCGGGCTGCCAACCCCGGCATCGTCATGGTGCGCGTGAGCGGCTTCGGCCAGGACGGCCCGCACGCGGGCCGTGCCGGTTTCGGCGCGGTCGCCGAGGCGGTCGGCGGCCTGCGGGCCATCGTCGGCGAGCCGGGGCGGCCGTCCGTGCGCACGGGCATCGCCCTCGGGGACGAGATGGCCGGTGTGCTCGCCGCCCTGGGCGCCGTCTCGGCCCTGCTCGAGCGCACCAGCTCGGGCCAGGGCCAGATGATCGACGTCGCGCTCTACGAGTCGGTCCTCACGTTCATGGACTCGCTGGTCAGCGACTACCAGACCGGCGGCTGGCTCCGGGAGCGCACCGGGCCGACGCTGCCGGGCGTGGCGCCGTCGAACGTGTACCCGACCCGTGACGAGCGCGAGATCCTGATCGCCGGCAACCAGGACAGCGTCTTCGCCCGCCTGGCCGACGCCATGGGGCAGCCGGAGCTCACCCGCGACCCGCGCTTCGCCACCCACCGGGCTCGAGGTGACAACCACGAGGCGATCGACGCCCTGGTCGCTGCGTGGACCCGCACCCACGACGCCGACGAGCTCGTGAAGGTGCTGGCCAGCGCAGGTGTGCCGGCCGGTGGCGTCTACCGAGCGCCCGAGATGCTTGCCGACGAGCACTTCCAGTCACGGCGGTCCATCATCGAGGTCGGCGACGAGACCGGGCGGCAGATCGCGATGCAGAACGTGGCGCCCCGGATCACGCGAACGCCCGGACGGGTCCGGTGGCCCGGCCCCCCGCTGGGCGCGCACGACTCGGAGGTGCTCGGCGAGCAGCTGGGAATGAACCAGGACGAGATCGCCCGCGCGCAAGGGCTCACCGGCTCGTGAGCAGGGCTTACCCACTCGAGGTCCCCGAGGCAGAGGCTTCAGGGGTCGTCGCGGCAGCGTTCGACTCGGTCCGCACGTCGCTGCGCTCGAGCTTCGTCCCCACCGTCTACCGCCGCCTGGCGGTGCACCCGGCCGCTCTCGCCGTGGCCGTGGGCGCCCTCCCCGCCGTCGTCGAGGCCGCACGGGCCGAAGGCTTCGCGGATGAGGTCGTCGGTCTCGCCGGCAGCCTGACCAGCGCCCCGCAGCTGCGTGCGGTGGAGGAGTCAGCCGCACCGGCAGCCGTGGTGGAGCGCTACCGCAGGGCCAACCCGCTCAACCTGCTCTTCGCCGTCAGCGTCCTCGGGGTCGAGGATCCGCCCCTTCCCGTCATGGTGCCGGTGCTCCCTCCGCCGCTGCCGCAGGAAGACGACGACATCCTGCTCTGCCACGGAGGCTCGGTGCTGCCCGGGCTGTGGCGCGAGCTGGCGGCCTGGCCGTCCTGGCGGTCTGCCGCCTGGTCGGCGATCAGGGAGGACGCCGCCGCAGGCGGCCTCGCCGCGGCGCACGGCGCGGTCATGCGCCTGGCCGGCGAGCACGCTGCGACGTCCGCCCATCCCGCCGTGCGCGACGAGGTCGCCTCGCTCCTGCCTCAGGACGCCGTGCACGACCTCCGACGGTTCGCCGTCGTCATCGCTGCGATGGTCGTCGAGGCCGAGTGGCTCATCCACGTCATGAACACCCACACCGAGGAGTAGAGATGGCAGAGCAAGCCCAGGTCCGCATCGTCGAGGTCCTTCTGCGCGACGGCCTGCAGACGATGGTCCACGAGTCGGGCTGGCACGTGCCCACCACCGACGAGAAGCTCGCGCTCATCGACCGGATCGCGGCGGCCGGCGTGCCCGAGATCGAGGTGACCGGCTTCGTCCACCCGCGGGTCATCCCGATGCTGGCCGACGCCGACGAGCTGGTCAGGCGCCTGCCCGCGCGTGAGGGAGTCACCTACCGGGCGCTGGTGCCCAACCTCAAGGGTGCGCAGCGCGCCATCGACGCCGGCTGCACCAAGATCTCCGCGCTCATCGTCGCCTCGGAGACCTACAGCAAGAAGAACTCCAACATGTCCATCGCCGACAACCTCGAGCAGGTCCGGCTGATCGCCGAGCTGGCGAAGGACAGCGGCGTCACGCTCGACGTCGGGATGGGCATCTGCTTCCTGTGCCCGTACGAGGGGCCGGTGCCCGAGGCGGCCGTCCTCGACCTGATCTCGTCCTTCGTCGACTACGGCATCCACGAGGTGAGCATCGCCGACAGCATCGGGATGTCGAACCCGCGCGCGGTGGGCGACCGCGTCGCGGCCATCGTGTCGAGGTTCCCCGGCGTCACGCTGGGCGTCCACCTGCACGAGCGCACCGGGATGGCGCTGGCGAACGTCGTCGCGGCCTGGGAGGCGGGTGCTACGTCGTTCGAGTCCTGCATGGGCGGGTACGGCGGCGGCATCGCGATGCCGGTGTCGGTCCTGGGCATGGGCAACGTGCCGACCGAGGACGTCGTCCACATGTTCCGGGAGATGGGCGTCAGCACCGGCGTCGACCTGGACGCGCTGCGTCAGGTCAGCACCGACGTCGGCGAGCTGCTCGGGGTGCCGTCACGGGCGCGCGTGGCTCAGTTCGGCACCTACGAGGAGTTCCGCGACATGGCCCAGCAGTACCGCTGAAGGAGGAGTCATCATGACGAGGACGCTGCTGACGAACGGCACCTTCTACCGCGGCGCCGCCTTCGAAGCGGCCACGGGCACCCTGGTGATCGAGGGCGACCGCATCGCCTCCCTCGGCCACGACGTGACGCCGGGCGACGACGACACCGTCATCGACCTCGACGGCGGGTTCGTGGTGCCCGGCCTCATGGACGCGCACTGCCACCTCATCTACCGCGACGTCGCCGACCCCTACGACATCGAGCTCCGGAAGTCGGTCCCGGAGGCGACCCTCGACGCGGTGGTCAACGCGCGGACCGTCCTCTCGGCCGGCTTCACCACCATCCGCGACGTCGGCAGCCGCGCCAACATCGGCGTCGAGGTCCGCAACGCCATCGCGCGCGGCGACATCACCGGACCGCGCGTGTTCCCGGCCGGTCGGATCCTGTCGGCGCCGGGTGGCCTGGCCGACTTCCACCCGTCGCACATCTTCGAGGACCGGCCGTACCGCTACGGGCTCGGCGAGCAGGTCGTGGGCCCGCACGAGGCGCGTGCGACGGTGCGGCGCCAGCTCAAGGACGGAGTGGCCTGGATCAAGGTGGGCGTGAGCGGCACGGGCTTCAACCCGCTGTGCCCTGCCGAGCGCAACGGGCTGTCGGAGGAGGAGTTCGCCGCGGTCATCTCCGAGGCACGGCTGCAGGGCGTCCCGGTGGCCGCGCACGCCGAGTCCGCAGAGGCGGTCCGGGCCGCAGCCCGCCATGGCGCGCAGACGATCGAGCACGGAATCTACATCGACGACGAGTCGCTGGAGCTCATGGTCTCCAACGGCGTCACGCTGTCGCCCACGCTCTCGATGTACCGCGCCTTCGCCATGCGGGGGGCGGACATGGGCATCCCCCAGGTCATCGTCGATCAGCACAAGCGCACGCACGAGCGGCACGCGCAGAGCATCCGGTCGGCGTTCGAGGCCGGAGTGCCGATCGTCGCGGGCGGCGATGCGGGTCTGACCCACTTCCCGCAGGGCAGCTGTGCCGAGGAGATGGCCTCCTACGTCGACATCGTTGGGATGTCGACGCGAGAGGCGCTGTCGACGATGACCGTCAACGTCGCCCGGCTCCTGGGCATCTCCGACGAGGTCGGCGTGATCGAGACGGGGAAGGTGGCCGACCTCCTCGTCCTGCGCGAGGACCCGCTCGCCGACCCCCGCGTCGTGGCGAGCGCCGCGGCCAGGGCGGCCGTGTTCCAGTCGGGGCGACTGGTCGCATCCGAGCGCTGAGTCGGCGCGGGTGGTACGCGGCACCGCCTCGGCCCGCGCTGCGCCTGCCCGCGCCGGCTCGAGCGCCCCAGCGCGTTGCGCCCTGGGGCGCGGCTACTGCACCGCGTCGCCCCAGCGGAAGCGTCGGGTCACGGCGTCCATGCGGTCGAGCACGTCCTCGTCCAGGGCGTGCGCCAGGCCCGCCGCGATCGTGTCGAGCTGCTCGGGCCGGGTCGCCCCGACGACGACCGACGTCACGGCCGGCTGAGCGGCGACCCACGCTGTCGCGAGCTCCGGGAGCGTGATGCCGCGCTCCGTCGCGAGCGCGGTCAGCGCCGTCACGGCGTCGAAGGCCTCGACGTGCCAGTACCGCTCGCGGTACAGCTCGGCCGCGTCCGTGCTGTCGAACCGGCTGCCCGGCTCGGGGGGACTGTCGGCCGAGTGCTTGCCGGTCAGCATCCCGCCCGCGAGCAGGTTGTAGCTGAGGACGCCGAGTCCCTCCTCCTCGCACAACGGCAGCAGCTCACGCTCGTGCTGACGGAAGAGCAGGTTGTAGCGCGGCTGCACCGAGGCGAAGCGCACCAGACGCCTCGCCTCGCTCCTGCCGAGGGCCTGGGCCACCTGGTAGGCGAGGAAGTTCGAGCAGCCGACGTAGCGCACCTTCCCGGCGCGCACCAGGTCGTCGAGGGTCTCGAGAGTCTCCAGCAGGGGCGTGGAGGGATCGGGCCGGTGCAGCTGGTAGAGGTCGATCGCCTCCACCTGCAGGCGGCGCAAGGAGGCGTCGACCGCCTCCGTCACGTGTCGGCGCCCCAGGCCCCGGTCCCAGGGCATGGGCCCTGTGGGGCCGTGCACCTTCGTCGCGACGACCACCTCGTGGCGACGGCTGTGCAGCCACCGCCCCACGATCGACTCGGTGATGCCGGCCTTCTCGTAGCCGCTGCCCAGCGGGTACTTGTCCGCGGTGTCGATGGTGGTGATGCCCAACTCGACGGCGTGGTCGAGGATGTGGTGGGACGTCTCCTCGTCGCACTGGCCGCCGAAGGTGGCGGTGCCCAGCACGAGGCGCGACACCGGCAGCCCCGTGGCGCCGAGATTCCTGTGTTCCATCAGGCGAGCGCCTCCGACTCAGGCACGGGTCGCAGGCCCGTGCGCTCCGATGCGACCGTTGCCCACACAAGGGCGAGCACGCTGACTGCAGCCAGGGTCAGCAGGCCGACCAGCCATCCCCCGGCCCGATGGACGAGGACGCCGACCAGCAGGGGGACGACGATCGCGCCGAGGTTGATGAGCGACAGCGACGTGCCCGTGGATCTGCCCACGGCATCGCTCGGGGTCGACTCCGCGATGACGGCGATGTAGACGCCGTTCCACCCGACGGAGCACAGGCCCAGGAGGATGAGCACGGGAAGCGTCAGGGCGTCGGGGACGGCCGCAAGGGCGCAGAGGGCCACCGCTCCGAGCCCGGCTATCACCTGCAGGAGCGCGAGCCGATGTGCCATGAGCGCGTCGGAGAGCCAGCCCCAGAACAGTCGTCCGACGACACCGCCGACGAGCAGGACGGAGACGCCCAGCCCGGCCTCGGTGGCCGAGGCGCCACGGGCCTCCACCAGGTAGACGGCGGTGAAGGCGAAGATGCTCACCTGGACGCCGGCGATGAGGAGGCCGAAGACATACCCGCTCGGAAGGAGCAGGGTGCGGCTGACAGTGTGCGGTTCCCGTTCCTCTGCCCTGGCTGCGCGGTCGTCGCGACGCCGCAGCACGACGAAGGCGAGGACCGGCAAGCAGACGGCGAGGGATACGGCGAACGACGTGCGCCATCCGGCGGCCAGGGCGACCGCGGGCAGGACGGCCCCGGCAAGGATCCCGCCCATCGGCACGCCGGACTGCTTGATGCTCATCAGCAGGCCACGACGTCGCGGGCCGGGTGGGTTCGACATCACGGTCGTGGCTGGGTTCACCGCGCCGTAGCCCAGCCCGCAGACGTAGATGCCGGCGTAGAAGGCCCAGGCCTGGACCGCGAGCCCCGCGATGGCGTTGCCTGCCATGAGCAGGAGGAGGCCCACGACGATCACCGGGACCGGGCCGCGCACGTCGGTCAGCCGACCGGCGAAGCCGGAGGTGGACAGGGCGCCGAAGTACGCGACCGAGGCGATGGCGCCGACACCGACAGGTGTCAGCGCGAGGGCCTCGCTGATCGTGGGTGCGTTCGCGGAGGCACCGATGATCGTGAAGCTGCCGACCATCAGGATGACGACGCTGATCGCGACGCCCTCGACCGTGGACCGTATCGGGCGGTCGTGGACCGCTGCAGACCTCACCACGGTCAGACCACATCGACGAGGAGCCTGCCGAAGGCGCCGAAGTCGAAGTCCCATCGGCCGGGCTGCGCGTCCATGAGAGGCGTGAGCGAGCCGGTCGCGACGCTTGCCGGGGCGGCCTCAGGCGGCAGGACCTCGAGACGGGCGCGCGCGTCGGAGATCCTCCCCGTCCCGCGAGCGACCTCCTGCCCGTCGCGACGCACCAGGACCTCGACGACATCGCCCGGCGCGCCGGCGGTGGGCGCCGCCGTGCCGAAGATCATCGCGCCCTGCAGGCAGGAGTCGGCCAGCACCGCCCACGGAGGCAGCTGCCATCCGTCCACCCGGCAGTCGGCGATCTCGACCGCGGGCACCGCGACCCAGCCGCCCTCGACCGCGACCAGGCCGATCTCCGCCTCGAGGCGGGGTTGGCGGAACTGCGCACGGTCGACCGTGCACTCGCCCACCCCGTGCTGCACGCGGGTCGGCACCACGGGCGCGCTGATCGGACCGGGTACGCCGAGCCTCGCCTGGGTCGCGGCGTCCGTGGCTCCGAGCTTCCAGCACGCGGAGGACCCCGCTCCCAGCCGGTCGAGCACCTCTCGGCCGACGGCCAGCGCGGAGGCGTGGTCGAGTCCCTGCCAGCTCTCGTCCGATGGGTCGAGCAGAGGACCGCCCTCCCACGCCTCCAGCAGGCGTGCGCCCAGAGCTCCGGGCACCTGCGACGCCACGGTCAGAAGCCCTGCCGGGTGCGGCGGCGCTTGATGTGCTGGGAGAGCGCCACCGCGATGATGAGTGCCAGCCCGTAGAAGAGGTACTGCACGAACGTCTTGGCGCCGAGCAGCTGCAAAGCCGTAATACCCGTGACCAGGAAGTACACCGCGATGAAAGTGCCCCAGGCGTTGAAGCGCCCCGGGCGGATCGTCGTCGAGCCCAGGAACGCAGCCGCGAAAGCTGGAAGCAGGTAGTCAAGCCCTGTCGAAGGCCCGGCGGACGCCGAAAGGCCGACCAGGAGCATGCCCGCGAATGCAGCCAGCATGGAGCCGGCGATCAGCGCCCCCCAGCGCAGGAGCCCAACCCTCATGCCAGCCAGACGTGCCACGTCCCGGTTTCGCCCCGCCACGAGCATCCGCTGACCAACGGGGGTGTGCTGGAAGACGTACCAGATCACGACCGTGAAGATCAGCGCGTAGAAGAAGATGTAAGGGATACCAAAGAGGCGGTTGCGCACGACCATGTTGACCAGGGCAGGGTCTACACCGACGACGGTCCGGGCGTCAGTGACCCAGAGCATGACGCCGGTGACGATCGTGCTCATGCCGAGGGTGACGATCAGACTTTCAATGCCGAGGACCACGATGAGCCAGCCGTTGATGAGCCCCACCAAGAAGCCGACGGCGAGCGCACACAACACCGAGAGCCAGATGTTCCAGCCCCAGTTGACGTTGAGGTGGGCGATGATCACCGCGCTGAACCCGGCGACGGCCGCGACGGACAGATCGAAGTCGCCGGTCGTCAGGGGGATGATCAGGGCCAACGAGATGATCACCAGGACGGCGTTCGACGCGAGGATCGACGAGACGTTGGACCATTGGGCGAAGGTCTCCGGCCGGATGATGCTGAAGACGATGATGATGACCAGCCACGCCAGAGGTAGCGCGTAGGCCTCGAGCCATCCACGCGACCGTCGCGCTGGCGCCGGAGACGTCGCAGGGACGGAGTCGGTCACCTGCGCCTCGGTGCTTCCTGACTGGTTTGCCGTTGCCACGTGGTTACTCCGTTCCCTGCGAGGGGCTCGATTGCCTGGTCTGGCTCGGGTCTGATGCTGCGTCGTGGCCGACCGCCTCGAGGACGTCGTCGGTTCGGCCCATGCTCAGCTCGGCGATCTTGGCGTGCGTTATCTCGTCGCCGACGAGGAAGCCGAGCAGGCGCCCCTTCACGAAGATGCCGACTCGGTCGCACAAGGTAGCGAGCTCCTCGTAGTCGGAGCTGGCCACGATCGAGGTGGTCGTGTGGGTCCGCGACTTGATGACCCGGTAGATCTGCTCGCGGGCCCCGATGTCGACGCCCTGCGTCGGCTCGTGCAGCAGCAGGATCTTGGGCGACAGCTGCAACCACTTGGCCATCATGGCCTTCTGCTGATTGCCGCCCGAGAACGAGCCGTAGTCCATCGTTGGGGACTGCGGCCGGACGTCGAACTCCTCCAGCAACGTCCGGGCGTTGTCCCTGAGTCCGGAGTGGTCGAGCCGGCCGCCCGTGAAGTAGTGGCCGAGCACCGTGACGTTGATGTTGTCCTCCATCGGGAGGTCGGCAATGCTCCCGTCGTTCTTCCGGTCGGCCGGGACCAGGGCCATCCCCAGCTGCACCGCCTCTCTCTCGGTGAAGTCAGAGAGATCGACGGTGGAACCGTCGATGGTGAGCTCGCCCTGCGCCGTGCCGCTGCCGAACAGGGCGTAGACGGCGTCCTCGGCTCCAGAGCCGACGAGTCCGGCCAGGCCGAGCACCTCGCCGCGGTGAACGTCGAAGGACGCCTCCTCGACCAGCGTGGTGCGCAGCCCACGGACGCTGAGCACGATGTCGTCGGTGCGCGTCCTCCCGACAGCGTGCGGCTGACCCGGCTGCAGGTCGTGACCCACGATGAGCTTGACCAGGTCTCGCTTGGTCGAACCCGCGGTCGTGAGGGTGCCGACGGAGTGCCCATCGCGGAGGACGCTCACCGTGTCGGTGATCTGGCGGACCTCGTCGAGGTCGTGCGACACGAAGAGCACGCTGGACCCGGTCGACACGATGTTGCGTATGAGGGAGAACAGGGTGCCGACCTCCTGCTTGGGGAGGAATACGGTCGGCTCGTCGAGGACCAGCAGGCTGGGCGGCGCCTCAGCGCCCTCCTCCAAGACGCGCGAGGTCTTGAGGCCTTCGATGGCGCGGAGGATGGCGAGCACCGCTCGCTGCACGGGTCGGATCTCGTCGACTGGTGCCGAGGGGTCGATGTCGACGCCGTACTGCTCGCAGATCGCCGCGGTCCGACGCCGCGCCTCGCGCCAGGAGAAGGTCATGGCGCGCGAGGCGGCCACATCCCCCATGACGAAGTTCTCGGCCACCGTGAGGCTGGGTAACAGGCCGAGGTCCTGGTGAACGAATTCGAAGCCGAGGTCGCGGTACTGTCCCGGCAGGAGAGGCAGGCTCACCTCGTTGCCGTTGACCTCGAGGCGGCCCTCGTCGGGGGCGTGGAACCCCGAGAGGATCTTGATGAGCGTCGACTTGCCCGAACCGTTCTCCCCCAGCAGTCCGTGGACCTCTCCAGGGTTGACGACAAGGTCGACGCCGTCCAGCGCCCTCTGCCCGCCGAAGACCTTGGTCAGGCCGGTGATCTTAAGCAACGGTGCCGTCTCGGACACGAGATCCCTTTCGCCGACTGGTGTGCTGCGCCGGGTCCCCTCGTCCCTGTGCGCGAGCGGGAGTTGAGCGCCGCCTGCCCCGCGCGGGGGGCGCGGGACAGGCGGCGGCTGACTCGTCAGGACTACTTGGTCCAGAGGGCCTTGTAGCCGGCGACGTAGGCGTCGCCGTACCCGACTCCCGCCTGAGCCGGAGTACCTGCCTCGGCGACGTTGGTGTCGTCCCAGATGCGGATGGGAGTCCGCGTCAGGATGGTGGGCTTTCCCAGCATGAGGCGGAACGCCTGATCCATGGCTGCGTAGCCGATTCCGGGGGTGTCCTCACCGACGTTGAAGGCCACCGTGTTGCCCTGGGCGATGAAGTCGAGGGCGAAGGGCGACCCGTTGTAGCTGCCGATCTTGACGTCGGTGCGACCGAGGGTCTCGACCGCGGGGACGGCACCGGCGACCATCGCGTCGTACAGGACGTAGACGTACTTGATGTCCGGGTTCGACTGGAGCGCCGCCTGGATCTCGCCCTGCGTCTTGGTGTTCCAGTCCGCGACGGGGATGTTGATGATCGTGTACTTGCAGGCGCCGCAGTTCCCGTCGAACGCCTTCGTCATCGCGTCGATGGTCCCGGGGCTCGGCAGGATGTCCGAACCGCCCACGATGAGGGTGTTGGCGGTGCCGCCCGAGTCGGCGATGATCCAGTTCGCCGCTGCAGTGCCGGCCGTGTAGAACGGCGCAGTCACGATCCCAGAGACGTCGGCGCAGCCCTCGCATGCGGTCGGCTGCTCGGAGGAGTCGTCGTGGAAGTGGATGACCTCGACGGGGATCCCGGCCTCCTTGGCCGCCTGGATCTGGGGCGCGAGAGCACGGGGGTCGGGGGCTCCGTTCAGCAGGATGATGTCCTGCTTGGAGTTGATCGCCTGGTCGATGCACGCGGCCCACTGGGAGACCTGCGCCTGGTTGTCGCAGACGGTGTAGACGGCACCGACGGACTCGGCGGCCTCCTTGATCGCGTCCGAGATGCTCTGCAGGAACGGGTTGGGAACCGACGGGATGTCGAATACCTTCTTGCCGGCGAGGCTCGAGACGTTGATGGCCTCGCCTGGGACCTCGAACGTAGGCAGCGCCTTGGCGGCCTCGACCGCGGCAAGGACCTCAGCCGAGACTGCGGCACTGCTGGTTCCCCCGGAGGTCGGGGCGGCGGACGAACTGGTGTCGCCCCCTCCGGAGCTCCCGCAAGCCGCGAGAGCCAGGGCGCTGATCGCCAGGACAGAGCCTGCGACGAGTCGTCGAGATGTACGCATTCACACTCCTCAGTTCCCTTGATCCCCGCGGATGGGGATGCGGGCGAAGGTAGTCCAAGCGACGCCATACGTATACAACTTTGACCAGATCGAGTGTTACATTTCCATCTCGCGCGCTCAGAGCCTCACCATCGTATGCAATCACGAGCCGCTTCAGGTGATGCCCTGATCCACCACAGGCATTCATGTCGGATGCTCCAAACACGAGGTGACGATGAGCGAGTCCCTGTCCGAGCCGGGACCGGTACCCTGCGCAACGCGCCCGCCGCTTGAGCTCCTGGAGTCCGTCGCCCGTCGGGTGCTCTGGCTCGCCGTGCGGATGGTCGACTCGGCCAACCACGACCGGGATCTCCACGACGGGGTCAAGGTGGGCGGGCACCAGGCGTCCTCCGCCTCCATGGTGAGCATCATGACGGCCCTGTGGTTCGCCCACCTGGACGCGGACGACCGGGTGGCTGTCAAGCCGCACGCCTCCCCCGTCTTCCACGCCGTCCAGTACCTGCTCGGCAACGTCGAGCGCGAGTACCTGACGCGGCTGAGGGCGTTCGGCGGCCTCCAGGCGTACCCCTCGCGGACCAAGGACCCGGACCCGGTCGACTTCTCGACGGGATCCGTCGGCCTGGGCGCCGCAGCTCCGCTCTTCGCGGCCGCCACCCGCCGCTACGTGGACGCCCACTTCGGCAGCCGACCGGGCTGCCGGTTCGTCGCCATCATCGGCGACGCCGAGCTCGACGAAGGAAGCGTGTGGGAGTCGGTGTCAGACCCGGCGACCAGCGGCCTCGGCAACGTGCTCTGGATCGTGGACTTCAACCGTCAGTCGTTGGACCGCGTCGTGCCCGGCACCCGCATCCACCAGTGGCGCTCGCAGTTCGAGGCGGCTGGTTGGCACGTGGTGGAGGTGAAGTACGGGCGCCGCCTGACGGAGGCCTTCGGTCTGCCCGGTGGCGACGAGCTGCGGGCGTGGATCGATGCCATGCCCAACGAGCAGTACCAGTCCATGTTCTCCCTCGATGCCGCCTCGCTGCGCGAGCGGTTCCTCGAGGCTGCGCCTCCCGCGGTCGTGCAGCTGGTGCAGGGGATGAGCGATGAGGACCTCCCGGGCCTGGTCACGGACCTCGGTGGGCATGACATCCCCGCCCTGCTCGACGCGTTCCAGGAGTGCGACCGTGTCGGCGACCGCCCGAGCGTCGTCTTCGCCTACACGGTCAAGGGCTGGGGCCTGCCCACCGCGGGCAACCCCCGCAACCACTCGTCGCTGCTGACGTCCGAGCAGATCGAGGAGCTCCGCGGAGCCCTCGGCATCGGCTCGGACGACTGGGAGTGCTTCCCGGAGGGCAGCGATGAGGCCGCGCTCGTGGCCTCACGACGGACCTCGATGGCCCGTGAGCCGTCCCCCGAGGAGCCGCCCGTCGAGATCCCGGCGTCCACCATGACGAGGTCGCCCGGGCGCCCTGTCTCGACGCAGGAGGCGTTCGGGCGGATCCTCACCGACCTGTCCCGCCTCGAGCCGGTCGCCCCGCACCTCGTGACCACTGCGCCCGACGTGGCCACCTCCACCAACCTCGCCGGCTTCATCAACCGCTTCGGCGTCTTCAGCCCTGAGCAAAGGAGGGACTGGCACGTCGATCCCGCGCTGCGCTGGGCGGAGAGCCCAGCCGGGCAGCACGTGGAGCTCGGCATCTCGGAGATGAACCTGTTCATCCTGCTCGGGCAGCTCGGGCTCTCGTGGGACCTGAGCTCGAAGCGCCTGCTGCCCATCGGCACCGTGTACGACCCCTTCGTCCTCCGAGGCCTCGACGCGTTCCTCTACTCGGTCTACTCCGGCGCGAGCTTCGTCGTCGCGGGCACCCCCTCCGGCATCACCTTGGCCCCGGAGGGCGGCGCCCACCAGTCGACGATCACGCCGTCGGTGGGGCTCGAACTGCCGGGGGTGACGTTCCACGAGCCGGCCTTCGCGGTCGCGCTCGACTGGCTGCTCTGCGACGCCCTCGGCCGTGTCGGGCGTGCCTCCCGCACGGACTCGCCGGGCGCCTTCTACTTCCGCCTCTCGACCCGGCCGTTGGACCAGGCGCCTTTCGAGGAGGCGCGCTCGCGCCTGGGTGACGAGGTGCTCCGCAGGCAGGTGCTCTCCGGTGCCTACCGCCTCTACGACGCTGGCCGCGAGCCGGTCGGGGCAGGCAGCGGACGTCCCGCCGTCACCATTGCAGCGTCGGGAGCCGTGGTGCCGGAGGCTCTGGCCGCCGCCCTCGAGCTGGAGTCGGAGGGGATCCGGGCCGTGGTCGTCGACATCACGTCGTCGGACCGGCTCTACCGCGACTGGCAGGCGAGCCTGCGTCGGGGCATCAGCACCGCGACCGTTCCCGACCTCCCTGGCGCCCTGCGCACCACGTTCGTCCCCGGGATGCCGCTCGTGACGGTGCACGACGCCGCCTCCCACCACCTCGCGTGGCTGGGGGGTGCCCTCGGCACAGTGTGCGTGCCCGTCGGCGTTGACTCGTTCGGGCAGTCGGGCTCGGTCAGCGAGCTGTACGCGGCGTACGGGCTGGAGCCCGGCGCGATCGTGAACGCCGCCCTCGCAGCGCTGAGCCTCCACTGACCTCACGCGTCCCACCACACCGGAAGGAAGGCGAGCCGATGCCCCGCAACGGAACACGTCGGGCCGACGTCGCAGTAGTGGGTCTGGGTGCGATCGGCCTGCCGGTGTGCCTCAATCTCGTCAGGAGCGGACGCACCGTCCAGGCGTGGAACCGTTCAGCTCCAGCCGCCACGATCGCCGCGGAAGCGGGTGCCGAGGTCGTGACGTCGGTCGCCGACGTCGATGCACCCGTCGTCCTCGTGGCGCTCCCGGACATGCCCCAGATCGACGAGGCCCTCGACGCGGGCCTCAGAGGAGCGCTGCAGCGGGACGACCTGCTCGTCGTCCTCAGCACGGTCGCTCCCGCTGCGGTGCGATCGCTGTCGCAGCGATTGCACCGTGCGGGGGTAGGTGTCGTGGACGCCCCGGTGAGCGGCGGTGACGTGGGGGCGCAAGAGGCGACGCTGGCGATCATGGTCGGAGCCTCGGATGACGACTTCGTCCGCTGTAAGACACTGCTCGACGTGATCGGGGGATACGTGGTGCACCTGGGGCCGGTCGGTGCTGGCGCCACCACGAAGATGGCCAATCAGGTCGTAGTCGGAGCGACGCTCGCCGCGATCGGCGAGGCGCTCACTCTGACACGGTCCGCCGGCCTGCCCGATGGAGCAGTGCTCGACCTCCTGTCCGCCGGTCTCGCCGGCTCCCGCGCCCTGGCGGTGAAGAGGTCAAAACTCGAAACCGGCCACTTCCAGCCGGGAGGTTCGGCCCGCAACCAGCTCAAGGACCTCGAGCACGCCCTCACGACGGCGTCGGACCTTGGGGCCGAGCTGGAGGTGACGCGTGCGGTGACCACGTTGTACCGGCGCCTCGAAGATCGTGGGCTCGGATCGCTCGACCACAGCGCTGTCGTTCTGGCCTGCATGAAGGTAGAGCCCAAGGAGCACACGCCATGTTGATCGCCGCGATGACTCCCGACGTTATGCCCGAAAGTGCGACGGGTGTGGCATCCATCGACCCGCACTCATTGCACATCGACGCGGACATGGGCCGGATCGGCTTCTATGTCCCGCCGTACATGGGCCGACCGGAGACGCTCGAGCTCATAAGCCAGATGCCTGCCCTCCAAGTCGTGCAGGTTCTCACCATCGGTTACGAGTCAGCGCTTCCCCTCATCCCTCCCGGCGTGCGGCTGTGCAACGCCGTCGGCGTACATGAGGCGTCGACCGCAGAGCTCGCGCTGGGTCTCGTCATCGCCTCGTTGAGGGGCATCGACGACTTCGCACGAGCCATGCCTCACGGCGAGTGGAGGCACACACGGCGCGAGTCGTTGGCCGACAAGCGCGTCCTTGTGATCGGTGCGGGCGGCGTGGGGATGGCGATCGTGGATCGCCTCCAACCCTTCGAGGTCGAGGTGTCTATCGTTGCGCGGCGTGCGCGCGAGGGCGTGTCTCCCGTTACGGAGCTCGGACGCCTGCTGCCGGCGTCCGACATCGTGGTCCTGGCCGTGCCGCTGACCTCGGACACTGAGCGGCTCGTGGACGCGCGCTTCCTCGCAGCTATGCCCGATGGCGCCCTGCTCGTGAACGTCGGTCGCGGTCCGGTCGTCGATCAGGAGGCACTACTGGCCGAGGTATCGACCGGGCGCCTGCGCGCCGCCCTCGACGTAACAGATCCCGAACCTCTCCCGCCTGCGCATCCGCTCTGGACCGCTCCGGGCGTCCTCATCTCCCCCCACGTCGGCGGGGACGCATCGGCCTTCCTTCCCCGCGCAAGGACGCTCGTCGCGGAGCAGCTCAGTCGCTGGGTCTCGGGAGAGCCCCTCCGCAACATGGTCGTTTGACCGAGGCTGCGGCGGCTTCTGCAGACGTCACTGTCGGTATCGCTTCAGGCACGAGCCAGCTGCCGCGCACCATGGTTGGGGCGCCGACAGACACCATCGCCGCGACCCACACACCCCGATTGACCAGACCGGGGGCAGACCGGTCCAGCACTTGTCGGTCATCAACGGGGGGTCGGTGCGCCAACCGCAACCGGAGCCACCATCGGTCAAGACCCGCTAACGCACCAGATTCGCGTGTTCGCCGCTCGCGCTTCGACTGGCAACCACTGCGTACTCCTCTGGCTCCAAGGAGCGGAGCGCCGCTGTGGCCCCTTGTTGCAGCAACAGCCGCCATTTTCGCGCCCGAACCATGCAGCACGAGATGTGACCACCCGGCACGGTTCGGACCGGTGAGGTCAGTTGACCTCGTGCAGTCGCGGTGCGCCTCGCCGGCGTCAGGAGCCGAGCCACGGGGCTGACGATGACGGCCGGCGACTCCGTCACGGGCAAGACCTGAACCTTCAGCGTCACACGTGCACCTATGGACGACATGCCAAGCCGAATGGGTCGATCAGGCAGCGAGGCAGCGATCTCGATGCCGCGGCCGGAGTCGGGGTCCTCAACGTGCGGGAGCCCAAGGACGCGATGACGGAGTCGGTGACGGACTCCGTGAAGCGCCGACACCGCCTTGACGCCGTGACGGAGTCGGTGACGGACTCCACGACAGCGCCGGCGCCACCGTCGATGTCGTGACGGAGTCCGCGACGGAACAGGCGCTCGTCCCGGCGGCTCTGACCTGCTCGTGACGGAGTCGGTGACGGAGTCACGCGCCATCGACGACTGATGACGGAGTCCGTGACGGACTCGGGCAGCGCCCGATGCGTGTCGAGGCCTCTCGACGCGCACCTGGTGGTATCCGCCGCTGCCAGGTGGCACCCACCCGCCAGGAGACGCCCATGAGCCACATCGAACTCGCGCAGCTCCCGCCGCTCGTCGACCTCCCCACAGCCGCCCGCGTCTTGGGCATCGGTCGCGGGCTGGCTTACGAGCTCGTCCGCACCGGCGCCTGGCCCACCCCGGTCGTGCGCATGGGCAAGCTGATCCGGATCCCTACCGCCTGCCTGCAGCGCGTCCTCGACGGCGACGCGCCGGTGAGCAACTCGGGCACCGGCCATGGGCGCTGAGCGTGACGCCTTGCGCGTGTCGTCCACAGGTTCGCGCGCGCGGCCTTGGCATCCCCCGTTCGGGGCTGCGATACCGGACTGCACCCGCCGTAGGAGCCCGAGCATGATCAACAAGACCGCGTCCGGCCGCTACCGCGTCCGGGTCAAGGTCCGCGGCCGCGTCGTCGCCGACCAGACATTCGCGCAGCGCCGCCAGGCCGAAGCCTGGGAGCGTCAGCAGCGCGCCCGCCTCGACAGCTCCGGCTGGGTCGATCCCACCCTCGGTCGGGCGACTCTCGCAGAGCTGGCCGCGCAGTGGCTGCCGGTGCGCGAGCCGCAGGTCGAACGCCGGACCTTCCAGAGCGACCAGAGCGCACTCGCCGTCCACATCCTGCCCGCGCTCGGCAAGCAGCCCATCGGCGTCATGCGGCGCACCGACGTCGAGGAGTTCGCCCGCACCCTCGTCAGCGACAAGCACCTGTCTCCCGCAACAGCCACACGAGTCCTCGCCACCCTCAAGGCCTTGCTCAGCTTCGCCACCCGCGACGGCAGGCTCACTCAGAACGTCGCCTCTGACGTCACCGTCCGACGCGCACCCGGGCGTGGGAGGGATGAGCAGGCGCAGCGGGCTCGGCCCCTCACGCTCACGGCCCTCCGCGAGCTCCATCGGCTGCAGCTCGAACGCAGTCCTCAGGCGGACATCACCCTGGTGCTGGGCCTCACCGGACTGCGCTGGGGCGAGCTCGCAGGGCTGCGCGTCGGCGACGTCCTGATCGGCACCTCCGTCAGCAGCGACACGACCATGACGCTCGACGTGAGCCGGACCGTCATCTACGACCACGGCGGGGGCAAGGCCAGCCTCAAGCCGTACCCCAAGGGGCGGCGGCGGCGGAGCGTCCCCGTCGCCAACGCCGCCGTGCCGCTGGTGCTAGCCCGGATGGAGGGCAAGGGCATCGACGAGCCGCTGTTCGCGGCACCCGGCGGTCGCGTGATCAGCGAGTCGAACTGGCGGCGCGCCGTCGGCTGGACGACCGCTGTCGGTCACCGGCCCCACGACCTGCGCCACACGGCGGCGTCGCTGTTCATCGCGGCCGGCGCTGACCTCAAGAGCGTCCAGTCGCTGCTCGGACACCAGTCGAGCCGGACCACCCACGACACCTACGGGCACCTGCTGTCCGCCGACCATCTCAACAGCGCCGTGCGACGGCTCGACACGATGATCGGGGACGAGATGGGGACGAGTGACCCGGACAGCGAGCCCAACTGAAAGCGCCACCGGCGGTATCACCGCAGGTGGCGCCATGGAGCCGCCTATCGGAATCGAACCGATGACCTACGCATTACGAGTGCGTCGCTCTGACCGACTGAGCTAAGGCGGCGTGGTCACCGCAGGGCGGCGAGCACGAGTCGGAACGATACCCGACCACGCCCGGTGCCTCCGAATCGGCCGGACGCCGTCCGCGGCCGACCGCGTGCACCAGTGAACGAGCGTGAAACCGCAGGTCAGCGGCAGACTGTGCCGTCGGTCGGCGGATCGCCGCTCACCAGGTACGTGTCGATCGCGTCGTCGATGCACTGCGAGCCCATGCCGTACGCCGTGTGCCCGTCGCCCACGCGGGTGAGCAGCACACCGCCCTCGAGCTGCTTGGCCATCGCCTGCGCCCAGGGATACGGCGTGGCCGGGTCGTAGGTGGTGCCCACGACCAGGATCGGCCCCGTGCCCGGCGCGGTGATCGCGGCCGGCGTACCGGTGGCGGCCACCGGCCAGTAGCCGAAGACGATGTTGCCCCAGCCGAAGAAGCCGCCGAAGACCGGCGCCTCCTTGGCCCACATCGCCGCCATGTCGGCCGACTCGGCGGTCGTGGGCCGGTCGGGCCGGTCGACGGCGCTGATCGACAGGAAGGAGGAGTACGGGTTGTAGGTGTACTTCCCGTTCTCGTTGCGCTGGAGCCTGGAGTCGAGCATCGCGAGCAGCACCGAGCCGTCGCCGTCGAACGCGAGCTGGAGGCCGAAGCGCAGCTGCTCCCAGTCGAACGGCGGCACGTACATGTAGCTGAGGATCGCGTTGGCGCCCAGCGCCTCGGTGAGCGGACGATTCGGGTCGCCGGTCGACAGCGGGTTGGCGTCGAGGTCGTCGAGGAACTGCTTGACGCGGTCCATGCCGGCCTGGGTGTCACGCGGCAGCGGGCAGTCGGACTGCTTCGCGCAGTCCTCCACGAAGCGGCGCAGCGCCACCTCGAAACCCTTGGCCTGCCCGTGCGCGAGCTCGTTGTTGGTGAGCGCCGGGTCGAGCGCGCCGTCGAGCACCATCCGCCCGACCTTGGTCGGGAACAGGCCCGCGTACGTCGCCCCGAGCAGCGTGCCGTACGACGCCCCGAGCCAGTTGAGCTTGTCGTCGCCGAGGGCCACGCGCAGGACGTCGATGTCGCGGGCGGCGTCCTCGGTGCCGATGTGCGACAAGAGCTTCGCGGAGTTGGCCTCGCACGCGTCGGCGAACTGCTTCGAGTACTTCTCGAGGTCGGTGACCTCGGCTGGGGTGTCCGGCGTGCCGTCGGCGGCGGAGAACGCGTCGGTCTGCTTGTCGTTGAGGCAGGTGACGGCGTCCGAGCGACCGACGCCGCGCGGGTCGAAGCCCACGACGTCGTAGACCGCCCGCACCTTCTCGTCGACGACGGCGCGAGCCGCACGGGCATAGTCGACGCCGGACGCGCCCGGACCACCCGGGTTGAGCACGAGCGAGCCGACGCGGTCGGCCTCGTTCGCGGCGCGCAGCCTGAGCACCGAGATCGCGAGGGTGTCGCCGGTCGGGTCGGCGTAGTCCAACGGCACGGTCAGGTCGGCGCACTGGAACGAGCCGCCACAGCCCTTCCACGCGAGCTTCTGCCCGTAGAAGCGGGCCAGCGGGTCGCCGCCCGAGTCACTCGGCGACGCGGAGCCGGAGCCGCTGGTGGTGGCGGTCGGGGACGCCGTCGAGCCGGAGTCGGGCGCTGACGTGCAGCCCGCGAGGAGAGCCGCCGCCAGAAGCGCCACGGAGCCCTGCAGCAGGCGTGCCGTGCGGAGTCCCGTGGAGCCCAGGAGCAGACGGGACGGTCGAGAGGTCACTGCGGGGGCTCCGGACTGCAGGCGGTGTGGCAGGTCCACCCTGCCATCTTCCGTGAGTGGGACGCCCCGCCACCGCGCGGAGTTCCGCCCGTGGGCTGGGTCACGCCTTGGAGTCGTACGCCTTCCGGCTGGCGCACACCGAAGCCCGGTCGCACACCGTGGCCTTGCCTCCGGCCTCGAGCCGCACCACGACCTGGTCGCGCGGCACGTCGTGAGCCACGACCTTGCCGTCGCCCTCGGGCGTCTCGACCCGCGAGCCGACAGGCGGCGTGCTCGCGCGGAACTCGTCGTAGATCGGGTGCTCGTACTTCAGGCAGCACATCAGCCGGCCGCAGGCGCCCGAGATCTTCATCGGGTTTGCTGGCAGGTCCTGGTCACGCGCCATGCGCACGGTGACCGGCTCGAAGTCGACGAGGAACGTCGAGCAGCACGTGTCGCGACCGCACGAGCCGATGCCGCCCTGCACGCGCGCGTCGTCGCGCGCCGAGAGCTGGGTGAGCACCACCTTCGCATCGATGGTCTGAGCGAGGTCGCGCACGAGCTGGCGGAAGTCGATGCGCGACGGTGCGGTGAAGTAGACCGTCGCCGTCGCCCGGCCCGACTCGTGGCCGACGTCGGCCCAGTCGACGCCGCTGACCTTCATCGGCAGCTTCAGGGCGCGGATCAGCTTCTGCGCCGCCACCTGGATCTCGGCTCGCCGCTTCTTGTTCGCCTCGTCGCGACGCTCGTCCTCCTGCGTCGCGCGGCCTGCGCAGACCGGCAGGCCACCGACGTCGTCGCTGACCCACTCGGGGCCCCACACGACCTGGGCCACCTCGGGCGAGGTCGACGTCGGGTAGAGCACGAGGTCGCCGACCTTGGCCGTCACGCTTCCGGCGTCGAGGTAGTAGAGGCGGCCAGCGCGGGTGAACGTCACCGCCATCATCATGGGCATGCGTGAGATCCCTTGCGCCTCAGCCGATCCGGGCGAGGATCGCGTCGACGAGAGCGTCGGGGTCCTCGTCGGGGATCCAGTGGCCGCGGTCGGTGAGCACGCGCATCTCGAAGTCGTTGCGGCACCACTCGCCACAGCCGCGCGCTGCCTGGGCGCCGATCGCGACGTCGTCGTTGCCCCACACGAACGTCGTCGGCACGTCGACCGGGCCGATCTCCTTGAACTGGTCGCCACCCATCGCGGCGTACCACCGCAACGACGCCTCCATCGCGTCGTCGTCGCTGAAGAACTCGACGTACCGCTCGATGTCGACCTTGTGCACGGCATCGCCGTACACCTCGCGCAGCGCCTTGGCGCCGTCGCGGAGCAGCACCTGCGCTGCCTTGGCGGGCGCCTGGCGGAACAGCACCATGTACGCCGACTTCTTCCACTGCACCGGGTCGGTCTTGAGCGCCTGGTTGAACGCCTGCGGGTGCGGCACCGACACAGCCGTCAGCGTGCGCACGACCTCGGGGCGCTGGGCCGCGAGCGCCCAGCCGACGACCGCGCCCCAGTCGTGGCCGACCACGTGGGCGCTCTCCCACCCGAGCGACTCGATCACGCCGGCAGCGTCGGCCACGAGGTAGGGCAGTGCGTACGCCGAGACGTCCTGGGGCCGGGTCGACGGCGAGTAGCCGCGCTGGTCGACCGCGACGACCCTGCACCCGGACGACGCCAGAGGCGGGATGACGCTGCCCCACGACAGCGAGGTCTGCGGCCAGCCGTGCAGGAGCAGCACCGGGATGCCGTCGTCCGGCCCGGCGATGACGGCGTCGAGCACCACAGCACCGAGGACGGGATCGTCCAGATGCAGCTCCGCACGCTCGACAGGCACCCCCCGACCCTACGGGTTCGCCGATGAAGGCTGGGCCGCCGCTGGGCGACGGTGGCCGGGTCGGGGATCGGGCGTGTGATCGGGCGGGTGCGGGCTTACCGTGGGGGGGTGGGCAAGGACGTGGCCAAGCTGGCCGAGCGGGTGACCGCGCTGGTCGAGCAGGGGCTCGACGTGGCGGAGGCGTACGCGCTCGCCCAGGGCTCGGGCACCAAGGCCACCCGTGAGCACGCCAAGGCGATGGAGGCCCACGCAAAGTCCGTCACCCAGCACCAGCAGCGCATCGTCGGCCTGCGCTCACGTGCCGTCACGAGCACCGCCGTCGCCGGGGCCACGGGCGTGCTCGGCCTCGTCGACGCCGCCACGGTCTCCACCCTCAACACCGCCGGCGTCATCCCCGGCCAGCCGTGGTGGTGGCTCGTCGGGTCGGCGCTCTTCGCCGTACGCGCCGTGCGGTCGCGCTACCGCTCACGCACGATCACGGCCCCCGAGCCGCCCACCCTCTCCGCCATCACCCGAGCCAACGACCTGCGCCGCGAGGCGATCGGGTACGCCGAGGCGCAGGGTCTCGCCGCCGTACGCCGACAGCTCGTCACGATGGTGCCCGCGGTCGGCTCCCTGCACCCGGACGCCGCCAAGGAGCTCAAGTCCGCCGACGACGAGGCCGCACCGGCGTTCACCGCCCAGGTCGCGCGGCTCGCTGTGCTCGACCAGGTACGCCGCGAGCTGCCCGGCTCCACGGCCGCGACAGCGGCCACTGACGCCGCCGAGCAGGTGAGGTCGCGACTTGCCCAGGGCGTGGCGGTGTACGACCGGCTCCTCGCTGCGGCCTCGACGATGCTCGCCTCGCCCGATCTCGGCCGCAGCGGCGATGACGTGCTCGGCCCTGCAGCCGATGCGCTGACGGCGTACGCCGAAGGCCTGCGCACAGCAGCCAACTGACCAAGCAGCCGGCCGGGCGGTGTCAGACCAGGGACGGGTCGCGCAGGCTCACGGTGAGCGACTCGAAGGCGAGCAGCGGCGCGACGTTGGCCTCGAGCAGGTTGCGCGTGCGCTCGAGCGCATCGACCCGGCGCAGCGTGTCCTCCGGCGACGACTCGGCCGCCAGGCGTTCGATCTGCGGCCGCATCTCGTCGTTGACGAGCGGGGACGCCGCACCGAGCTGCACGACGAGCACGTCGCGGTAGAACGCGATGAGGTCGACGATCGCCCGGTCGAGCTGGTCGCGTACGACGCGACGACGGCGCCGCTTCTGCCGGTCCTCGAGCGCCTTGAGCGCACCCTTGGCGCGACGTTCGACCGTGCCGATGCCACGCCCTTCGGAACCCTCGCCGTACGCCGCCCGCAGCGCCGACATCTCCTGCGCGTCAAGGGGATCGCAGATCGAGGAGGCGTCGTCGTTGACCGTGGCGACCAGGTCGGCGGCGAGGGCCAGGCAGGCGCCGAGGTCGCGCAGCTGAGAGGGGATGCGCAGCACGTCCTGGCGTCGCAGCCGCGCACTCTCGTCGGTGGCGAGCGCGCGAGCGCGCCCGATGTGGCCCTGCGCGGCACGGGCGGCGAACGACGCCATCGCCGGGTCGACGCCGAGCACGCGTGCCAGGGAGTCGGCCACCTCGGCCGTCGTGGGCGTGGCCAGCATGAGGTGGCGGCACCGCGACCGGATCGTGGGGAGCACGTCCTCGGTGCTCGGCGCGCAGAGCACCCAGACCGTGCCTGGCGTGGGCTCCTCGATCGACTTGAGCAGGGTGTTGGCGCTCTCGGGGTTGAGGCGGTCGGCGTCCTCGAGCACGAAGACGTGCCAGGGCGAGCGCGACGGCGAGATGCTCGCCCGGCGTACGAGCTCGCGCGTCTCGTCGACGGCATAGGTGACCGACTCGGGCACGACGTGCTCGACGTCGACGTGCGCGGAGTGCTTGACCGCCACGCACTCCTTGCAGGTGCCGCAGCCGCCCTGCGGGCACACGAGCGCAGCGGCGAACGCCAGCGCGGCCGTGCTGCGACCGGATCCGGGCGGGCCGGTGATGAGCCAGGCATGCGTCATCGACGTCGAGTGCTGGCGCGCGCGAGCGGCCGGGGCGTCAGCAGCTGCAGCCCGGAGCAGGGCGACGGCGTGGTCCTGCCCGACGAGCTGGGTGAAGACGTCGCTCATCCGCCACCCACCCCCTGCTCAGGCTGATCAATCCGTCGTTTCCCGGCCTCGGAAGCGACGGATTGATCAGTGTCAGCGAGGAGGGTGTCGACGTGGGCGCGGATGGCGGCGGCTATCTCGTCGCGATCACCGCTCGCCGGGATCACGAGGTAGCGCGCGGGCTCGCGGGCTGCCAGGTCGCGGAACGCCTGGACGACGACCGCGTGGAACGACGTCGGCTCGTTCTCGAGCCGGTTCGGGTCTGTGACGCGGTCGAGCCCGGCTCCGGCCTCGACGTCGAGCACCACCGTGAGGTCGGGCAGCAGGTGGCGGGTGGCCCAGAGGCTGAGCTCAGCCACGACGTCCGCGCCGAGGCCGCGTGCGACGCCCTGGTAAGCGATCGAGGAGTCGAGGTAGCGGTCGCTGATCACGACTGCACCGCGCTCGAGGGCGGGCCGCACGAGCCGAGCGACGTGCTCGCCGCGCGACGCGGCGAACAGCAGCGCCTCGGCGCGGGCATCGAGCCCGGCGTACTGCGGGGTGAGGACGACGTCGCGGATCGCCTCGGCTGCGGGCGTGCCTCCCGGCTCACGGGTGAGCACGACCTCGATCCCGGCCGCCGTCAGCGCCTCGGCCAGCGCCCGCGCCTGCGTCGACTTGCCGGCGCCGTCGCCGCCCTCGAAGGCGACGAACAGCCCCGGCAGGGCTGCGGCGGTCGGCTCGGTGCTCACCCGCGAACCCTACGACCCCGCGGCGACACCGCTCCCAGCGGACGTCGACAGCGGCCACGCGCTCGCTCGGTCGCGTCGCGCGTCGGGCGACGCACTCGGCCGAGGTACTCCGCACCCACGGATCCGGCCCTCATCCGGTGGTTGCGACGCACCTCTGGCAGCACCAAACCACCCCGTGCGGTTGACTCGTGCTGCGCCGGGACGTCCCGCGCGGCCCGCTGCAGCGGGCAGGGCACGGCAGCAGACGGGTGCACAGCCATGGCGGCTCGGTTCGAGGTGCTCGACCTGGTGCCCACGGCGATGGGCGACATCAGCCTCTGGCGACGCATCAACCCGTCCGGCGGCGACGACATCTTCGAGGTGAAGCTCGGCGACGAGTACCTCATGTCGAGCGTCTTCACTGTCGCCGAGGTCGAGGTGGCGCTGCTCGCCCTCGCGGCGGCGCCGGAGCGCCCTCTCGACGTCGTCGTCGGAGGCCTCGGGCTCGGTTACACCGCGCAGACGGTGCTCGACGACCCGCGCGTGGCGTCGCTCGTGGTCGTCGACGCGCTGGCCCCCGTCATCGACTGGCACGAGCGCGGCCTCGTACCCGTGAGCGTGTCGTCGTCCTCCGACCCGCGGTGCCGCCTGCTGCTCGGCGACTTCTTCGCGCTGACCGGTTCCGGCGGGTACGACGAGGTCGATGCGGAGCGCCGCTACGACGCGATCGTGGTCGACATCGACCATTCGCCGCGCCATCTGCTGAATCCGGGCCACGCCGGCTTCTACACGCCGTCCGGCACGGAGCGGCTGGCGGGGCGACTGCGCCCGGGCGGCGTCTTCACGCTGTGGTCGAACGACCCGCCTGACGACGACTACCTCGCGGTGCTGCGCAGCGCGTTCGTCGACGTCCGCTGCGAGGTCGTGAGCTTCGCGAACCCGTTGCAGGACCGCGCTGCGACCAACTCCGTCTACATCGCGTTCGCGCCCACGGGCTGAGCGCCGGATCCACTACTGCTGCAGCGGATCCAGGATCTCGCGAGCGGTCACCTTCATGGCGGCGAGGATCGGGCCGCCGAAGGTGGTCGCCATGGCGACGTCAGCCGCATCGCGCCCGACGCCGATGAGCACGCGACCCTTGCGCCGCACGTTGTTGCGCGGGTCGAACGTCCACCAGCGGTCGCCGAGCCACACCTGCATCCACGCTGCGAAGTCCATCTCGACCTGCTCGGCCGCGACGTCGACGTCCGGCAGGTAGCCGAACACGTAGCGCGCGGGGATGTTGAGCGCCCGGCAGAACGAGATCGCCAGGTGCGTGTAGTCGCGGCACACGCCGAGCCGCGTGCTGTTGACGTCGGCCGCCGTCGACCACGCGGTGGAGCTGCCGTACTGGAACGTGAGGTGCGAGTTCACGTGGTCGCAGATCGCCTGCACCCGGCCGTATCCGGGGGCGACGTCGCCGAAGAGGGTCCACGCCTCGTTCGCGAGGACGTCGGGCAGGCAGTAGCGGCTCGGCAGCGTGTAGACGAGGACGTCGTCGGGCAGCTCGTCCGGCGGGACCTCGGGCGCGTAGAGGTCGAAGTCCTCGGCGGCGTCCGGCACGTCGACCTCAGCGGCGTACCGGAAGCTCGAGCGCCCGGCAGGGAGCACGACGCGCGTGCACCGGTTGCCGTAGACGTCGACGTACGCGCGGAGGTCCATCGTGGGCTGCGCGGTCCACGACTCGCGGATGTGCGTGACGACCGGGGACGGCGACGGCTGCACCTGGAAGATCGTGGAGGTGGGGACTGCCGAGTCGTAGGTGAAGTCGCAGCCGACCTCGATCCTCCTGTACGCGCTCATCAGGTGAGCCTCGCACGGCTGCGGCGTCCGCGGTGCAGCCGGAGCCCGTGGATCCGGCGTAAGGAGTGCGGTGAGCACGGACGGCGTCGCGGTCGTGAGCGGAGTCACGTGCGCGGAGGCGGCGTACGGCGTGATCCGCACTGGTGCGGCCGGTGCCGGCGCGGCCGTCGTACCCTGGCGCGGTGAGCGACGTGCTGGACGAGGGTCCGTTCTTCCACGGCACCAAGGCCGACCTTCGGGTGGGTGATGTGCTCACCGCCGGCTTCCGGTCGAACTACCGGCCCGAGGTCGTGATGAACCACATCTACTTCACCGCGCTGGAGAGCCCCGCCGGGCTGGCCGCCGAGCTCGCGGCGGGCGACGCCGTGCCGCGCGTCTACCTGGTCGAGCCGACGGGCGCCTTCGAGAACGACCCGAACGTGACCGACAAGAAGTTCCCCGGCAACCCGACCCGGTCGTACCGCAGCACCGAGCCGATCAGGGTAGTCAGCGAGGTCGAGGGCTGGCAGCGCCTCACGCCCGAGGCGCTGCAGGAGTGGCGCGACCGGCTCGCCGCGATCCTCGCCGACGAGCACGGCGAGATCATCAACTGACCGCCGCACCGCGCGTCCGCCGTACGACGGCCGCGCGTGCCCGACCAAGATCGCCACTCTGGGCGGGATCCGTGCAGTTCAACTGCACGATGCTTCCCGCAGGGAAGAACCATGAAGTTGTGGACGCTGGAGTGCCCCTGAAGGGCGCTTCGTGACCCTCAGGGGCGGACAACGCCCGCGGGGTCAGGCTTCGTCTCGGTCGATGGTGGCTGTGGCTGTGGCTGACTTCTCGGCGGTCTTCTTGGCCGTGGTCTTCTTCGAGGCGGTCTTCTTCGCCGTCGTCTTCTTCGCGGCGGTCTTCTTGACCGGGGCCTTCTTGGCCGCGGCCTTCTTCTTCGGCGCCGGGTCCTTGGCGCGGCGCTCGGCCAGGAGGTCGGCGGCGCGCTCGATGCCGATCGTGGCCGGGTCGTCGGCGCGGCGCAGCGAGGCGTTGGTCTCGCCGTCGGTCACGTACGGGCCGAAACGGCCCTCCTTGAGCGTGACCTCGCGGTTGGTCGCCGGGTCGACGCCGACCACGATGCCGGGCTTGGCCGCGGCCTGGCCGCGGCGCTGCTTCGGCGTCGCCATGAGCGCGAGCGCCCCCTCGAGATCGATCGTGAAGATCGAGGCCTCGTCGGGCAGCGAGCGGGAGTCCTTGTCCTTGGTGATGTACGGGCCGTAGCGGCCGTTCTGCGCGGTGATCTCCACGCCGTCCGCCGGGTCCGCACCGACCACGCGCGGCAGCGACAGCAGGCGCAGCGCGTCCTCGAGCGTGATGGTGTCGAGTGCCATGTCCGAGAACAGCGACCCCGTGCGCGGCTTCGCCGACTTCGGCGCGCCCTCGGCGAGCACCTCGGTCACGTACGGCCCGTAACGACCGGTCTTGGCAAGGATCGTCAGACCGGTCTCCGGGTCGACGCCCAGCTCGCGGTCGGCCGACGGCATCGCCATGAGCTCCTCGGCCTTGGCGGCCGTGAGCTCGTCGGGCGCGAGCTCGGCGGGCACGTTGGCACGCTCGCCGTCGCGCTCGATGTAGGGGCCGTAGCGACCGACACGCAGCACGATGTCGGTGCCCTCGATCGGGAACGACGACAGCTCGCGCGCGTCGATCTCGCCGAGGTCGTTCACCAGCGGGTGCAGCCCGGCGAACTCGGCGTCACCCCGGTAGAACTGGTCGAGCACCGTGACGCGGTCGGTCTCGCCGGACGCGACGGTGTCGAGCACCTCCTCCAGCTTCGCGGTGAAGTCGTAGTCGACGAGGCGCGTGAAGTGCTCCTCCATGAGGCGCACGACCGAGAAGGCGAGGAACGACGGCACCATGGCCGAACCGCGCTTCACGACGTACCCGCGATCGACGATCGTGCCGAGGATCGAGGCGTACGTCGACGGGCGGCCGATCCCGCGCTCCTCGAGCGCCTTGACCAGCGAGGCCTCGGTGTAGCGCGGCGGAGGGTTGGTCGAGTGGCCCTCGGCCTCGAGCCGCAGGGCGGTGATGACGTCGCCGACCGAGACGTTCGGCAGGCGCCGCTCCGTGTCGTCGTCGTTCTTCTCGCGGTCGTCGTCGACCGATTCCTCGTACGCCGCAAGGAATCCGCGGAACGTGATGATGGTGCCCGACGCCGAGAACTCGGCGTCGCGACCGTCGGCCGCAACGGCGCCGAGACGGATCGTGGCGGTCTGGCCGCGCGCGTCCGCCATCTGCGAGGCCACGGTGCGCTTCCAGATCAGCTCGTAGAGCGCGAAGTCGTCGCCGCGCAGCTCACCCGCGACATCGGCCGGCGTACGGAACGAGTCACCGGCCGGACGTACGGCCTCGTGCGCCTCCTGCGCGTTCTTCACCTTGCGGTCGTACCGGCGCGGCACCTCCGACACGTGGTCGGCGCCGTACAGCTCGGATGCCTGCCGACGAGCAGCCTGTACGGCCGACTCCGACAGCGTGGTGGAGTCGGTACGCATGTAGGTGATGAAGCCGCGCTCGTACAGACCCTGGGCCACGCGCATCGTGCGCTGGGCACCCCAGCGCAGCTTGCGCGAGGCCTCCTGCTGCAGCGTCGAGGTCATGAACGGGGCCGCGGGTGAGCGCTTGTACGGCCGGTCCTCGACCGAGCGCACCGAGAACGTCGACGCCGCCAGCGAGGCTGCGAGCGAGGTCGCCGCATCCTCCGACAGGTGCGCGGCATCCGGCCGGGTGAGCGTGCCGCGGTCGTCGAAGTCCTTGCCGCTGGCAACGCGCTTGCCGTCGACCGCGACGAGCTTGGCGCTGAACGACTGCGGGTCGAACAATCCCTCGATGTCCCAGTACGACGCCGAGCGGAACGCGATGCGCTCACGCTCGCGGTCGACGACCAGGCGTGTGGCGACCGACTGGACGCGACCGGCGGAGAGGCCGGTCATGACCTTCTTCCACAGGACCGGCGAGACCTCGTAGCCGTAGAGACGATCGAGGATGCGGCGGGTCTCCTGCGCGTCGACCATGTTCTGGTCGAGGTCGCGGGTGTCCTCGGCCGCGCGCTGGATCGCGTCCTTGGTGATCTCGTGGAAGACCATCCGCTTCACGGGCACGGTCGGCCTCAGCACCTCGAGCAGGTGCCACGCGATGGCCTCGCCCTCGCGGTCCTCATCCGTGGCGAGCAGGAGCTCGTCGGCGCCGGCGAGCAGCTTCTTCAGCTCGGCGACCTTGGCCTTCTTGTCGTTGTCGATGACGTACAGCGCCTGGTAGCCGTGGTCGACGTCCACGCCGAGGCGCGACCAGGGCTCGCCCTTGTACTGGGCGGGGATGTCGGACGCCCGCTTGGGGAGGTCGCGGATGTGCCCCACGGAGGCCTCGACGTCGTACCCAGGCCCGAGGTAGCCCTGGATCGTCTTGGCCTTGGCCGGCGACTCGACGATCACGAGTCGGCGGCCGGTCGGTGCCTTCGCCTTGGGGGGCACAACACTCCTTCTCTGCGCTGGTCCGCGCAACGTGGTCCGCCGGGGAGTCTGACGGCACGCGGGGGCGGTCTGTCAAACGCCATGATCATGACCCGGCGTGTCGCCGTCCGCCCCACCAGGGTCGTCGTCGCAGGTCAGAGGCCTGCCGAGGGGGTCCAGCGGGCTGTGATCCGGCTCACCTGCGGGCAGCGAGCTGCATGGCCTCGGCGAGCAGGTCGTACGCCGAGGCCCACGCTGCTCCCGTGGCCTCGTCGTACGCGGGATCCGCGGCCCTGAGCGTCTCGAGCAGCACGTGGCCGACCGCGGCGTACCGCCCCGCCCCCCACCGGTGGCAGTAGCCGGCGAACCGGGGAAGGTCAGCTCGCGTGGGGCTGACTCTGCCTAGGTGCTGGGCCTCGACGGCGGGCTCGGGGTGAGGAAGCCTTCCTCGACCAGGCCTCGTACGGCGATGAGCGCGCCGGGCAGGACGTCGTCGGGGTCGAGGTCGAACACCGCTGCGGCCCGGTCGACGGCCTCGGCCACCGACGTCTGGCCGTCGAAGTCGCGCACGAGGTGCGCACCGACCGAGTCGAGCGGCACCTCGGGCCGCCAGCCGTCGACCACCGCCAGCCGGGGCGGCGTGGCGCCGAGCAGACCGTCGTGGCCGACGACGTCGGCCTCCGTGAGCCGCAGCCCCGGCACCCGCTTCGGCCGCGCCTCCAGCAACGCGAACGCATCGGTGCTCGCCCAGCCGGCGCGTGCCGCGACGAGGTCCGCGACCTCGCCACCGTCAGGCAGCCGCGCTGCGTGGGCGACGTCCTCCACCCGCGGCCCCTGGGCGCCGTACGTGCCGCCCTTGTGGAGCACGACCCAGCCGAACCCGATGCCCTCGGCGTCCATGTCGGCAAGGGCATCGAGCCACTCGCCGTAGCGGCGGTCGTGCTCGGCGCGGTCCTGGCCGCCGCCGGCGTCGCGCAGCCAGAGGCCGACGTACTCGGCCGGGTCCTGCACCTCGCGCTGTGCGACCCACGCGTCGCACCCCGTGCTCTCGACCCAGGCCGCCACGCGGTCACGCCAGTCGTGCCCGCGTACGTGCAGCCAGTTCGCGAGCACCACGGCGGTGCCGCCGTCGCAGAGGTGCGCCGGAGCCTGCTGGACGAGCAGGCGGCCGAGGTCGTCGGCAGGGAGGCCGGCGTCGCGGTAGGTGTAGCGGTGGCCGGGCGAGATGACGAACGGCGGGTTCGACACGACGAGGTCGAACTGCTCGCCGCCCACGGGCTCGAACAGCGATCCCTCGCGCAGGTCCCACCGCTGACCCGACAGTGCCGCCGACAGCGCCGCGAGGCGCAGCGCGCGCCGGTTGCGGTCGGTCGCGACGATCTCGCGCGCGTGCCGGCCGAGATGCAGCGCCTGCACGCCGCAGCCCGAGCCGAGGTCGAGCGCGCGCTCGACCGGCGTACGCGGGGTGATGCGCGCGAGCGTCAGGCTGGCGCCACCGACGCCCAGCACGTGGTCGACGGCGACCTCCGCGACGTCGTGGCCGCTGGAGTCCGGACCGTGGTCGCTGACGACGTACCAGTCGGTGTCGGGCTCGCCGTACGGGCGCACGTCGACGAGCGCGCGCAGGTCGGCGCCACCACCGACGAGGCCGAGCTCGAGCAGGTCGTCGACCGGGAGATGGGCAGCCACGGCACCCCGGGGTACGGCGTCGCCGAGCACGAACAGGTGCGCGAGGACGACGTCGGCGCCCGACCTGCCCTCGAGCACGCGACGGGCCGGCACGGGCTCGGCGCGTCCGAGGGCGGCGTAAGCGCTCGGGCCGAGCAGCGCGAGCAGTCCGTCCGCGGTGAACCCGGAGTCGAGGAAGACGCTGCGCAGACGTGCGGCCGGCTCGAGGTTCGTGGGGCTCACCGACCGATCCTCCCGCACCCGACGTGGAGCGCACACGGCATCACGCACGAACGGCCCCGGAGCAGATGCTCCGGGGCCGTTCGGGTCGTTCTGTTCGATCAGGTCGTGCCCTGCGATCAGCTGGCGACGGCTGCCGGCTCGTCGTGCTCGACCTCGCCGACCGTGATCGGACGGCGCTTGGACACGATCACCGAGATGACGATGATCAGCACGGCGACGATCGCGATCGCCCAGCGCAGGAGGGTCGTTCCGTCGCCGAGGAACAGGGTGACGACGGCCGGCGCGACGAGCAGTGCGACGAGGTTCATCACCTTGATCAACGGGTTGATCGACGGGCCGGCAGTGTCCTTGAACGGGTCGCCGACGGTGTCGCCGATGACCGTCGCAGAGTGCGCCTCGGAACCCTTGCCACCGTAGTGGCCGTCCTCGACGAACTTCTTCGCGTTGTCCCACGCCCCACCGGAGTTGGACAGGAACACGGCCATGAGGACGCCTGTGGCGATGGTGCCCGCGAGGTAGGAGCCGAGGGCGCCGACGCCGAGACCGAAGCCGACGGCGATCGGCGTGAGCACGGCGAGCAGACCCGGCGTGATGAGCTCACGGAGGGAGTCGCGCGTGACGATGTCGACGACCTTGCCGTACTCCGGCTTCTCGGTGCCCTCCATGATCCCGGGGTGCTCGCGGAACTGGCGACGCACCTCGAAGATGACCGCGCCAGCAGCGCGCGACACCGCGTTGATCGCGAGGCCCGAGAAGAGGAACACGACCGAGGCACCGATGATGAGGCCCACAAGGTTGCGCGGGTCGCTCACGTCGAGCACGGCGCTGTACTGCGCCTGGTCGATCAGGCGTGGGACGTTCTCCGGCTTGATGCCCCCCGCGATCGCCGCCTTGGTCGCCGTGGTGACGACGTCTCGGAACGCTCCGAACAGCGCCGTCGCGGCGAGCACGGCAGTCGCGATCGCGATGCCCTTGGTGATCGCCTTCGTCGTGTTGCCGACGGCGTCGAGGCTCGTGAGGACCTTGGCGCCCTCCTCGGTGACGTCGCCCGACATCTCGGCGATGCCCTGCGCGTTGTCCGACACCGGGCCGAAGGTGTCCATCGACACGATGACGCCGACGGTGGTGAGCAGACCGCAACCGGCGAGCGCGATGGCGAACAGCGACAGCGTGATCGAGCCGGCGCCGAGCAGGAACGCGCCGTACACCGCGGCACCGATGAGCAGCGCGGAGTAGACGGCCGACTCGAGGCCCACCGAGATGCCGGCGAGGATCACCGTGGCCGGGCCGGTGAGCGAGGACGCAGCGACGTCGTCGACCGGCTTGCGGTTGGTCTCGGTGAAGTAGCCCGTCAGCACCTGGATGGCGGCGGCGAGCACGATGCCGATGATGACGGCGAGGATCGCGTAGACCCGCGGGCTGAAGGTTTCGACCGAGACGATCCCGAGGCCCTCGACCACGACACCCTTGAGGTCGACGATCTTGGCCGGAAGGAAGAACCAGGTCGCGATGCTGACGAGCACGATGGAGATCAGTGCCGACAGGAAGAAGCCGCGGTTGATGGCGGTCATGCCCGAGCGGTCGCCGGGGCGAGGGGCCACGACGAAGATGCCGATGACGGCGGTGATGACACCGATGGCGGGCACGAGGAGCGGGTAGACGAGACCCGCGTCGCCGAAGGCCACCTTGCCGAGGATCAGCGCGGCGACGAGGGTGACGGCGTACGACTCGAAGAGGTCGGCCGCCATGCCGGCGCAGTCGCCGACGTTGTCACCGACGTTGTCGGCGATGGTCGCGGCGTTGCGCGGGTCGTCCTCCGGGATGCCCTGCTCGACCTTGCCGACGAGGTCGGCTCCGACGTCGGCAGCCTTGGTGAAGATGCCGCCGCCGACACGCATGAACATCGCGAGCAGTGCCGCACCGAAGCCGAAGCCCTCGAGCACGGTGGGGGCGTTCTCCTTGTAGATGAGAACGACCGATGCGGCGCCGAGCAGGCCGAGGCCGACGGTGAACATGCCCGCGACGCCGCCCGTGCGGAAAGCGATGCGCATCGCCGCGTGCTCGCCTGAGTCGTTGGCCGCAGCCGCGACGCGGACGTTGCCGCGAACGGCGAGCCACATGCCGACGTAGCCGGTGATGCCGGAGAACACCGCACCCACGATGAAGAACAGCGAGCGGCCGACCTTGGGCGCCGACCAGAACTCGTCGATCCCGGGCACCGGCAGCAGCAGCAGCGCGATGACGGCGATCACGGCGAAGACGGCCAGAGTGCGGAACTGGCGGCTGAGGTACGCCGCAGCGCCCTCCTGGACCGCGCCCGCGATCTCCTTCATCTTCTCGGTGCCCTCGCTTGCGGCGAGGACCTGTCGGACGAGAACCAGCGCCACGCCGAGGGCCATGATCGCGACGAGCGCGACGACAGCCACCAGTGTGTAGTTCCCGCCCGAGACGGTCACGCCGCCGACGGCAGCGATCAACGACCCGGTCATGCAGTCTCCTTGAACAGGGGAGGGGGTCCGCCGCCCGCCCACAGGAGCCGGGAGGGGCGTCGTCGGACCCTCGGTGCGCCGGAGTCTACGCAGGCGTGTGACCGGGGCCACCCGCCCCCCGGTGCCGGATGGGTCACATCTGTCGGACCGGCGCCTGGAACGCTCGTGAACCGTTGGCCTGCAACCGCTGACATGCGCAGTACCGGGGCCGGATCGGCGTCGGTCCCGCCGCGTGGGCGGCGTCAGGGAGGATCGGGGCGTGCCGCCGCCGCCCCCCGACCCCCAGCGCCTGCTCGCGCGGCTCGCGGCGGGTCGGCCAGACCGGCTGCTGCACGTCGAGCACGTGCCCGCGCGCACAGGCACGGCGGTGGGCTGGCCGGAGTGGGTGGCGCCCGAGCTGCGTGACGCCCTTGCCCACCGCGGCGTCACCAACCCCTGGGCCCACCAGGCCGACGCCGCCGAGCACGCCCGGGCCGGCCGGCACGTCGTCGTGGCGACGGGGACGGCGTCCGGCAAGTCGCTGGCCTACCTCATGCCGGCGCTCACCGCGGTGCTCGAGGGCACGCACGCGCCCAACGGCCGCGGCGCGACCGCGCTCTACCTCTCCCCCACCAAGGCCCTCGCGCACGACCAGTGGCGCTCGATCGCCGAGCTCGGCCTCGACCGGCTGCGGGTGTCGGCGTACGACGGCGACACCCCCGACGAGGAGCGCGCGTGGATCCGGCAGCACGCGGGCTACGTGCTCACCAACCCCGACCTGCTGCACCGCTCGATGCTGCCCGGGCACGAGCGGTGGGCGTCGTTCCTGCGGCAGCTGCAGTACGTCGTCGTCGACGAGTGCCACGTCTACCGCGGCGTCTTCGGGTCGCACGTGGCCAACGTGCTGCGGCGGCTGCAGCGCGTCTGCGAGAGGTACGGCGCCTCGCCCACCTTCGTGCTGGCGTCCGCGACGGCCGGCGATCCTGCGGGCTCGGCGTCACGCCTCACCGGCCTGCCGGTGGTCGCCGTGGCCGACGACGCCTCGCCGCGCGGCGCCACGCAGTTCGCGCTGTGGGAGCCGCCGCTCACCGACCACGGCGGCGAGAACGACGCGCCGGTGCGACGTACGGCGACGGCTGAGACCGCTTCTCTCCTCACGGATCTTGTCGTCGAGGGCGTACGCACGCTGGCGTTCGTGCGCTCGCGCCGTGGCGCCGAGGCGGTCGCGATGACGACGCGCGACACCCTCGCCGAGGTCGATCCCGAGCTCACCGACCGGGTCGCGGCCTACCGTGCCGGCTACCTCCCCGAGGAGCGTCGGGCGCTCGAGGCGGCGCTGCGCGACGGCGAGCTGCTCGGGGTCGCGGCCACCAGTGCGCTCGAGCTCGGCGTCGACGTCACCGGTCTCGACGCCGTGCTGCTGTGCGGGTGGCCGGGCACGCGCGCGTCACTGTGGCAGCAGGCCGGTCGCGCCGGTCGCCGAGGGGGAGACGCGCTGGCGATCCTGGTGGCGCGCGACGACCCGCTCGACACCTATCTCGTGCACCACCCCGAGGCGATCTTCGGCGCGGGGGTGGAGGCCTCGGTGTGCGACCCGACGAACCCCTACGTCCTGGGCCCCCATCTCTGCGCCGCCGCGGCTGAGCTGCCGCTCACACCGGCGGAGCTGCCTCTTTTCGGCGCCGGTGTTCCCGAACTGCTGGGCAAACTGGTGGAGCAGGGTTTCCTCCGGCAACGCCCG
>JBBQAY010000023.1:0-41970 GCA_038316965.1 Candidatus Nanopelagicales bacterium
GCTCTCCCCCCCCCCGCCGCCGCCCCCCCCCCCCGCGTGGGGTCGTGGGTTGTGGGGGGGGGCCGCGGGCCGGCCCCCCCCCCCCCCCACGACCCCGACGCCGCAGTGCCCATGCCCATCACCGACGAGGCGGGTTCGACCCCCTTGGGGCGTGGGTGACCCCCGCTGCTGCATCGGCCGGTGACGGTCGACGGGTCGGGCAGCTTGCCCGACTCGTCGACTCGTCCCGTTTCAACCTCGCGATCGCCGCCGTCATCATCGCGAACGCCGTCGTCCTCGGGCTCGAGACCTACCCCGAGGTCATGGGGTCGTACGGCGGCGTTCTCGTGCTGCTCAACGAGGTCTTCTTCCTGGTCTTCGTGGGCGAGCTCGTCCTGCGCATCGCGTCGTACGGACGACGTCCGCAGGACTTCCTGCGCAACGGCTGGAACGTGTTCGACCTCGTCGTGATCGGTGCCGTCCTCATCCCCGGGGTGCGCGAGCAGGCGCAGCTCCTCCGCCTGCTCCGGCTCGCACGGATCGTTCGCCTCGTGCGCTTCCTGCCCGATGCGCGGATGCTCGTGCTCACCGTCATCAAGTCGCTCCCGTCCGTCGCCAGCATGGTCGTGCTCACCGTCCTGCTGCTGTTCGTGTACGGCATGGTCGGGTGGTCGCTCTTCGGCGCAGCGCTCCCCGAGACCTGGGGCACCATCGGCCGCTCGATGCTGACGCTGTTCGTCCTGCTCACGCTCGAGAACTTCCCGACGTACCTCGGCGAGGCGGAACCGGTCAGCGTCTTCGCCATCCCGTTCTTCGTGTCGTACGTGCTGCTTGCGGCGTTCATCGTGTTCAACCTGCTCATCGGCGTCGTCATCGGCTCGATGGAGAAGGCGCGCGAGGAGGAGGCCGCCAAGGAGGAGCACGACGAGGCCGAGCTGCTCGCGCGCCTCACCGAGGTGCAGGCAGCGCTCTCGCGCCTCGAACGTGACCTGCGCGGCCGAACACCGGGCTCGGCGCCCGGGCTCAGCTCTCGAGGTGCTTCCGCAGACCGCTGAGAGTGCTGGTCACGAGATCGCCGATCACCTTGCGACGCAGGAAACCGGGGATCGGCAGGTTGTGGCTGACGGTGAGGTCGAACGTGACATCGCAGGCGGAGTCGCCCGCGGCCACCACGGTGTAGTGCGCTTCCTGGCCCGTCTGCAGCTTGCCATGCACGAGCGTCCAGTCCATGCCGTCCGGGCGGTGCGTGTAGGCGAGCGTGTACTCGTCGGTGCCGACCGGGGTCGATGCCGCGAACACCGCGGTGAGCGGAAGCCCGTCGTCGCCACGCGTGAGCACCTGCGCGAGCTTGATCTCGTGCACCCACTCGGCCTGTCCCTCGACCGCGCGGATCGTCTCCAGCGCGACGCCGGCAGGTGCCTCGATCCGCATGGTCTTCACGGCGTTGTCGGTGGCCACGTGGTCACGCTCCTCGGGATGATCCGGTCGTGATGGCGACGAGGTCGTCGAGCTCGGCGTCGAACGCGTCGACGAGCCGGTCGGCGTCCGGTACGACGGTCGCGTCGACCTTGAAGCCGACGCGGACGGTGGCGTTGTAGCTGAAGATGCACACGCCGACGGTCTGCCGACCCGACCCCGGCACCCAGCCGAGCACGCCGGCGATGCGGCTGCCTGCCAGGTAGCGGTCCTGCAGCGGTCCCATGACGTTGGTCGTGACGCCGATCGCCTTGCTGGAGAAGAAGTCGACGAGCAGGTCCTCGATCCTCGGATGCGTCAGACCGATCGCGTTGATGAGCCCGAAGGTGATGAGCGCCTCCGGCGACTCCTTGATCCGGTCCATCCGCTGCTTCGCCGCAGCGAGGCGGTCGCGCGGCGAACGCTCGCCGATGGGCATGGGCAGCATCGCGAGCGCGAACTTGTTGCCCAGCTCGCGCGGCAGCGGCTTGTCGACCGGCCTGAGGTTGACCGGCACCATCGTCGTGAGGTCCTCCGGTCGGCCGCCCTCCTCGACCACGTACGACGACAGCGCACCCGCGACCGCGGCGACCAGCACGTCGTTGACCGTGGCGTCGGACGCGCGCCCTATCGCCTTGATCTGCGCGATCGAGTGCGGCCGCGACCAGACCGCTCGCTTGGCGAGGCCCGGCTCGCCGAGCAGCGGACCGGGAGGGTTCGACCCCAGCAGCAGCTTGTCGGCGACGTGCGCCGTCTGCGCAGCGAGGGTGAACGCGTCTCGAAGGGCCGACGGCCTCGCCAGCCGTGACGCCTCCGACAGCAGGCTGCGGGCCGCGCCGAGGCCGGGGACGGACAGCGTCCAGCCGGCGTGGGTCGGCGGCTCGTCGTCGGCCTCGGCCAGGTCGCCTTCCGGCTCCTCGTCGGTGAGCGAGAGGAGCACCTGCGCGAGCGCGATGCCGTCCGCGATCGCGTGGTGGAAGCGGCACACCACCGCCGAGCCTGAGCCGTACGACGCGATGACGTGCAGCGACCACAACGCGTGGTCACGGTCGAGCGGCACCTGCATGAGCGACTCGACGTACGCCCTCAGCTCGGCCTCGCCTCCCGGCTCGGGCAGCACCGCGACCGAGAGGTGGTCGTCGAGGTCGAACTCGGGGTCGTCCTCCCACTGCGGAGCGAGCAGCGGCAGGGTGTCGGGGGCGATGCGCTGGTGGAAGACGGGGTAGCGGTCGACGATCCGGCTCTGCACCACGGCCCGGAACCGCTCGAGGTCGAGCGGCTCGTCGAGCCACATCACGGAGTCGATGACCATGAGGTTGGCCGGACGGTCCATCCGGAGCCAGATGTTGTCGACGGCACCGACCGTCCGTCGACCCGTCATCCCCACACGCTCCCCACTCGTCACGGCGAACGCCGCTCGGCCCGAGCGTACGTCCGCGCAGGCCCTCAAGCGCGCCGTACCGATTCATGCGGAGCGGGGCGCACCTGACCTGGCTTCCGGCCGCGGCCCTGCGCCGACCGGCCTCGCGGGCGGGTCGCCCCTACACCCCGCCTTGCCGTCCGGCCGCGTGCGAGGCTCACGTCCATGTCCCAACTGCTCCTCCCGCTCGAGGACGCACCGGCGATCACGTGGTCGGCGTGCGTGCTCGACGCCGCGACCGGCGACATCCTCGATGCACGCGACCCCGACCTCGTGCTTCCGACGGCGAGCGTGGGCAAGCTGCTCCTCCTGCTCGAGGTCGCGCGCCGGCTGGTGAGCGGCGAGCTCGACCCCACCACACCGCTGCGCCGCACCCCGGACGACGAGGTCGCCGACTCCGGCCTCTGGCAGCACCTGCGCGTGGACGCACTCCCCGTCGACGACCTCGCGGTGCTCGTCGGCTCCGTGTCGGACAACCTCGCCACGAACGTCCTGCTGAGGGCGGTCGGCCTCGACGCCGTCGCCGAGGTGGGGCCCTCGCTCGGGCTGCCGACGCTGCGGCTGCACGACCGCGTCCGCGACGTCCGCACCTCCGAGCACCCGTCGACGCTGTCGGAGGGCTCGGCACGGGACCTCGCACGGTTCGCCGCGCTTCTCGCGACCGAGGACGCGACGGAGTGGGCGCTGCTGCGGCGCTGGCTCTCGACCGGAGTCGACGTCGGGCTCGTCGCAGGCCGTCTCAACTTCGACCCGCTCGCGCACGTCGAGGTCGACAGGGGTCGGCGCTTGCTCAACAAGACCGGACGTGACCCGGGCGTGCTCGCCGACGTCGGGATCCTCGGCGGTCAGGAGGGCGTCCGCGCGTACGCAGTCGTCGCGTCGTGGTCCTCGGACGACGTGCACCGCGACGAGGCGATCCGCGCGATGCGGTACGTCGGCTCACGGCTGTCCTCGGGCTTGTGAGTCAGATCCCCCGGATGCGGTGCTCGCCGGTGTACACGGTCATCCGGTCACCGCGGACGAAGGCCACGAGCGTGACCCCGGCATCGCGAGCGGCGTCGACCGCGAGCGAGGTGGGCGCCGAGACCGCGACGAGCACCGGGATCGACGCCATCGCGGCCTTCTGCACGATCTCGAACCCCGCGCGGCCGCTCACCACGAGCACGTCGGCCGTCATCCCCTCGAGCAGCGCCGCCCCCACCGCCTTGTCGACCGCATTGTGCCGACCGACGTCCTCACGCACGAGCAGCACGGCTCCCGCGTCGTCGGCGAGGGCGACGGCGTGCAGCCCGCCTGTGCGCCGGAAGACGGTCTGCCTCTCCTGCATGCGATCGGGCAGAGCAAGCAGGGCCTGGGCGTCGACCACGACCTCCCGACCCACCGCGGGCACCATCGCGAGCAGGTCGTCGATGTGGTCGCGACCGCACATGCCGCACGCGCTCGAGGGGTGAGCCACTCGCCCCAGCCTGGTCGGGTCCAGCTCCACCGAGTCGGCCACCACGACCATCACGTCGTTGTCGGACCGGACGAGGTCTCCCGCGCACGGACGCACCTCGACGACGTCGTCGCGCCTGCGGACGACACCCTCGGCCAGCGCGAGGCCCACCGCTAGCTCGGTGTCGGCCCCCGGCGTGCGCATCGTCGAGCCCAGCACCGACGCGACCCCGCGGTGCCGCACGTGAACCTGAAGGGGCTCCTCCACCACGACCGAGTCGGGTCGAGGTCCGGCACCTGGGCCACCCACGCGGACGACGCGGACGCTCGCGGTCGTGCCCGTCCGCACCCGCTCCGCGGGGTCGCCGGCCTCGTCGGGCACGGGATCGAGGGTCGTCACGGTCGGATCAGGAGCCTGCGGCCGGGGCGCGGCCCGCCCAGTCTGCGGCGAGAGCGCGCGCCGTGGCGACGGCCTCGGCCACCGCCGCGGCGTCACCACCGTTGCGGCCTGCGGCGTACCCCACGAGGTACGTCGTCAGCGGCGCGGCCGGGCGCACGACTGAGCGAGCCGCCTCCCCCGCGAGGTCGAGCACGGTGTCGACCTCGGTCGTCATCTCCACGCCGAGCGCGGCCGCGAGCTCGCGGGTCCAGTCGTCGAGCATCGTCAGCTCTCCTTCGTTCGTTCGGCCCGGGCCCGGGCCAGGTCGTCCGTCGTGTCGATGTCGGCGACGTCCGAACGCGGCACGTCCAGGACGCGCAGCAGGTCGACCAGGTCGCCGAACCGGTGACCGTCCACGCCCTCGAGCACGACCAGAGCGTCGACGGCCCGGCGTACGGCGGCGGTGCGGTACGCCGCGGCGAGCCACTGCCGGCGTCCGTCGGAGTCCACCGCGACCGCGGCCTCGGCCGCCGGGTCCCCCGCCAGCGCCGCGAGCAGCGCCTCAGGGAGTGCGGACGGGTCGACGAGGTCAGCGGCGAGGACGACCACGACGTCGGTCCTCACGTGCGGCAGCGCGGCGGCGAGCGCCGCCAGCGGGCCCCCCAGCGGCGGATCCTCGCGCACCCGCAGCACCGGAACGGGGAGCGCGGCGTCCTCCGGGCAGGACGGCCCGACCAGCACGACGAGCGAGGCATGGGCCACCGCGCGCACGGCGCGCGACCGGAGCGTGGAGCCGCCGACGTCGAGGCCGGGCTTGTCGATTCCGCCCATGCGTCGGCTGCGGCCTCCGTCGAGGACGACGGCCGCGTACGCAGTCCGGGCGGGCACGACCCCACGCTACGCGCGAGCCCGGGTTCGCGGGTCCCCGCTGCTGCCCGAGCCGTCGGCAGGCGGGCCAGGCGGTCTTGAGCGGCCGAATGGTGACTTTCGGGATTCACCCTTACGGAGCAACGGGATTTAGTCGATCGGCCTCGGCTCCGATGCCTAGACCATGACACGCGCACGGCACCTTCAGCGGCGGATCCACCGATCGGCCGCAGTCGCCACCGCGACCGGGCTGTTCGCCTTCGCCGCACTGGGAACCGCAGCCGTGGCCTTCGCCGGCCAGGACTCCGGCACCGTGGCCCTCACCGGCACCTCAGCGGCCGTGTCCGCCCCCTTCAGCCCGGCCGCCACCCCCGTGGCAGCAGCCGACGCGATCCGCACGACCAAGCTCGAGGCCGCGCAGGTTGCTGCCGACCTCCGTGCCGCCGAGAAGGCCGCCAAGGCTGCCGCCGAGAAGAAGGCCGCCGCCAAGGCCGCCGCCCGAGCCGCAGCGAAGCAGGCCGCCGCCCGCGCAGCCACCAAGGCCGCCAACGCGCAGGCCAAGGCGAGCGCCGTGAAGGCCGCCGCACCGTCGACCCGCACCGTGACGATCTCCCGCTACGCCAACGCTCCCGGCTCGCAGGCCGCGATCGACAAGTGCCAGCTGGTGCTGTGGTCGAGCAGCCCGATGTGGCTCGCGGCGCACAACTGGTGCGGCTACCAGTGGCTCGCGTTCGTCAAGACCGGCACCACCGTGGTCGTCACCTCGGGCGCGGCCCGCGGCACCTACGTGGTCTACGACCACATGCGCCTCGGCCGCCAGAGCGGCGCCATGCCGCGCACCGGCGCAGACCTCGTCCTGCAGACCTGCGTCGGCCACGGAACCGGGCTCACGCTGCTCCGCCGGGTCTGACCAGACGTTCGTCCCGATCGAGCGACCCGCTGCCCTCCACCGGGGCGGCGGGTCCGCGCTTTCCCCGGCGAGGAAGGTCGCTCGACCTGACCCGCCGATGGCTGAGCGTCAGGGAAGGATGCCCGGGCCCGCGTTGTCGAGGCCGCCGTCGGCGGTGATCGTGGTGCCGGTGATGTAGTCGCCCGCGGCCGACGCGAGGAAGCCGACCAGCGCCGCCACCTCGTCCGCGGCCTGCATCCGCGGCAGGGGGACGACGCGCGAGAGCACCTCGGTGTCGATGCCGTACTTCGCGATGGCGTCGGTGTGGACGAAGCCCGGGGCGATGGCGACCACGCGCACCCCGCGCGGTCCCCACTCCACCGACAGCGTGCGCGTGAGCGACTCGACGGCCGCGCGCGCGGCGGACGAGTGGGCCATACCGGGTGTTCCACGGTGAGGCGACATCGTGATGCTGATGATCTTGCCGTAGCCGTTCGGCAGCATCGACCGCTCGGCCACACGCGCGGTCATGTACCAGGTCGCGTCGAGGTTGAGGCGTGTGACCGCCCGGAACCCCTTGTGCGACACCGATTCCGCAGGTGACACGAACTGGCCGCCTGCGTTGTTCAGCAGGATGTCGATGCGCTCGAAGTCCGCGAGCACGGCGTCCAGCGCGACGTCGACCTGCTCAGGCTCCCGTACGTCGCAGACCGCGAACGTGATCGGCACCGGGTAGCCGGCCTCGGCGCCGAGCCGCGCGGTCTCCTCGAGGTTGTCCGCCGTACGGCCGACGACGCACACCCGCGCACCCATCCGGGCGAGCAGGAGCGCACTGGCACGACCTATGCCGCTGCCTCCGCCCGTGACGAGGGCCGTGCGGCCCTGCAGAGAGCCGTCCGCGAGGACGGCGAGGGCATCGGGTCGGGTCGGAGCGCTCACGCGTCGAAGGGTAGGGGGCCGGGGGCGAATGTGCGGCGAAGTACGCCGGACGCCACCAGCAGGCCGGCACGAAGGCCTCCGTCGAGCGTCACGGCCCCCACCAGCGCCTGGACCTCGTCGGCCATGGCCCGCCGGTCGTCGAGGTCGTCGAGCCGCCGTTCGAGGCCGAGCTCGTGCGCGCGATGCGCGAGAGTCGCGTTCGACGTCGTGCCCCTCCGCTCCTCGCTGAGGTCGGCCTCGGACGCGTCCGGCTCGTCGACGTACTGCGCCGTCGACATCGCCGTCTCGATGACGGAGTCGCCCACGACGGCGAGACGGCGGCGGGTCGGGCCGGCGAGCGCCGCGGCGCCGAACCACACGGGCTCCACCGGGTCGTGGCCCAGCTCGCGCGCGGCCCGCTCGTACCGCTCGGCGCGCGGCGCCTCGGGCAGCTCGTCCCGCCGGGGGATCCCCGCGATCGCCGGCCGCACCACCAGCTCGTACGCAGCCGCGGCGGCCTCGTCGATCCCCCGGTCGACCCACAGCGAGCCGATCGACGCCTCGATCCGGTCGGCAAGGCGGTGCTTGGACGCCGGGAACGTCCGCACCGCGGGCAGCCCGCGCCGCGCCGCCACGCGGCCGAGGGCGTGGTCGGACACCATCGCCTGCTGCTCGCCGTTGATGAGCGCCAGCGACGTCTCGTCCCACGCCTCGAGCTGCACCAGCTCACGGACCACCACGGCGTCGAGGATCGAGTCGCCGACGTACTCCAGGCGCTGGAACATCGGGCCACGCGGATCGATGAGCGCCTGGACGAGGTCTTCCCGGCCCAGGCTGAAGCCCAGAGCGTGGTCGAGCTTGCGCACGTCGTCGGCGGCGAGTCCGGTGAGCGCATCGCGCCAGGAGGTCACGGGCGACCATGCTGGCGCACGACGGGACGCCCCGCGGCCACGTGGCTCCGGACACGCGGCGAGACGGCGGCCGAGCGGCCGCCCTGCATGACGAAGGCGGCCCGCACGGGGGAGGCGAGCCGCCTTCGAGACTGAGGCATCGCGTCAGACTCGGACGCGGGCGACCTTCCAGGACGAGGTCCAGATGCGCTCGAGCATCACGCGCTTGCCGGGGTACGGCGAGTGCCAGATGTAGCCGTTGCCCGCGTAGATGGCGACGTGGTAGATCCGGCCGCTCGAGCTGTAGAAGAACACGAGGTCGCCCTTGACCGCCTTGCTGCGGGCGATCTTGATGCCCCAGGCGTACTGGTCGCGGGACACGCGCGGGAGCGAGATGCCCAGCCGCGAGTACACGTAGCGGGTGTATCCCGAGCAGTCGAAGCCGGTGGTGGGCGACGTGCCGCCGGCGCGGTACCTGATGCCCTGGAAGCGCATCGCCGTGGCGACCGCCGCCTTGCCGCGCACGACCGGGTCGGCCTTGGCTGCGGCGCTGAGCGCGACGTAGCCGGTGCGGGACGTCGGCAGCGAGAAGGTCGCCGTCGGGGCAGCGGTGACCGCCGTGGTGGAGGTCGACAGCGAGGACGTCGTCAGCGTCGAGATGCTGACCGAGGTCTCGGTGATGGTCGAGGTGCCGGTGTCCGCGGGCACAGCGGCCGAGGCCGGGGACGTGAGCGCGGGCAGCAGCGTGAGCGCCAGAGCGGCCGAGACGGCCGCGCCGAGGCGCGCGTGAGCAGACGTCATGAAGTCCTCCACGACGCCTGCGAGGTGAGCTGTCGGGTTCGGGTCGTGGATTGACCCGGCCGGTCCGGAGACCGGCTTCACCCCGAGGGCTCGCCGTGCGGCGAGGCCCGGAAATCCTGGGTCCCCCGCTCCTGCCAGCGAGGTCATGACCGATGGCGACTGGCAGGACTCGGCGTCCACCCTCGGCGCCCGTCGGGTGACGGGCCGTGACGGAACCTAGAGCATCCTCGGGCCCCATGTCACGGATCTGTCACGGACAGACCAACGATCGGGGCGAAGTTCACCCCTACACATCAGGGTGAATCGGACATCTCGGGCGAATGCCGGGTAGATCTGCCTCGGCGATCGATCACGCCGCGTGTGCGAGCGCAGCCTGGGCTAGAGCTCGACGGCCAGGCGATCGCGGCCCTGCGCCTTGGCCCGCCGCAGCGCCGAGTCGGCCCGCTCGAGGAGTGCCTCGAGGTCGTCGCCGACCCTCAGCCGCGTCAGCCCGAACGACGCGGTGCGGTAGAGCGGGTCGCCATCCCCGAGCAGCTCGGTCTCGCCCACGGAGAGGCGCAGGCGCTCGACGAGGACGAGCGCCCCCTCGAGATCGGTGTCCGGCAGCAGCAGGCAGAACTCGTCGCCGCCGAAGCGGGCCACCACGTCCTCCGCCCTGGCGCTCGAGCGCAGGACGGCACCGATCGATGCCAGCACCGCCTCGCCGGCGAGGTGACCGCGCAGGGTGTTCACCGACTTCATGTGGTCGAGGTCGAGCATCACGGCGATCAGGTCGCGGGCATGGCGCCGCGAGCGCGCCAGCTCACCGACCGCGACCACGCGAAAGCTCTGCAGCGTCAAGAGCCCGGTCTTGTCGTCGATGCCCGACTGCAGGACCTCCTCCTGGGCCCGCAGCGATCGAACCAGCAGCCAGACCAGGGGCACGGCCAGCAGCGCGGTCACCGGCGACACCGCGAGCAGGGCGAACACCAGCAGCCCGAGCGCCACGCCCGGTGCGTCACGGCACACCAGCTCCTGACCGAGTCCCTCGAGGTCGTCCCCGAGGCCGTCGGCCAGGTCGAGGTGCCGCACGTGCACCACCGCCTCGGTCACGAGGTACGCCGCACCAGCAGAGAGCAGGCCGATCACGCGGACGGTGTCGACGGGCAGTCCGGAGTCGGCGGCGGCCAGGGTGGCGAGCTCGTAGGAGAGCATCCCGCACGACATCGCCGTCGTCCGGATGGCGGCGTTCAGGCTGAGCCGAAGCCGGTCGGGGCGCCATGCCGACGCGATCGCGACCACCGGGAACAGCAGCGGCGGGATCAGGAGCGCAGCCCCGATGAGCACGGCACCGGTCGCGTCGAAGACCACGGTGCGCTCGCTGCGCGAACGACCCAATCGCGCGCGCACCCTGTTGCCCGCCAGTGCCAGCACCGCCAGCAGCGGCACGAGCCACAGGTGCTGGTGGGAGGTCCAGGCTTCGTGCACGGGGTCGTACAGCACCAGGGCGGCCACCCAGGTGACGGCCGCGACCGCCGCCAGCTCTCGCCCACCGCGCCGCGCCCGCGTCCGGCCGGCCTCATCGTGGTCGCTGAGCTCGCCCCGCGCCCACGTCGTGGCGCCTGGGCTCGTCGTCGCGGCGCCGGGACCTTCGTGCTCGTGGAACATCCGTGCTCCCTCCCTGGCCGCCGACCGGGTGCCGGAGCGGGGTGGGTCGAGCAGACCAGGAGTCGCGACCGCTCCGCTGCCCCCCTGCGTCCGGACTCCGGTCGGGAGAACGGCCCATGCGGAGCAACCCGAAGTGACGCTGGGTGAGCAGGTAGCCCAGATGGCGGACCGGTCATCCCCTGAACGGCCCCCATCGGCCGCAGAGAGTCGCCGTTGCGCCGCCGCTGCGCTGTCCGGGTGACGTACGAGGCGCGCCGGCGCCTAGCCCTTGCTGACGAACACGTGCGACGCCGTCGCCGAGTCGAGCTCGGCGTACTCGCCGGCGCTGCCGACCAGCACGCCACCGGGTGACGCGACGACCTTCACCGTCGCCGACGGGACGACGCCCGCACGGTGCAACGACGCCATGAGGGCGGCGTCGTTCTGGATCGGCTCGCCGATGCGCGCGACGGTGACTCGCGTGGAGCTCTCCCCGCCGACCTTGTCGAGGGTCGTGAGGCCGCTGAGGTCGGTGTTGGCCGGGTCGCGGTCGAGCTCCTCGAGCCCGGGGATCGGGTTGCCGTACGGCGAGACCGTGGGGTTGTCGAGCAGCTCGAGGATGCGGCGCTCGACGCGCTCGCTCATCACGTGCTCCCAGCGGCAGGCCTCCGCGTGGACGTCCTCCCACTGAAGCCCGATGACCTCGACGAGCAGGCACTCCGCGAGGCGGTGCTTGCGCATGACGCGGGTGGCCATCGCGCGGCCGGCCTCGCTGAGCTCGAGGTGACGGTCGCCCTCGACGCTGAGCAGGCCGTCGCGCTCCATCCGGGCCACGGTCTGGGAGACGGTGGGGCCGGACTGGCCGAGGCGCTCGGCGATGCGGGCCCGCAGCGGGACGATGCCCTCTTCCTCGAGCTCGAAGATGGTGCGGAGATACATCTCCGTGGTGTCGATGAGGTCGCTCACGGCCGGCTGCGTCCTTTGCTGGTGGTGCCCGGGCAGTTCACTCGCGCGCTCATCTTGTCCTACCGCCCCCGACCAATGCAGCCTTCCCTGTCCTTACCTGGAGTCTCGCGCGTCACGTCCGACCTGCGCCCGCGTCGTCGCACGCCTAGCCTCGGGCCGTGCCGAGTGTCCTGTGGTTCCGCCGAGACCTCCGCCGCCACGACAACCCAGCACTTCTCGAGGCCCTCGCCTCTGCGCAGGACGACGGCGACAGCAGTGTCGTGCCGCTGTTCGTGCTCGACCCGGTGCTGTGGGAGACGGCCGGGGCGGTGCGCCGGGCCTGCCTCGTGCGGTCGCTGCGGGCTCTGGCCGACTCCCTCGACGGCCGGCTGGTGGTGCGCCACGGCGATCCGCTGCGGCTCGTCCCCGAGGTGGCGGCTGCCGCGGGCGCCTCGACGGTGCACGTGGCCGCGGACTTCGCGCCGTACGGCTCACGCCGTGACGCCGACGTCGCCGCAGCCCTGGCCGGCCACGGACGACACCTCGTCACCACCGGCTCGCCGTACGCCGTGGCACCGGGCCGCGTCGTCAAGGGAGACGGGACGCCGTACCGCGTCTACACGCCGTTCTTCAAGGCCTGGTCGGCGCACGGCTGGCGGGCTCCGGCACCGGACCCCGCCGCCTGGCCGGCCTGGCGGATGGACGAGTCGGGCCCGCTCGCCCCCGACGGGATCCCCGCCGAGCCAGACCTCGGCGACACCGTGCTGCCGGAGTCCGGCGAAGCGGCCGCGCTCGAACGATGGGAGGCCTTTCGCGCCGACGGTCTCGCGTCGTACGCCGACCTCCGCGACCGTGCCGACCTCGCTGGCACGTCCGGCCTGTCGACCCACCTGAAGTGGGGCGAGATCCACCCGCGCACGCTGCTGGCAGACCTCGGCGACACCCGTGGGCACGAGGTGTTCCGCAAGGAGATCGCCTGGCGCGAGTTCTACGCCGACGTCCTGCACCATGCGCCCGAGTCGGCCCGCACCTGGCTCGACCCGAGGTTCGCGCGGATGGAGTACGACTCCGGGCCCGTGGCCGACGCCCGCTTCGATGCGTGGGCTGCCGGGAGGACGGGATACCCCTTCGTCGACGCCGGGATGCGGCAGCTGCTCGCCGAGGGCTGGGTGCACAACCGGGTGCGGATGGTGGTGGCCAGCTTCCTCGTCAAGGATCTGCACCTCCCGTGGCAGCGCGGCGCGCACTGGTTCATGTCGCACCTGCGCGACGGTGACCTCGCGAGCAACCAGCACGGATGGCAGTGGGCTGCGGGCAGCGGCACCGACGCAGCCCCCTACTTCCGGGTCTTCAACCCGGTGCTCCAGGGCCTGCGGTTCGACCCCGACGGCGACTACGTACGCAGGTACGTGCCGGAGCTTCGAGCGCTCCCCGGCAAGGACGCCCACGAGCCCTGGGGCGCCCCGCTGCTCGCACCCGACTACCCCGCACGCATCGTCGAGCACGCCGAGGAGCGCGACGAGTCGCTCCGCCGGTACGCCGTCCTCAAGGGCTCCCCGGCCTCCTCTGGCTGACCGCGTGGTCGGCCGCGACTCGAGCAGCCGGCCGGATCCTCGGTCTGAGCGCTGGGGTGTCGTGAGCGGACGGGAGCGTCGACGGCGTCCGACGTGGGACGATGCGCGGACGACGGACGCGAGCGCGGGAGGTGCCATGGGTGCGACCAGCACAGGTGCACCCCTGACCTGCGCCGTCGTCGCGCAGAAGGGCGGCGTCGGGAAGACGACCACGCTGCTCGGCATCGCCGGCGCAGCCTGGGAGCGCGGCCTGCGCACCCTCGTGGTCGACCTCTACCCCCAGGCCAACGCGACCGCCGCCCTCGATCCCGCCTCTACCGCGTACACGACCAACGACGTCCTCGCCGACGCACGCCCTGGCGTCGCTGCTGACGCGATCGTGGCCTCGGGGTGGGGCCCTGGGGTCGACGTCCTGCCGTCCGAGCGCGCGCTGGAGCACCGTGCCGAACGCGAGGGCCGCGACTCGGGGCTGCGGCTGCGGATCGCGCTCGAGGGCGTGATCGAGAAGTACGACGTCGTCCTCATCGACTGCCCGCCCTCGCTGGGCGAGCTCACGCGCAACGCGCTCGCCGCAGTACGCCTCGCCCTCGTGGTGACCGAGCCGTCGTTCTTCGCCCTCCCCGGAGCGGCCGCGGCGCTCGAGGCGATCGAGGTCGTGCACGGCTCCAACAACCTCGTCCTGCGTCCCGCCGGCGTACTCGTCAACCGGGCGCGACCGCAGACCAGCGAGCACGCCTACCGCCTCGCCGAACTGGCCGAGCACTACCCGTCGCTGCTGCTGCCGATGACGGTGCCCGACCGTACGGCGCTGCAGCAGGCCCAGGGCGCGTGCATCCCCGTGCAGGCCTGGCGCTCGAGCGGCGCCCGCGAGGCAGCGGACGCCTACGACGACCTGCTCGACCACCTGCTCGTCGAGGCCGCGCGCGGTGTCGCCGACCTCGGGCACCTGTCCACGTCACTCACCTCGACCGGGACGGATCCGTCATGACCAACCCCACCCCGCGTCCCGCCCTGCGCAAGGCCGAGGACACCGACGTCCACCCTGCGGCACCCGCGCCCGCGCGCCGGCCGCGCGCCACGCCTTCGGACGGCGCTGCTGCGGTGAGCGCGCCCGCCAGGCGCGGCGGCTCGGCTTCGACGACGGCGTCCGACGTACCGGCTGCACCCGCGAAGGCCGCCGCGCCTGCCAAGACGGGTGCCGCTGCCGCCTCGAGGGCGAAGGCCGCCCCGACGTCGGCCGCAGCTGGCGCCCCCTCGGCGAAGCCCGCGAAGACCAGGACGGCCTCCACGGGCGAGACGCAGAGTGCGGCCGCCGCGGAGATCGCTGCAGCGCCTGACCTTGCCCCTGCACCCGCCCCAGCGCCGAAGAAGTCCAAGCGCTACCAGACCCCGCCCGCCGTCCCCGTGAAGGGCAAGCGCAACCGCACCGGCTTCGGCGGCACCACCTCGGACCACATGCGACGTTCGGATGCTCCTGCGGCGCCGGCAGCCGAGAACACCGACAAGGCCGCGGACAAGCGCGCGAAGGCTGAGGCCTCGCTGATGACGGGCTCGCTCACCACGGTGAAGCTGGCGCTGCCCAAGAAGCTCAGGAAGGCCGCCGAGAAGGAAGCCGCCCGCCGAGGGCTCGACCTCGACGCCGTGACGGCCGAGCTGCTCCACACCTGGCTCACCCACCGCGCCTGAGCTCCGCTCCCGTCACTTCGTGGGTGAGCCGCTGGTAGTCGCAACGCGGCCTCTACAGCGCGTTTCGACTACCAGCTCGCGCGCCGAGGTCTGATCTGCTGCGCTTCGCGCGCTGGGACCGGGCAGTCTGGGCGCATGGTCAGCAGTGACGTGTGGGACGAGGAGACGGCGGCGGTCTACGACGACGAGGCCGCCGAGATGTTCGCACCTGAGGTCGTCGAGCCGGCGGTCGACTTCCTCGCGCGACTGGCCGGTTCCGGCCCCGTCCTGGAGTTCGCGATCGGTACGGGCCGCATCGGCGTTCCACTGATGCGACGCGGGCTGAGGGTCACGGGGATCGAGCTCTCCACGGCGATGATCCGGCGTCTGCGGGGGAAGGTCAGCGAGGCGGAGCTTCCGGTCGTCGTCGGCGACATGGCCACCACGACGGTGCCTGGTGAGTTCAGCCTGGTCTTGCTTGTGTGGAACGGCATCTCCAACCTCAGGACCCAGCCCGAACAGGTGGAGTGCTTCCGCAATGCCGCACGCCATCTCTCCCCCGGCGGGCGGTTCGTCGTCGAGCTGTTCGTTCCGCCGCTTCGTCGCCTTCCTCCTGGCCAGGTGGCTGTGCCGTTCGAGGTGTCGGAGGCTCACACGGGCTTCGACACGCTCGACGTCGCGAACCAGCAGTGCACGTCCCACCACTACACCCGGCAGCCGGACGGGACCGTGCGATACGACGTCGGGCACTTCCGCTACATCTGGCCCGCCGAGTGCGACCTGATGGCGCAGCTGGCCGGCATGGAGCTGGAGACCCGCGTCGAAGACTGGGACGGCACTCCGTTCACCTCCGAGAGCGAGAAGCACATCTCGGTGTGGCGCAAGGTGTAGCGGGCTGGTCAGGATGCGCCTCCGAGCGGAGGGGAACCGATGCCGCCGGGGTCGCCCACGCGTACTACCGGTATGCACCCACCGAGATCGGCAGGGTCCGGGCTAGGGGACGGGGTCTTCGGCGTCGTACTTGAGGAAGCCGGGGTACTTCGCCACCAGGGCGGCAGTGACCGCGATGCACGCGAGGCCGCCGCTCACCACCGAGAACGTCTCGCCGGCGAGCGCGGCCACGGCACCGGACTCGACGTCGCCCAGCCGCGGACCACCGGCGACGACGACGGTGAACACACCCTGCAGCCGCCCACGGAACTCGTCCGGGGTCGCCGACTGCAGCATGGTCGAACGGAACACCGCGCTCACGTTGTCGGCCGCACCGGCGAGCGCGAGCAGCAACGCCGCGAGCGGCAGCCAGCTCACGAGGCCGAACACGGCGATCGTGAGGCCCCAGGCCATGACCGACAGGATGATCGCGAGGCCGTGGCGCCGGACGCGGCCGAGCGGTCCCGACAGGACCCCCGACACGAGCGCGCCGGCGGCCGGAGCCGCGTAGAGGATGCCCGCCGCCGTCGCCGCCATCTTCGGGTCGTCCGCGAACATCGCCGCGGCGATCGCGGGGAAGAGCGCGCGCGGCATGCCGAAGACCATCGCTGCGATGTCGACGTAGAACGACATCTGCAGGTTGTGCTTGCCGCGCAGGAATCGCAGCCCGTCGCCGACCGCGGCCCAGCCGGTACGTCGGTCCTCCGTCACGCCTTCCGGCGGCACCGGGGCGAGGCGCCACATCGCGTAGACGACGCTGGTGAAGAAGACGAGGTCGGCGGCGTACGCCCATGCGACGCCACCCGTCGTGGCGATGACGAGGCCGCCGAGCAGCGGCCCGACCGTGAAGCCGATCCCCCACGCGAGCATTCCGAGGGCATTCGCTGCCGGCAGCAGCTCGGGCCCGACGAGCCGCGGGATGATCGCCTGCCGAGCGGGGTTGCCGATCGCGAAGAACGCCGACTGCACGGCGACGACGGCGTACAGCACGGCTATCGAGCCCAGACCGAGAACCGACTGTGCGACCAGGATCCCCGCGCAGCCCATCAGGCCGAATGCCGCGAGCAGTCCGATCGAACGACGGTCGTGCGTGTCCGACAGCGCACCGCCGTACAGGCCGAACCCGATCAGCGGGACGAGCTGGAAGAGGCCCACCAGCCCGACGGCGAGCGACGACTGGGTGAGCGAGTAGACCTGGATGCCGACGGCTACCGCGGTCATCTGCTGACCGATGTTGCTGACGCTCGACGCCAGGATGATCCGCCGGTAGTCGGCTGAGACCCGCAGCGGAGAGAGATCTGCGAGTAGGCGGGCCACGAGCCACGACCCTATGCGCCACGGCTTCGGCGGGCGCCTCGGCGTACGCCGACCCCTGGCGCACCACGATCACGAGCCAGGGTCAGACGGTGCGGTTGAACTGCTGTGATCGACCTGAGCGGTGGGCACGTGAAGCGGGGAGGAAAGGACGGAACCTGCCCGTGAAGGGCGGCTTGTGTCCTTAGCGGGAGAAATCAGGCCGTTAGGGGCTGAGGCGTTCGATGCGCCAGGCGGTGGGGTCGTCGAGGGCGGGCGGCGCGGACTCCTCGACGCGGACGAAGCGCAACCTGTCGTGCAGCCGTGACGGCCTGCCCTGCCAGAACTCCACCGAGAGCGGGCGTACGACGTACCCGCCCCACGCATCGGGCAGCGGCACGTCGGCCGCCGATCCCGTGTCGGGGAAGGCCGCCGCGAGCTCCGCGTACCTCGCCTTGAGCACGTCGCGCGAGGCGATCACGGTCGACTGCGCCGACGCCCAGGCACCGAGCCGCGAGCCGTAGGGGCGCGAGGAGAAGTACTCGCGCGCCTCGTCCCGCGACACCTGCTCGACCTCGCCGACCACGATCACCTGACGGGTGAGGGCGTACCAGGGGAAGGCGAGCGAGGCCCGCGGGTTGGCTGCGAGCGCGCGCCCCTTGCGCGACTGGTGGTTGGAGTAGAAGACGAACCCGCGCACGTCGGCGGCCTTGAGCAGCACCGTGCGGGCGCTGGGGACGCCGTCGGAGTCCGCCGTCGCCAGCACCATCGCGTTCGGCTCGACCACATCCGTGCGGACGGCCTCTGCCATCCAACTGGCGAACTGAGCGAGCGGAGTCGCCGCGAGGTCGGCCTCGAGCAACCGCCCTTGGTCGTAGTGCAGCCTCATCGCCGCGAGGTCGTGCGACGGCTCACCGACGGTCGGGCCATCCTGGGCTTCGGTCATGCCGCCATCCTCCCGCGCGCCGCGCCAGGCCGCCCGGTACGCCGTCGCCCACCCTCCGGAGCGTGCCGGGGTGGCCGGATCGGCCCCTCACCCCCCGGGGCGGCGCCCGGTTTGCCAGGATGGGAGCCGCGACGGGGATCCCACCGGCTCCCGCCGCCGTCGGAGGTGTACCTCCGGGAGCCCTGCCCGCAGGCGGGGTGAACATCGGCGTGCAGCACCGCACGCCACGACGAACGGGAGCACGCGCATGTCGGACTTCGTCCCCGGCCTCGAGGGCGTCATCGCCTTCGAGACCGAGATCGCCGAGCCGGACAAGGAAGGCAGCGCGCTGCGCTACCGCGGCGTCGACATCGAGGACCTCGTCGGCCGCGTGTCGTACGGCAACGTGTGGGGCCTCCTCGTCGACAACGAGTTCAACCCGGGCCTCCCGCCGGCCGAGCCGTTCCCCATCCCGGTCCACTCCGGCGACGTGCGGGTCGACGTCCAGTCGGCGCTGGCGATGCTCGCGCCCGCCTGGGGCCTCGAGCCGCTCCTCGACATCGACGACGACAAGGCGCGCGACGAGCTCGCGCGCGCCTCGGTCATGGCGATGTCGTTCGTGGCCCAGAGCGCCCGCGGCATCGGCAAGCCGATGATCCCGCAGAGCCGCATCGACGAGGCGCACACCGTCGTCGAGCGCATGCTCATCCGCTGGCGCGGCGAGCCCGACCCCAGGCACGTCCAGGCGGTCGACGCCTACTTCGTCTCGGCGGCCGAGCACGGCATGAACGCCTCGACCTTCACCGCACGCGTCATCGCCTCCACCGGCGCCGACGTCGCTGCCGCGCTCTCCGGCGCCGTCGGAGCGATGTCCGGCCCGCTGCACGGCGGCGCTCCCGCGCGCGTGCTCACCATGATCGAGGGCGTCGAGCAGGTCGGCGACGCGCGCCGCTACGTGCGGGGTGTCCTCGACAAGGGCGACCGCCTCATGGGCTTCGGCCACCGGGTCTACCGCGCCGAGGACCCGCGCGCCCGTGTGCTGCGTCGGACGGCGCGCGAGCTCGACGCGCCGCGCTACGAGATCGCCGTGGCCCTCGAGCAGGCGGCACTGGCCGAGCTGCGCGAGCGGCGTCCCGACCGCGTCCTCGAGACCAACGTCGAGTTCTGGGCAGCGATCGTCCTTGACTTCGCCCAGGTGCCCTCCCACATGTTCACCTCGATGTTCACGTGTGCGCGTCTCGCGGGCTGGAGCGCGCACATCCTCGAGCAGAAGCGCACCGGTCGCCTCATCCGCCCGAGCGCCCGGTACGTCGGCCCCGCGCCACGCAAGCCCGAGCAGGTGCCCGGCTGGGACGCGAAGATGGTCGCCCCGAGCGGCTACGAGCCGTCGGCCTGATCTGAGCGCAGCGAGGCCCGGACCGCACGCGGTCCGGGCCTCCCTCCGTGCGGGCCCTGATCGGATCGTGACTGCGGCTCTATGCACGAACCCGACCCTCCGTCGGGAGCGTGGTGGGCGTCTCACGCAGTGGAACCCGGCGACGAGGGGTGGGCGGCGGTTCCTACGCTGGTGCCATCGCCGCGTACCGCTGGACGCGAGCGCCGCACCCGAGACAAAGGCCTCCCCGTGACCGAGTCCCCGCAGATCACGATCCCCGCCGACCTCCTCCCCCTCGACGGCCGCTTCGGCGCCGGCCCGAGCAAGGTGCGGCCTGAGCAGCTCGCGGCCCTCGCGGCGATCGCCCCGTCGTACCTCGGCACCTCGCACCGGCAGAAGACCGTGAAGTCGCAGGTCGGCCGTCTGCGCTCCGGTCTCGCCGACCTGTTCTCGCTCCCCGAGGGCTACGAGGTCGTCCTGGGCAACGGCGGCTCCACGGCGTTCTGGGAGGTCGCGGCGTTCGGGCTCGTCCGCGATCGCGCGCAGTTCCTGACCTTCGGCGAGTTCGGCTCGAAGTTCGCCTCGTCGGTCAAGGAGGCGCCCTTCCTCGGCGAGCCCACCGTCATGAAGTCCGACCCGGGCAGCGCGCCGAGCTTCTCGGCCGAGGCAGGCGTCGACGTGTACGCGACCCCGCACAACGAGACCTCGACCGGCGTGGCCATCACACCGACGCGAGTGGTCGGTGCCGACTCCGATGCGCTGATGCTGTTCGACGCCACCTCAGGCGCCGGCGGTCTCGCCGTCGACCAGGCCGAGTCGGACGTCTACTACTTCGCGCCGCAGAAGTGCTTCGCCTCCGACGGCGGGCTGTGGATCGCCCTGATGTCGCCGAAGGCGATCGCGCGCACGGCCGAGATCAAGGCGAGCGGGCGCTACATCCCCGCGTTCCTCGACCTGCAGACCGCCGTCGACAACAGCCGCCTCGACCAGACCTACAACACTCCGGCGCTCGCCACCATCCTGCTCATGGCCGAGCAGGTCGACTGGTTCAACGCCAACGGTGGCCTCGACTGGACCGTCGCGCGCACCAAGGAGTCGTCCGACGCGCTGTACGGCTGGGCCGAGGCGTCGGCGTACGCCACGCCGTACGTCACCGACGCCGCGCTGCGCTCGCAGGTCATCGGCACCATCGACTTCGACGACTCGGTCGACGCGACCGCCGTCGCGAAGGTGCTGCGCGCCAACGGGATCGTCGACACCGAGCCCTACCGCAAGCTCGGCCGCAACCAGCTGCGCGTCGCGATGTTCCCGTCGGTCGACCCCGAGGACGTCCGTCGCCTCACGCGGTCGATCGACCACGTGGTGACCGCCCTCTCGTGACCACCCCTCCGCTCGCACTGATCAATCCGTCGCTTCCCGCACCGGGAAACGACGGTTCGATCAGTCTCAGCGTGGGGGCGTACGGCGTGGTGCGCTATGGCTGAGGCTGCCACGACTGCGCGGCACGACATCGTGCGCGACCGCCCGACCTGGTTGTCGTACCTCAACATCGGGCTGTTCGGGTACTTCCTCTACGCCTTCGGGCCGACGGTGGCCCTGCTGCGCGACGAGCAGGGCTACACGCGCTCGGTCGCGTCGCTGCACGGCACCGCGATGGCGCTCGGCTCTGTACTGGTCGGCCTCACCGCGACCCGCTTCGTGCGGTGGATGGGCCGTGGGGCGATGCTGCGCCTCGGGTCGGCGCTCATGGCCGGCGGCATCCTCGTCTACACGGGCTTCGACCCGTTGCCGCTGACGCTGCTCGGCATCTTCCTCGCGGCGTGCGGAGGCACGTTCGCGATGGTCGGCGTCAATGCGTTCCTTCCTGCGCACCACGGCGAGGCGTCGGCGCGGGCGATGAGCGAGGCGCACGGCCTCGGCGCGACGATGGGCCTTCTCGGCCCGCTCGCCGTCGGCGGCGGTGTGTGGCTCGGCTGGGGCTGGCGCCCCGGCCTGCTCGCGACGTGCGTCGGCCTCGTCGTGCTCGAGCTCCTGCGAGGACGCCGGCTCGCGGACTTCGACACCGAGCTCGACCACCACGCCGCGGCACCGTCGTCGCAGAAGCGGGCGGCTCTGCCGCGTCTCTACTGGTACGCGTTCGCGGTCTTCGCGATGTCCGCCGGCACCGAGTTCTCGCTGACGCTGTGGGGCAGCGACCTGCTGCGCGACCGCGCCGGCCTCGGCGAGGCCGCTGCCGCGGCAGCGCTGGTGACCATCGTCGGCGGCATGGCTGTCGGCCGCGTCGGCGGCAGCGCGGTCGTGGGCCGGTTCGAACCAGACCGCGTGCTCATGGGCACCATGGCGCTCTCCATCGCCGGCTTCACCATCGCCTGGCTCTCGAGCACCCCCGTCCCCATGCTCGTGGGATTCGCGATCACCGGCCTCGGTCTCGGACTGCAGGCACCGCTCGCCATCAGCCGCGCGGTGCTCGCCTCGGGCGGCCAGGTCGACCGCGGCGCGGGGCTCGCGTCCGTGGCCGCGGGCGCGGCGAGCGGCGTCGCTCCGTTCGTGCTCGCCGCCGTCGCTGACGCCATCGGCGTCCACCTGGCGTTCCTCATCGTGCCGGCACTGCTGGCGACCGGAATCGTCCTCGTGGCCCTCGGTCGAGTGCCGGTCAGCGGCATCCCCGCCCGCTGATGCACCACGTAAGGCCCCACCCGACGACTCAGTCGATCATGCCCGCGAAGGGGCCGTCAGGCTCGGGGTCTTCGGGCTCGAACGGCTCGTCCGAGGCGAGCTCGTACTGGTCGGCGCGGTCCGACCGCAGGACTGCGAGCAGCACGGCGCCGCCGGCGAAGAGCACGCCGAGGTAGAACGAGATCTGGATCAGCGCGTTCAGCAGTGCGTACGAGAAGGCGCCGTCGCTGAAGGTCGGGCTCAGCGACGAGGTCAGCAACCACATGAACAGCGCGGACACGACCCACGCGACGAGCGCCCCCCACACGAACCGCCACTGGTACCTGCTCATCACTGCCCCTCACCGGCCCGACGAGCCGCTCCCGCCCAGCATGGCGCAGCCGGGTGCCTCTGGCCTGGAGGTCAGTGCCGCAGATGACGGGATGCGACGACGACGCCGACACCCGCCAGCAGGACGGCGAGCACCGCGAGCCCGATCCGGAGGACGCCGGGTCCGTCGTCCCCCGGGGCATCGGGCGGCGAGGTCGCCGACGTCGACGGCTCGACGGAGGACGTCGAGCCGGACGGCGTGGGCGACACCGTCTCCTCGATCGGCACGCGCAGCAGCCGGTCGTCGCGCTCGGAGGCGACCACGAGCGCCGAGCCGTCACGCGTGAACGAGACCGCCTCGCCCTGGGGCTGGTCGGGCAGCTTGAGCGGCGTGCCAGCCGCGATCGAGTCCGCCGACACCGGAGCGGCGTGGAGCGTCGCGGCGAAGTAGTCGCGGATCACGTAGCGGCTGCCGTCCGGCGACATCGCCGCATCGGTGACCAGTCCGCCGACCTGTGCGACCCGCTTGGCCGTCGCCACCCCGGAGCTCGAGAGCGGCACGCGGTAGACCGCGCCGCGGGCGAGCTGCTTGGTCACCACCCACACCTCGGCCGAGGTCGGCGACACGATGATCGCCTCGGCGTTGTGCGGCTGGTCGGGATAGGTGAAGCGGTACGTCGTGGCCCTCACCTGCTGGTCGACCAGCCTCGACGGCTCGAGGATCGCGTGCAGCCGCACCTCGGGCCAGACGTCGTTGTTGTCGCCGATGTCCGCGAGCCACAGCACCTTTCGGCCCTGAGGGTCGACGCCGGTGCCGATCGCCTCGAGGTCGCGTGAGCCGATGTTGGCGATCCGCACCCGCGCGAGCACGTCGCACGTGCGGCCGTCGAGCGCGTAGATGTACGGCCCGTTGCCCGAGTCGGCGTGCACCCACCACACGTCGTCGTGCTTGGCCGACCACGTGATGCCGCTGATCTCCTCGAGCCGCGAGTCACTGATCCTGCAGATCACCTGCGGGTCGTCCGCCGCGAAGGCGGGAAGCGCGAAGGACGACGTCATGGCCGTCAGCAAGGCGGCGGCGAGCAAGGACGTCACTAGCCGAGAGGCCATGCTTCGCAACGGGATCAGGCCTTGGCCCTGTCGCGTGCCTCGGCGAGCTGAGGCTCGATCCGCGCGGCGAGCGCCGGACGGATCGACCACTCCTGCACCAGGCGGTCGTAGTCGGCGAGATCGGCCGCCGTCGCGGGCGCACCGGTGCGGACGGCGCGCAGCAGCAGGTTGCGCGGTGTGTGCTGGTCGCTCACGAACTCGACCGTCTCGACGCGGTAGCCCACGATCCGCAGCAGCGACGCCCGGATGCCATCGGTGAGGACGTCGACGAGCCGCTCGCGGAGCAGGCCGTGGCGCGCCAGCAGTCCGTACGGCGGGGGCGCGGACGCCTTGGTCACCTGGGTCTGCAGGTCGTGGTGGCAGCAGGGCGCGGCGAGCACGACCGGTGCCTCCCAGCGCACGGCACGGGCCAGAGCGTCGTCGGTCGCCGTGTCGCACGCGTGCAGCGCGATGACGACGTCGGCACCGGGCTCGCCGGCCGCGTCCGCGATCGTGGCTGTCTCGAAGGTGAGCCCGTCATCCCAGCCGAGACGCTCGGCCAGCGCGGTGTTGCGCTCGCGGAACGACTCGCGAACGTCGACGCCGTGCACCACCACCGGGATGCCCCGCACGCGCGCGAGCCAGACATAGGCACCGACGGTGAGATAGGCGTTGCCGCAGCCGAGATCCACCACACGCCAGGGGTTCTCGGGTGTCGGCTCGCGCAGCGCTCGGGCGACTCGAGCGTCTTCGACAGCGCTCTCGAGCAGCTTCACGAACTGCTCGACCTGGCGGTACTTGTCCATCTTGGTCGGCTTGAGCCGACCGAGGGAGTCGGCGACGCCGACCGCCATGAGGAAGGCCTTGACGTCGGGGTGCTCGACGTCGAGAAGCCTCGGCTTCACGCGGTCGTGCGCGACCGGCGCCTCGTCGACGGCCTCGACACGTGGCGCGCGGTGCACCTGGGCATCGCCCTTCTTGGTGATGCGCACCTGCACGACCTCGGTGCCCGTCTCGACGTGCCAGTTGCCGAAGCCCTGGTCGAGCAGGGCGTCGACGACGGCGGGCGCCGACTCCGGGTCGTGGTTGGCGGTGTGCGCCTGGCGCTCGTCGTACGTCACGACCTGCAGGCGACGTCCGGCCTTGAGCCCCACCGGTCGCAGCTCGGCGCGCTTCCACTCCAGCGGCACACCGCGCCGACGGCCGGCCGCGACCGCGCGCACGAGCCCGGGGTCGTCGAGCAGAAGTCCGCGCACCTCGGCGCGGACCTCGACCCAGGGTGCGGCCACCTAGGAGGTCGCCATGTGGAGCCGCTCGCGCAGCAGCCGCAGGGCCGTCTCGTCGCCGGTCGTGGCGATGCCGTGCTCACCCGGACGTCCCCACAGGTGCAGCAGCATGGAGTACGCCGGGCCCGCCACGAGGGCGTCGGCCTCGCCCGCACCGCCGACGACCTCGACGGTCGTGGGGTTCAGCGTGACGGTCCAGGAGTGGTCGTCGGCAGCGACCAGCACCCGCTGGCCGGTGGCGTCGGGCTGGGGCGCCTCGTCCCACGGCCAGGTGAGCCAGCCGAGGAGCTCGTCGACGCCGTCGGCAGCAAGGTCGTCGGGCACGTCGCCGGCGCCGTCGGGGCCGTCAGTCGCCGACTCGGCGTCCCAGCGGTGCACCGTGGTCTCCTGGGCCATCCGTCGCTGCCAGAAGCCCACCGTCTGCTCGGGCGGCCACCAGGCCCAGGTCGGGGCGTCGTCCGGCCGCGCGGCCAGCAGCGTGCGCAGCTCGGCGTACGCCGCCCGCAGCTCGTCCCGGACGTCGGCGCCGGCGGTGACCGCACCCCAGTCGTCGGTGCGCTCCGGCGGTGCGGCGTCGGTCTTGAGGACCACGATCTTGTGCCGGTAGACGCCCATCACGTGGGACAGCAGCGCGGCGACGTCCCAGCCCGGGCACCCGGGCACGTCGGCAGTGAGGTCGACGCTCGCGTCGAGCATCGCCTCGAAGTCGGCATCAAGGTGCGCGAGGTACTGCTCGGTGCGGAGGCGGGTGCCGTCGAGGCTCGGTTGCGTGGTCACGTGCCGATCCTGCCACCCGCAGCCGACGCCGGGCCCTGTCGATAGCGCTGACTCGGGCGCGGTCGCCGCCTAGGGTGAGCCCGTGATCCGTCGACCGTCCGGAGCCGAGGGCGCCATGCCCGCCGGCGCCATCGTCGTCGTGTCCCTCGTGCTGGCCGCCATGCTCGGTCTGGCCATCGGCGCCGTCTGGGGCCTGTCGGGCGGATCGTCGTCGCCGTCGGCCACTCCGACGCGGACCACCTCCCCCACCACGGGCGCCACCACGCCTGCCCCGACCTCAGGCTCGTCGAGCAGCACGGCGACGCCGCCCAGGCCCACGGACTCCTCGCCGCCACCCACCGCCACCGGGTCCGTGCCTCCCGCGCCCGCCACGACCACCACGTCAGCCGACGGATGGCGCCTCGGCTCGTGGCGCATCACGAACACCGCGGGTGCGCTCGGCGTCGAGACGACCGCGCGCAACACCTCCACGGGCACCCGCAGCGCCGACCTGATCCTCTTCGTGTACGTCAACGGCGACCACATCGCGACGACCACGACCCGGGTCACGGACGTGCCCGCCGGGGGCACGGTGCCGGTGACCTTCACGGGCACCGACCCGTGGAAGGCCGGCACGAAGATCCTGCTGCTGCAGGTGGGATAGGCGCGCTCAGCGCTGCAGGAGCGCGGCGACCACCACGAGAGCGATCGAGGCCGCGAGGACGCCGAGGGTCACCATCCGTCGCGTCCGTGGGTCCACGACGGCCAGCCTACGTCGGCCCCTCGGCTAGCCTGCACACGTGAGCGACGAGCAGACAGGCGACCCCGGGCGAGCAGCCGACCCGACGCCCGAGGTAGCAGTGCTCGACGTCGACGGTGTGGGTGCCGTGGCGGTGGGCGCGGCGCTCTGGGCCGTCGCCTTCGTGCTCACTCTGCTGTTCCGCGGCCCGTTGGCCGACGCCGGGAACGGCTGGTGGACGTGGGTCTGCCTCACCGGCGTGGTGCTGGGCCTGCTCGGTCTCTGGTACGTCCGTCGCCGTCGCGACGCGTACCGCCGCGCGACCGCCGAAGCCTGATAGGGCCTAGAGGTCGTCAGGGTCGATGTCGAGGACGTCGTCCAGCTCGGGATCAGGCGCGACGTCGTCCGCGTCGGCGACGAGGTCGACGACCTCGTCGAGCGCGTGCTCGGCGTACAAGGCCGCGGGCTCGTCCTCGTCGACGTGGGCATCGACCAGCGACTCGGGGTCTGCGAGCTCGTCGTCCGACTCGGTGGCCGAGTCGTCCAGCGCGTCGAGGTCGGTCTGACCCTCGATCACGACCTGCGAGGTGACGACCTCATCGGCAGCGGGGTCAGCCACGAGCAGACGCGCGTGCACCTCGACGAAGCCGTAGTCGTCGACCACGATCTCGGTCACGGGGATGCCGGTGCCCTCGATCTCGCGGACGCTGGAGTGGGCGCCGCAGCCGTAGTCGAGCGCCACGACCGAGCCGTCGGCGCCGAAGGGGTTGGCGCAGACGCCGAAGGCCTGGCCGACGAGCCCGCCGATCGGCATCAGGAAGCCGCAGCTCGTGCAGGACGCGGGCGCGGACTTCGCCATCGGCGATGCCGGCCCGCGGTCGCCGTCGTACCAGCGCTGGGCGGCTAGGTCGCGGCCGTACACCGAGAGCACGCGCTCGCGCCCGAGGCCGAGCTGCCACTGCTCGGGACGCAGTGAGGCCAGCGGGCTGGCGGGGTCGTCGAGCTCCTCGAGGTAGTCCGAGCCGGAGTAGCCGGGCTCGAGACGGGGGTCGTCGAGAGCGGTCGGGTGCAGATCCCCGGGGCCGAGGTCGCCCGGTCGCACGCGCTCGTTCCACGGCACCCAGGCCGGCGGGAGCAGGGCGCCGTCGCCGGGCAGCAGCACGACCTCGGAGACGGTCGCGGTGTCGGTGCCGGGCACGCGCACGACCGTGGCCGACCACTGCCAGCCGGCGTAGGCCGAGTTGGTGCAGGCGAACAGGTGGGTGGCGATGTCGGGGTCGGAATCCGCGACGAAGCCGACGTGGTCGCCGACCTGCTCGGCCGGTGCGACCTCCAGCACCGCGGTGCGGGCGAGGTCGACGGCGGTGCCGAGCACGGCGTCGGTGCCGAGATCCAGGGATGTCACGGGGTCATCCTCGCCCACCGGGGCCGCTCCGTGCCACGCGCCCCCTCTGCGCCGCGTCCGGCAAGACCCCGCAGGGCTGGTGCCCGCCACGTGCCGAGGCCGCCGCCCCCACGTGGGAGCGGCGGCCTCGGGCGCGTTCGGAGTACCGGCTACGCGTCGAGGTCGTCCGCGATCTTGCGCAGCATCGCGGCGATCTGACGCGAGTGCTTGTCGTCGGGGTAGCGGCCGCGGCGCAGCGAGTTCGAGGTGCCGTCGAGAAGCTTGATGAGGTCCTCGAGGATCACGGCGAGGTCCTCGGCCGGCTTGCGCGCTGCCTTGACCACGCTGGGCGGGGCATCCAGGAGGCGGATCGACAGCGCCTGCGGGCCACGCTTTCCGTCGGCGATGCCGAACTCCACGCGCGAGCCGGGCTTGAGGGCTTCGAGGCCCGCGGGCAGTGCCGAGGCGTGCACGAACACCTCGTCGCCCTCCTCGGTCGCGAGGAAGCCGAAGCCCTTCTCCACGTCGTACCACTTGACCTTGCCGGTCGGCACCGCACTCACGTCCTCATCTATCGTCAGGAGACCCCCCGGGCCTCGTTGGCGTCCGCTCAGGCTATCCGGCACAGACCCGCGTTCCCAACCGAGAACCCCGCCCGCTCCCGACAACGGCCGAGGTTTTCGCGATGAAGGCTGGGCCCCCGCCGGGCGACGATGGGCGAAGCCCTCGCCCGGTAGGGGACTTCATCCAATAGGGCCGTACCCACGGGCCCTTCATCGGCCCCGCGCCTACGGCAGCGGGTACGACGATCAGCGGGCGCGCCAGGCGGCGAGCAGCTCGGCCTCGCGCTCGCGGCTCAACCCCGGATCGGTGCCGGTCGTGGGGCCGGCGCGCAGGTGGTCGAGCACCTCGACGGCGCTCTGGCGCACCGACCTCGGCTTGAGCCCGGCCGCCACCGAGGCCGCGGGATCGGCCGCATTCGCGAGGATCCACGGGTCGCCACCACCCCACAGCGGGATGGTCGAGTCAGACTCCCCCTGCGCCAGCAGCCAGTCCTGATCGACCCACGTGATCGTCGTGCCGGACGGTGCCACCACGGCGAGGACGTCGCGGAGCATGTCGCCGAAGGTGTACGGCGGCGCGGGCGACACGGCATGGAAGGTGCCCGCGACGTCGCTCTCGACAAGGTCGACGACGAAGCGGCCGAGGTCGCGCGCGTCGATCAGCTGCAACGGGTCGGCGGCGTTCCCCGGCCCGAGCACGTCACCACCCTCGGACAGCCGCCGCACCCAGTGGGTGAACCGCTGCGAGTGGTCCCACGGCCCGACGACGTACGTCGGTCGCACGATCGTCGCGCGATCGCCGAGCAGCCTGCGCGCGGTCTCCTCGCACGCGACCTTGAGCGGGCCGTACGTCGTGTCGGTGACGACGTCGACGTCGTCGGCTGCGGCCAGCACCGTCGGCGACGACTCGTCGAACGCCGGGCCAGCGGGCTCGGCGTACACCGAGGTCGAGGAGATGAGCAGGTAGCGACCGGCCCGACCACCGAGCGCGTCGACCACGTGCTCGACCTGACGCGGGAAGTACGCGCACATGTCGAGCGTGGCGTCGAAGGTGAGGCCGTCGAGCACGGCGAGGTCGCCGTCGCGGTCGGCCAGCAGGTGCTCGGCCGACGGGAACAGGTCGGTCGCGGTGCGGTGCAGCAGCGTGACCTCGTGGCCGCGGCGCAGCGCAGCCTCGACGACGTGCCTGCCGACGAACCGTGTGCCACCGATGACGAGCAGCCTCATGCCGTCTCCTCCTGGGGCGCCGCAGCGCCATCGAGCCAGTCACGCCACCACGGCACGAAGGCAGTCAGATCTGTCATGACCACGTCGGCGCCGGCCGCCGCCAGCTCGGCCGCAGTCGTAGGACCGGTGGCGACGGCGACCGCGACGGCACCCGCCCCGCGTGCACCGGCCACGTCGCCGACGTGGTCACCGACGTACATCTCGGCACCGTGAGCACGCAGCGACTCGGACTTGCCGTCGGCGAAGCGCTCGCCGACGACGTCGGCCACGAGGTGGTCCAGGTCGACCGACTCGAGCACCGCACGGACGTGCGTGTCCTTCTTGGCGCTCACCACGAGGATCGAGAAGCCGTCGGCCACGACAACCTCGAGCGACTCGCGCACTCCAGGAAGGACGTGGTGCATGGCGAGGCCGTGGCTCAGGTAGCGGGCGCGGTAGACCTCGAGCGCTTCGGCGTACGGGACGTCCGGCACGAGCTGCGGGAAGACGATGTCGAGCGGCAGGCCGAGGGTCGCGCGCAACCATTCCTCGTCGATGGGCACGTCCCAGCGCCGACCGACAGCCGCGACGCTGTCGACGATCGCCTCGGACGAGTCGACGATCGTCATGTCGAGATCGAATCCGATGACGCGCACGCGGCGACCCTATGCCGCGCCTCCCGTGATCCGGCGGACGTCGGTCACACGCTGGGCGGGGCGCCCGTCGTCCTCTGGGCAGTTCGTCGGTTCGCTGGTTCGCACAGGGCGCGCGTAGGTTGGGGCGGATGACCTCCGGACGGCCGAGCACTTCGGGGGGTGCGGCCCCGCGTCGGCCCAGCACCCCCGCACCCGCACGTCCGACAGGTGCTCCTCGATCGCTGGCCGAGCACCTCCGCGCCCGCAGCGACTCCGACATCGCCCTGCTCCTCGCCGCCCGGCCCGACCTCGTCCACCCCGTCCCGGCCGACCTCGGTGCCCTGGCCACCCGCGCCACGACCGGCCCGTCCACCGCCCGCGCCCTCGACCGGCTGGACGTCTTCGCCCTGCAGGTCACGACGGCACTCGCTGCGCTCGCCGAGCCGGCCGACGTCCGGCTGCTGCAGGCCGGGCTCCCCGACGTCGACCCCGCCCTGGTCCAGGAGGTCGTGGAGCGCCTTCGCGTCCTGGCCCTCCTGTGGGGTGAGGACGACGACCTCCACCTCGTGCGTCCCGTGCGCGAGGCCCTCGGCACGTACCCCGCGGGGCTGGGCCCGGCGATGGCCGAGTCGCGTCGCGGGGTGGCGGCGTACGGCGACGACCCGACCCTCGTCGAGCGCACGCTGGCCGACGCACCCGACGGCGCACGTGAGGCCCTCGAGCGGCTCCTGTGGTCGTCGCCGGTCGGACGCGTCGAGGGTGCCGACCGTCCGGTGTCGGTCGACACCGCCCGCACCCCCGTCGAGTGGCTGCTGGCCCGGCACCTGCTCGAGCCGATCGCGAGCGACACGGTCGTCATCCCCCGCGAGGTCGCGCTGCCCCTGCGTGGTGGAGTCCTCGTCCGCGACCTCGAGCCGAGCCCGCCCGCGGTCGACCACTCCGACCGCTCGTCGGCGCTGGTCGACAGGACCGCCGGCCAGCAGGCGTTCACGTTCGTGCGCTTGGTCGAGGACCTGCTCGAGGCATGGTCGACGGCACCGCCCGCAGTCCTGCGCAGCGGCGGGCTCTCCGTCCGCGACCTCACGCGCACCGCCGCGCTTCTCGACGTCGACGAGGAGGGCGCGGCAGTCGTCGTCGAGACCGCCTACGCCGCTGGGCTTCTCGCCGCAGACGGCGAGGTCGACGAGGTGTGGTGCCCGACTCCGGCGTACGACACCTGGCTGACCCGGTCGACCGGCGAGCGCTGGACCCTGCTCGCCCAGACCTGGCTGCTCATGACGCGTACTCCCGTGCTCGTCGCCGGCCGCGACGACACGGGCGCTCGCGTCAATGCGCTCACGCGCGAGCTCGACCGCGCTCTCGCACCCGAAGGACGTCGTGCCGTGCTGGACGAGCTCGTGGCACTCGAGCCCGGGCAGTCGCCGTCGCACCACGCGCTGCTGGAGCGGCTCCGTTGGCGACGGCCGCGGCGCGTCTCCCCGCTGTGGCACGCCATCGTCGGATCGGCGCCCGAGGAGGCCGAGCGCATCGGCGTCACCGGCCTCGGATCCCTCTCGACCCACGGACGCCTGCTGCTCACCTCGACCCTGCCGGACGAGGCGTCCAACGAGGCCCGCGCAGCGGCACGCATGCCTGGGCGTGCGGCCGTGCCCGCCGACGTCGTCACCGCAGTCGAGGCCGTGCTCCCCGAGCCTCTCGACCACGTCCTGCTGCAGGCCGACCTCACCGCCGTTGCGCCAGGCCCGCTCGAGGGCTCGCTCGCCCGGGAGATCGCGCTGATGGCCGACGTCGAGTCGACAGGGGGCGCGACGGTCTACCGCTTCACCGAGGGCACCATCCGGCGCGCGCTCGATGCCGGCAGGAACGCCACCAACATCCTCGCGATGCTGACGGCGCGGTCGCGCACTCCGGTCCCGCAGCCGCTCGAGTACCTCGTCAACGACGCCGCCCGCCGTCATGGTGCGCTGCGCGTCGGAGTGGCCTCGGCGTACCTGCGCTGCGACGACCCGGCGACCCTGTCCGCCGTCCTCGTCGACCGGCGGCTCGCGGCGCTGCGCTTCACGCGGATCGCCGACACCGTCATCGCCTCGGCATCACCGGTCGACCTGGTGCTCGACCGCCTGCGCGACGCCGGCTACTCCCCCAGCGCCGAGAACGCCGAGGGCGCAGTCGTCGTACGCCGTCCCGGCACCCGGCGCACGGCGACGCGACCACGGCCACCGCGGATGTCCGGAGAGCCTCCGGCGCCCACCGAGGCGCTGCTGTCGGCTGCCGTGCGCGCCCTACGTGCCGGTGAGACCGCGGCCGCCCACCGGCCTCCGGCCATCTCCAGCTCGGGCGGCAGCGGCCGGCTTCCTCGCTCGACCACGAGCGAGACCATGGCCGAGCTCCGGGCAGCCCTCGACAGGCAACGGGCAGTCTGGATCGGCTACGCCGACGCCACGGGAACGGCGACGGAGAGAGTGGTGGAGCCGCTGCGGCTCGACGGTGGCTTCCTCACGGCGTACGACCTGCGCACGGCGGAGGTCCGCACGTTCACGGTGGCTCGCATCACCGGCGTCGCAGCCGTGGCGGACAAGACCCCCTGAGCTGCGGCCGTCAGCGCCAGGTCGTGGCGGTGCGACGGGCGACGGTCGTGGCCTGCTCGGCACCAGGTTCGGCGAGATGGTCGCGAGCCGAGTCGTACACGCGAAGCCGCTGGCCTTCGGCAGTCAGCCGCCGGGACCGTGCCCGCTCGGCGACTTCTCGTATCGACCGGTGGAAACCGATGTTCCGGGACTCGTGGCGCATCGTGCACCTCCTGAGGTCTTCCCAGGGTACGCCTCCCGCGCACTCGGATGCAGCCCAGGAACCGCCAGCCGGACGCATCGCCGAGACGCCGAGAACCGCTGGGAAGCGGGGGATCTCAGGCCAGCACGTGCCGCGAGACCGTGAGCTCCTCGAGCACGTCGGGGAGCGGCTCGACACCCAGCCCAGGCCCGGTCGGTACGCCGATCCGCCCGCCCACGAGGACGAACGGCTCGGTGACGTCGCGCGTGAAGAACCGGTCGCTGCCGCTGGTGTCACCCGGCAGGGTGAAGCCGGGAAGCGAGGCCAGCGCGATGTTGGCGGCGCGGCCGATGCCCGTCTCGACCATCCCGCCGCACCAGACCGGGATCCCGCGGTCGACCGCGAGATCATGGATCGCACGGGCTGACAAGTAGCCGCCGACACGGCCGGCCTTGATGTTGACGACCTCGCAGGCTCCGTAGTCGATGAGGAACTCGGCGTTCTCCACCGAGAGCACCGACTCGTCGAGGCACATCGGCGTCGTCATCCGCTCGGCGAGCAGCTTGTGACCGAGCACGTCGTCCTCGTGCAGCGGTTGCTCGATCAGCAGCAGTCCGAACTCGTCGAGCTGCGCGAGGTGCTCGATGTCCGCACGGCTGTACGCCTGGTTCGCGTCGACCTGCAGCGGCATGTTCGGGTAGCGCTCGCGGATGACACGCGTGGGCACGACGTCCCAGCCCGGCTCGATCTTGAGCTTGATGCGCTGGTAGCCCTGGGCGACATAGCCGTCGACCTCGGCCTTGAGGGTGTCGAGCGAGTCGTCGGCCGGGATCCCGACTGAGACACCGCAGTCGACCTCCTCGCGAACGCCGCCGAGGTACGACGCGAACGACTGGCCCCGTGCCCGCAGAGCCGCGTCGATCACCGCTAGCTCGAGGGCTGCCTTGGCCATCGGGTGGCCGCGCACCGGGCCGAGCAGGGCCGGCACCTCCTCCGCCTCGAGGTCGACGTTCCGCAGCCGCGGCAGCAGGAACGCGCGCATCACCTCGAGCGCACCGTCGTTGTACTCGTGGCTGTAGAGCGGCTCGGTCATCGCCACGCACTCGCCCCAGCCGGTGACGCCGTCGGAGGTCGTGAGCTCGACGATGAGCACGTCCTTGTGGTGCTCGATGCCGAACGACGTACGGAACGGGCGCACCAGAGGCAGGGCTGCCCGGTGCACGACGACATTCTCGATCCTCATGCGTTCTCCTCCACGACGTAGCAGCCGTCGGTCGTGAGACCGACGACCCGAGCCTCCCCTGCCCCGACGGGGGCCAGGGCCTCGCGCACGGCCAGCCGCCAGGCGCGGGCGAGCCCTCCGTCTCGTCGGCGGATGTCGACGATGTCGCCCGGGAGCGCCACCAGGGTCGTGCGGGCGGACGACGGCACGACGCGCGGCTCGCCGTCGTCGTTCACCACCAGCGAGTCCTCGGCGCCGTCGAGGAGAAGGTCCGCCCGCGACACCGTCGGGCTGCCGCCCCCGAGAGCGTGCACGACCCGGTCGGACGCGACGTCCCACTGCGCCAGCAACCGGTCGCTCGGCTCACCGGCGTTGAGCGCGTCGTCCATGCGGCCGTAGAAGTCCACGAGGTACTCCGATGCCACGGCGCCGAGCTTGACCAGGTTGAGCCGCGCGTTGCGGCGCACGAGGGGGTCGAAGGTCCACACCACGCGGTCGACGTCGTGCTCCAAGGCCCAGGCCCGCTGGTGCAGCTTGAGCGCGGTGCCGATGCCGCGGTCGGCGTTGCCGGGCGTCGCGGCCGCGATGTGCGAGTGCAGGTGCGTGTGCCACCCCGAGTCCTCGCGGGTGCGGCCGAGGAAGGCGAGGCACGAACCGACCATGCGGCCGTCGGAGTACGCCCCGGAGACGTAGCCGCCGGCGTGCTCCATCGCGCGGATCAGGTTGCCGGTGATCTCGGTGGCACCGGGTGCGGTCGGCCAGACGGCGTCCCAGACCGCACGCGCGTCGTCTAGCTCAGGGAGCGTGTGCAGCGAGCGGACCTCGACGCCGCCGCGGTCGGCGGCAGCGCGCGCGTCGGCCCAGGCGGACGCGAGCAGCTCAGCGCTCGCGACGGCGGTCACGGAACGTTCAGCTGCCAGGAGACCCCGTAGCGGTCCTGGATCCAGGAGAACCAGCGGCTGAAGCCGTAGTCGCCCGGCGGCATGAGCATGCTGCCGCCGTCCACGAGGAGGTCGTGCGCGAGCGCGTGCTGCTCCACGGAGTCGAGGTCGACGAACAGCGAGATCGCCGGCGTGAACGTGAAGTCGTGCACGACGAAGCTGTCGTAGCAGCGCACGGCGTGGCCACCGATCGACGCCTCGGAGGCGGCGACCGATCCTTCGGCGCCGGGGCCTTCGGCGCCGTAGCGCGTGACCGACGTGACGCTCGAACCGGGGATGGCCCCGACGGCGAGCTCGAGCCAGGCCTCGGCGTCGCCCTGGAACATGAGGAAGGTGGAGATCCGCATCCCCGCAACCTAGCCGACCACCCCCACCGCTGAGACTGATCAATCCGCTGTTTCCCGGCCCGGGAAGCGACGGATTGATCAGTTCGAGCGGGTGGGTGTTCGCTGCGGGCGTCACGGACTGGTCTGCGGGTTCGGCGAGGGGTGGGAGAATCGTCGGATGACCGACGGCCCCCTGATCGTGCAGAGCGACAAGACGCTGCTGCTCGAGATCGACCATGCGCTGTCCGCCGAGTGCCGTCACGCGATCGCTCCGTTCGCCGAGCTCGAGCGCGCGCCCGAGCACGTGCACACGTACCGCCTCACACCGCTCGGCCTCTGGAACGCCCGCGCCGCCGGCCACGACGCCGAGGGCGTCGTCGACATCCTGCTGCGCTACTCGCGCTACCCCGTGCCCCACGCACTCCTGGTGGACGTCGCCGACACCATGGGCCGCTACGGCCGGCTCCAGCTCCAGAACGATCCCGCGCACGGCCTCACGCTGCACACCAACGACCGCGCCGTCCTCGAGGATGTGCTGCGCAGCAAGAAGATCGAGCCCCTCGTCGGCGCGCGCATCGACCCCGACACCGTCGTGGTGCACCCGTCCGAGCGGGGCACGCTCAAGCAGGTGCTGCTCAAGCTCGGCTGGCCGGCGGAGGACCTCGCCGGGTACGTCGACGGCGAGGCGCACCCGATCGCGCTGCGCGAGGAGGGCTGGCAGCTGCGCGGCTACCAGCGCGAGGCCGCCGAGAACTTCCTGCACGGCGGCTCCGGCGTCGTGGTGCTCCCCTGCGGAGCGGGCAAGACGATCGTCGGCGCGGCGGCCATGGCGATGGTCGGTGCCACCACCCTGATCCTCGTCACCAACACGGTGTCGGCACGGCAGTGGAAGTCCGAGCTGCTCAAGCGCACGACCCTCACGGAGTCCGAGATCGGTGAGTACTCCGGCACGGTCAAGGACATCCGGCCCGTCACCATCGCGACGTACCAGGTGATGACCACGCGCCGGAAGGGCGTCTACCAGCACCTCGAGCTGTTCGACTCGCGCGACTGGGGCCTGATCCTCTACGACGAGGTGCACCTGCTTCCCGCGCCGATCTTCCGGTTCACCGCCGACATCCAGTCGCGCCGTCGCCTCGGCCTCACCGCCACGCTCGTGCGCGAGGACGGCCGTGAGGGCGACGTCTTCTCCCTCATCGGCCCCAAGCGGTACGACGCGCCCTGGAAGGACATCGAGGCGCAGGGCTACATCGCACCGGCCGACTGCGTCGAGGTGCGCGTCACGCTCGACGAGCGCGAGCGCCTCGTCTACGCCACGGCCGAACCCGAGGAGCGCTACCGCCTTGCGGCGTCGAGCGACCGCAAGTTCCGCATCGTTCAGGCCCTCGTGGCCAAGCACGCCGAGGAGCACGTGCTCGTCATCGGCCAGTACCTCGACCAGCTGCACGAGATGGGCGAGCGTCTCGATGCGCCCGTCATCACCGGCGAGACGCCGGTGAAGGAGCGCGAGCGGCTCTTCGAGGCGTTCCGGACGGGCGAGGTTCGTGTGCTCGTCGTGTCGAAGGTGGCGAACTTCTCCGTCGACCTGCCGGAAGCCGGTGTGGCGATCCAGATCTCGGGCTCTTTCGGCTCACGCCAGGAGGAGGCTCAGCGTCTCGGTCGCGTCCTGCGCCCGAAGGCCGACGGCCGCACGGCACGCTTCTACGCCGTGGTTGCGCGCGACACGGTCGATGCCGACTTCGCCGCGCACCGGCAGCGCTTCCTGGCCGAGCAGGGCTACGCCTACCGCATCGTCGACGCCGACGACGTGCTGCACGGCAGCATCGAGCCCGACCCCACCTGACCCCTGGGCGAGCCGGGCGGGCGCGCGCTCAGTGCTCGGCGGCGTGCTGCTCGCCGTGGGCGGCGCGCAGGTGCTTGCGCCAGGGCGCGAAACGCAGGGTCTCGTAGGTGACGAGGCCGAGGAGTATCGACACGAGCACGACGAGGCTCACCCAGGACGGCACCGCGACGCCGAGCGGGATGCACGCGAGCAGCACCACCATGACGACCGTGCGCTGAAGGTTCCACGACCCCATGTTCCGCTTGCGGAACAGCAGGTGCCCGAGCAGGTACAGGGCGACGCCGCCGAACAGCGCGAAGGCAGCGACCGACTTCAACGGCGCGTCGATGTCGACGAACGACTTCTTCAGACCGAGAGCGAGCAGCACGATGCCCGCGACCATCGGCAGGTGGAAGTAGTTGAAGGAATCGCGGGCGAGGTCGTTGCGCTGGTCGATGTCGACGCTCGCGAGCCGGCGCTCGGCCGCGATCGCGACGACGTCGAAGTAGAGCCACCAGAGGCAGGCGACGCACGTGAAGCCGACGACCACCGCGATGATCGTCCGGATGTCGTAGAGCTGGTCGGCGACACCCACGCCGAGGGCGACGAGCGACTCCCCCAGGGCGATGATGATGACGAGCCCGTGGCGCTCGGCGAAGTGGTGCGGGCTCAGCTCCCACCCCTTCGTGCCGGTGACGAGCGGTGCTCCCACGTCGAGCGCGATCGCCAGCGCCCACAGCAGCCCGCGGGGAAGACCCGGGGGCAGGAACGCGGCGAGCAGGATCAGGGACGAGCCGGCGAGCAGGCCTGGAGCCAGCCGTCGGACCGCGGCCCCGACACCGGGCTTGGACCGGCCGATCACGCGGAACAGCACGACGTGCGCCAGCCGGAGCGCGAAGTAGGTGACGCCGAAGAGCATCGCCTGGTCGCGCCCGCCTCCTGCGACGTCGCCGAGCTGGCCGAACGCTCCTGGCGCTGCCAGCGCCGTCAGGAACATCGCCCCCATGGCCGCGAGCATCACGATCCGCGCGACGCCGTCCTCGGCGTCGGTCGTGGTGCCGATCCAGACGTACGCGACCCAGCCCCACCAGAGCACGGTGAGCACGGCCATTCCGCGCAGCAGGCCGATCCACGTGGGGTCGGCGGCCATGAGGGTCGTGACCTGCGTCAACGAGAAGACGAAGACGAGGTCGAAGAACAGCTCGAGCGGCGTCACGCGCCGCTCCTGCTCCACCGTCTGCTCGCTCACGGGAGGGACGCTAGACGGACAACCGCCGCGGGACGACGGAATCCGCCGTCAGCCGAACGGATTCGTGCCTCAGCTGCCCTGACCCATCGACCACAGGGTCCAGATGTGGGTGCGCAGCGACCGAGGCTGCTCGAGGGTGTGGACGACGGCTGCGGCGACGTCCTCGGGCTTGAGCCACTCGGCGAAGCGCGGGTCGTCCTCGGTGCGCCCGGCGCCGACTGCGAACTCCGTCGCCGTACCCGCCGGGCAGATCAGGGTGACGCGTACGCCGTGCTCGCGGAGCTCTCGGTCGAGGCCACCTGCGAGGCCGACCTGCGCGTGCTTGGTGCCGGCGTACACCGCCTCGTCGCCGCCGCCACGGAAGCCGGCGACGCTCGACACGATGACGATGTCGCCACCGTCGCCGGTCGCCAGCATGGCCGGGAGCGCGGCGCGCACGGACCACACCGTGCCCGCGTAGTTGGTGTCCATCATGAACGCGAGGTCCTCGTCGGTCTGGTCGAGGATGCCGCCGTACATGCCGACGCCGGCGTTCGGCACGACGGAGTCGAGGCGGCCCCAGCGCTCGACGGCCGCAGCGACGAGCCGGGCGTTGTCCTCGGGCGAGCGCACATCCATGACCACGGCCACGGCGTTGTCGGCCCCGAGCTCGGCGACCAGCTCGTCGAGGCGCTCCTGCCGGCGTCCGCCGAGGGCGACCTTGGCGCCCTTGGCCACGAGCTGCCGAGCGGTCTCACGGCCGATCCCCGCAGTGGCACCGGTGATGGCGACGACGGTTCCGGTGAGGTCACGGCTGGCGGGCATGAAGGCTCCTGGGGATCGCGGGGGCGGTGCAGTGCTCATCCCACCACGGACTCCTCAACCGGACACGCTGAGCCCCCGCCGCGGCCCGCCTCGAAACCGCGGAGGGGTGAACCCTCGATCGGTCAGCCGAGGACGACCCGGTACTTCACGCCGATGTGGCCGCCGTACCCCTCGGGCTCGACGAACTCTCCGAGGGGGATCCCGCCGTTCGCCTCGATCACCCTCTGCGATCCGACGTTGTCGGGCTGGGTCGTGATCTCGACGTACGGCAGACCCTCGGGGCGCACCAGCTCGAGCATCTGACGCAGCGCCTCGGTGGCGTAGCCGTGCCGCTGCTTCCAGGGGACGACGGAGTAGCCGATGTGGCCCAGCACGTGCGGCGGCAGCTCGGCCGTCCCCGGCTGCCAGCGGGCGTTGATCGCGCCGGCGAACTCGCCGTCCCACATCCACCGGACCACCCCGGGGATGCGCGGCACCTCGGTGCCGTCGGGCAAGGTGATCGTGCGGCCGCCGCCGTCACGCTCGTTGAACTGGGCCAGCGCGAGGTCAGGGTCGGCCTCGACCCGCTCGAGCTCGACGCGCCAGAAGTCGGGGTCGACCGTCGTCGGCGACCACTCCCGGCGCAGCGCGTCGAGATAGCCGGCGAGGTAGGCACGATCGGGCGCCACGAGATCCATCGCACGATGCTGTCAGCGCGGGCCCACCTCGCGCGCGACGATTTCCCGTTCACCCGTCTTGCCTCTCCGGACGCTCACGTTGAACCGAACGGCCTGCAGCGGCGGTAGCCCGAACGGAGCAGGTCGCCGTGCTCCACCCGAACGGCTCACCAACCTTTGAGGTGTCCGTTCGATGAACGGGCTGTGATCAAGGAGGTGGCGGCCATGAGGACCGCGACTACGTACGACGGCACCCAGTCCGTCATGGACCTGCTCCGCAGCGGCGTCCCCCTGGCCCTGCTCCTGGACCTCGCCGAGCCCGACGGCCCGCGTTCTGCCGAGCTCTACGCCGCTGAGCTGGTCGCCGCTTGACGCACCTGACACCACCGTTCGCGAAGGCCCGGGATTGCGGTCCCGGGCCTTCGTCGCGCCTACCGCGGGCTGCGGAGCCGGGTCAGCCGCGGAACGGGCTCGCGGGATAGGTGCCGAGCATGCGCACGGAGCTGGAGAAGAACGCCAGCTCCTCGAGCGCCAGCGCGAGTCCGCGCTCGTCGGGGTGGCCTTCGACGTCGGCGTAGAACTCGGTGGCCGTGAACGAGCCGTCGAGCTGGTAGCTCTCGAGCTTGGTCATGTTGACGCCGTTGGTGGCGAATCCCCCGAGTGCCTTGTAGAGCGCGGCGGGGACGTTGCGCACCCGGAACACGAACGACGTCACCACGCGGGCCTCGCCGAGCTCGGGCACCTCGGACTCACGTGCGAGGACGACGAACCGCGTGGTGTTGGAGTGCTCGTCCTCGACGTCCTCGGCCAGGATCTCGAGGCCGTAGAGCTCAGCAGCACGCCGAGGGGCCAGGGCCGCCACCGCTGAGTCGCCGAGCTCGGCGACGGCGCGCGCTGCGCCGGCAGTGTCGTCGGCGACGACCGCACGCCACCCGTGCTCCCGGACGAGGCGACGGCACTGCCCCAGGGCGTGGATGTGGCTGCGCACCGTCGTGACCTGATCGAGCCTGGTGCCCGGAAGGGCCATGAGCTGGAAATGGATCGGCATGAAGTACTCGCCGATGATGTGCAGCCCGGAGCCCGGCAGCAGGTGGTGGATGTCGGCCACGCGCCCGGCGATGGAGTTCTCGATGGGGATCATCGCGAGGTCGGCGTCACCGTTGGCTACGGCTGCGAGCGCGTCCTCGAAGGTGGCCGCGGGGATCGTCTCGACGCCGGGGTACACCATCTGGCAGGCGGCATCGGAGTTGGACCCCGGCTCACCCTGGTAGGAGATGCGCGTCGCAGGGGCGGCGGTCGCTGGATCGTTGCTGGGCACGCGGCGAGCCTAGGGCCGCCCGGTCGCACCTTCCCACCCGGATCCCCCATGCGAACGACCCGGGACCGTGAGGTCCCGGGTCGTCCGTCGATCAGGTCGAGCGGTGGAGCTTCTGAGGGATCAGAAGTCCATGCCGCCCATGTCGGGAGCGCCGCCGCCGGCCGGGGTCTTCTCCGGCTTGTCGGCGATGACGGCCTCGGTGGTGAGGAACAGCGCCGCGATCGAGGCTGCGTTCTGCAGCGCCGAGCGCGTCACCTTGGCGGGGTCGATGATCCCGGCCTTGATCAGGTCGACGTACTCGCCGTTGGCGGCGTTGAGGCCCCAGCCGGGCTCGAGGTTGCGCACCTTCTCCGCAACGACGCCGCCCTCGAGGCCGGCGTTGATCGCGATCTGCTTGAGGGGGGCCTCGACCGCGACGCGGACGATGTTCGCACCCGTGGCCTCGTCACCCTCGAGCTCGAGGGTGGCGAACGCGGCGACGCTGGCCTGAAGCAGGGCGACGCCGCCTCCGGCGACGATGCCCTCCTCGACGGCGGCCTTCGCGTTGCGAACGGCGTCCTCGATGCGGTGCTTGCGCTCCTTGAGCTCGACCTCGGTGGCCGCGCCCGCCTTGATGACGGCGACGCCGCCGGCGAGCTTGGCGAGGCGCTCCTGGAGCTTCTCGCGGTCGTAGTCGGAGTCGGACTTCTCGATCTCGGCGCGGATCTGGTTCACCCGGCCGGCGATCTGCTCGGGGTCACCGCCACCCTCGACGATCGTGGTCTCGTCCTTGGTGACGACGACCTTGCGCGCCTTGCCGAGCAGCTCGAGGCCAACGGTGTCGAGCTTGAGGCCGACCTCCTCGGAGATGACCTG
>JBBQAY010000024.1:0-41584 GCA_038316965.1 Candidatus Nanopelagicales bacterium
CAGGGGGCGGCCACGGCCGTCTGGCTCGCGGCACGCCCCCTTCTCGACGGGATCGTGACGGGCGTGCTGTGGGAGGACCGGGAGGTCGTCCCGTGGTGACCGGCGTCAGGTGACGTCGCGGCGCTGCGTGGTGAGAGCCGCGACAATGCCGAACACCACTGCGTAGGCGATGAGCACGAGCGAAGCCGCCCAGACGGGGAGGTACTCGGTGCCGTTGAAGCCGGTGGTCTGCAGCACGCCGAACAGCGCGCCGCCCGGGAGCCACTTGCCGAAAGCCGGCAGGAACACCACGACGAGCTGCTCGATCAGCAGGACCCACACGAGGATGCCGAGGATCGCGGCGATCTGGTTGCGGATGAGCGTGCCGAGGGCGACGCCGACGACCGCGAACAGGGCGCATCCGAGGATCGCGCCCCCGGCGATCTGCCAGAGCGCGTCGGTGGGGACGTCGGCGTGGTCCTTGAGGGGGAGCAACGCGAACGCCAGCGCGTAGCCGAACACCACGCCGACGGCGCCGTAGATCGCACCGATCACGCCGTACGCCGCCATCTTCGCGACCATGACCTTGTTGCGCCGCGGCTCGGCGAGGAACGTCGAGGTGAGCGTCTGGTGGCGCAGCTCCTGGGTCATGCCGAGAGCGCCGAGGACGATCGCGAAGACGTACGCGCCGCCGGCCTGGGCGAAGAGGTTCCGCATCCCGGGCTCGGTCTCCAACGTCGGCACGGACACGCCAGGTTGGGCCCCGGCGAAGATGCTGGCGACGACGCCGATGCCGATGTAGACCACGACGCCTGCCAGCATCGCGAGCCACATCTTGGTGCTCGTGACCTTGAGGATCTCGGCGGACACGAGGCGCTGACGGCGCGTCGGCGCTGCTGCGGGGGCGGTGAGGGTGGCGCTCATGAGGGGGCTCCGTCCGTGGGTGCGCTGGTGAGCGCGAGGAAGACCTGCTCGAGGTCGTCGGCGCCGGGTCGCAGCTCGTGCAGCTCGATGCCGGCGCCGAAGGCGATGCGGCCGACGTCGGCCGACTCGAGGCCCTCGACGAGCAGCTCCTCGTCGGTGCGCTGGACGGTGGAGGCCGGTGCGGCAGCCGCGAGGGCTGCGACGAGCTGGTCGGTGCTCGGGGTGCGGACCACCACGTGTGCGCGCCCGGTGGTGAGCTCGGTGAGCGGGCACGCCCGCACGAGGCGGCCGTTGGCGATGATCACGACGTCGTCGACGGTCTGCTCGACCTCGGACAGGACGTGGCTCGACACGATGACCGTGCGGCCCTGGCCCGCGAGGTAGCGCAGGAACGAGCGCAGCCACGCGATGCCTTCGGGATCGAGGCCGTTCGCCGGCTCGTCGAGGACGAGCACGCCGGGGTCGCCGAGCAGCGCCGCTGCGAGCTGCAGCCGCTGACGCATGCCGAGGCTGAACCCTCCGACCGCGCGGCCTGCGGCCTCAGCGAGCCCGACCGACTCGAGCACTGCGGGGATGCGCGCCTGATCGAGCCCGCCGGAGCGGGCGAGGATGCGCAGGTGGTTGGTGGCAGTGCGACCCGGGTGGAACCCGGTGGCCTCGAGCGCAGACCCGACGACGCGCATGGGCGCGTGCAGGTCGTGGTAGCGCTTGCCCCCGATGGTGGCTGAGCCCGACGTCGGCTCGACGAGGCCGAGGAGGCAGCGCAGGGTGGTGGTCTTGCCCGCGCCGTTCGGGCCGAGGAAGCCGGTGACCCGGCCGGGCTCGACGGTGAACGAGAGATCCTGGACGGCGTGCACGCCGCCGAAGTGCTTCGTGAGGTTGGTGACCTCGATGGGCGCTCCGGCGACCGTGCCCGCGGTGGTACCGCCGGTGAAGGTCTGCGTCATGCCTCCACCTTGCTAGGTTGCGGGCGCAATCTCCAGCGGGTACGTCTCGGCGCATCCCTGACTCGACCCGGGATCGACCCCGATCATCCGCGTACGCCGACGCAGCGTGGTCGCGAGGTCGCAGAGGGCAGCCGTCATCGGTCCGTGAGAAGTGTCTCCAGACGCGCGATCGTCTGCTGCTGCTCGGTGAGCAGCCGGTGCAGGTCGTCGACCTTGGTGGCGATGTCCATCTCCCTGTCATGCTCGGCCCCGGCCGCGGCCTCCTCCGCCGCGACCTCGTCCTCGGACTTGCGTGGAGTGATGAAGGCGTTGGCGAGGAATCCGGTGAGGGTGCCGAAGATGCCGACGCCGAGCACGATGATCACGGTTCCGAGCACGCGACCCGAGTTCGTGACGGGGAACTGGTCGCCGTACCCGACGGTGGAGATCGTGACGAGGACGTACCAGATCGCGTCTGACGCGTTCGTGATGTTGGCTCCGTCGACGCCCTGCTCCAGGCGCAGCATCAAGAGGCTGCCGAACTCGAGCACGAACACGGCGATGAGGAGCAGCAGGAACAGCGCGGTCTCGGCGCGCTCCTTCACCAGCGCCGTGGCGAGGCGCTTGGCGCCGTACAACCGGAACAGCCGCCAGACCTTGATGAGGCGGAAGACGCGCAGGATCTTGAGCTGCGGCAGGGGCAGCGAAGCACCGAGGTCGGCCCACCCGAACTCGCGGAAGAAATAGTCGGACTTGGACGGTGCCTTGCGCATCCGGTAGAGGAAGTCGAAGAAGAGGATGATCGACAGGATCAGGTTCATCGTCTGCAGCACGTAGTCGAGCGACTCGTCGCGGACGACGGCGATCATGACGAGGTTGGCGATCGAGAGGATCGACAGCGCGGCGATGAAGACCTCGTAGCCGATGTTGTCGATCATCGGCTCGGGCGCGGAACCCGTCGCGATCCTGGTGGTGCCGGCGTCCTCGGGCTGCGTGCTCATGCGGTCCTCCTCGCGACCGCCCGCGCGGTCGTCCCGGCAGGAAGTATGGAGCTCAGGGAGTCCGCCCCGCGGGAGGTCAGTAGCGGGGCGGCACGCCGTCCGGGATCTGCACCGGCTCGCCCAGCTCGACCTCGACCTCACGCAGTCCGTCGGAGTACTCGTCGCGGATCACCGTGCCGGCAGCCAGCATCATGCGGTGCGACGCCTCGTTCTCCGGCGCGATCACCGCGGAGAACCGGCGGATGCCCTCGTCATGCGCACGGCGGGCGAGCGCCAGCATCATCAGTGTGCCGGCGCCCACGCCCTGGATCTCGTCGGCGATGGTCACGGCGACGTCGGCGCACTCGGGATCGGCCGGCAGCCGGATGAAACGGGCGTCGCCGAGGAGGACGTCGGGCTGCGTGTGTCGGGTCCACCAGAGAGCAAGCGCCACATGGTCCTGCTGGTCGACCTGGTCGACGAGCTTGTCCAGGCCGCGGGAGGACAGCACGCCCTTCCCGGTCAGGAAGCGCAGGTACTTGCTGCGCTCGGAGAGCCCGACGAAGCCGTCGGCGAGCGCCTCACGGTCGTGCGGGTGAAGAGGGCGGATGACGAGGTGCAGCCCGCTCTTCAGCGTCACCCGCATGTAGATGTCCGGCCGCTCGGGATCCACCTCGCCCAGGGGGTCGATGATGATCTGGCCCTCGGTCATGAGCCCAGGATGCCGTACTCCGGCGTCAGCGCCCGGCGAGGCCGGCCAGGGTCTCGGCGACCAGCGTTCCGATCGAGTCGAGGTGGTAGCCGCCCTCCTGCACCGCGACGGTAGGGAGGCCGAGTGCCGCGAGCCGGTCGCCGGCCCCGCGGTGGGCATCGACGCTGATGTCGAGAGGCGACTCAGGGTCGGCTGCAGCCGAGTCGACTCCGAGGCTGACGACGAGCGCGGTCGCGCCTGACGCCGCGACCGTTTCGGCGAGCCGGTCGACGGCGTCGAGCCACACGGCGTCGCCCGTGCCGGGTGCCAGCGGGAGATTGAGGTTGGCGCCGACACCCGAGTCGCGACCTGTCTCGTCGGCGAACCCGGCGTAGTGCGGGAACCAGCCCGCGCCCGGGTCGACGTGCAGCGACGCGTAGAGGACGTCGGCGCGGTCGTAGAACAGCGCCTGCGTGCCGTTGCCGTGGTGGGCGTCGAGGTCGACCACGGCGACGCGCTCGTGCCCTGCGCCACGCAGCGCCTGCGCCGCGATGCCCGCGTTGTTGAGGTAGCAGGATCCGCCGTACGCCGACCGCGTCACGTGATGGCCAGGCGGACGCACGAGGGCGTACGCGAGCGGCGTACCGGCGACGACGGCGTCGACTGCGGTCAGTGTGACGTCGACCGCCGCGCGAGCCGCCGTCCACGTGCCTGGGCCGACGAGCGTCATCGTGTCGTAGCACCAGCGGCCAGCGGCGGCGTGCACGGCGGTCGGCTCGCGCTCGGGCAGGCCGTCGAGCATCCCGGCCGTCGGCATCAGGTAGGGCACCACGCGGTCCTGGCCGGGGTCGTCCGGGAAGCCGGCGGCCACCCAGCGGTCGTAGACGGTGCGCAGGTGCTCGACGAGTCGCGGGTCGTGGACGCGCAGCAGCACGTCCTCGCCGTGGGCCTCGGCGTCGCGCACCTCGTGCCCGCGAGAGCGCAGCTCTGCCTCGATGCGGGTCGCGCGCTCGGGCAGCTCGGTGCCCGGCGTGCGGACGCCGACCCAGATCTCCGCCGACGGCACGTGCAGCAGGCAGTCGGCCGATCGCACGACGAGAGCAGGAGCCACCCGCCCAGCCAACCACCCCGAGCCGCTCAACCTGATCAATCCGTTGTTTCCGGGGGCGGGTAACGACGAGTTGATCAGGTTGAGCGGGGTGGGTGGGGCAGGATCGGCGCATGACCACGCTTGCTGACCTCGGAGTCAGGATCGGGACGCTTCCGCGCGGCGTCACCAACTCGGTGATCGACGTGCCGGGGGCGGGTCTCGGGCACGCCACGGTGGTGTACGACGAGCCCAACCCGCCCGAGGGCCGCGGCCTCGCACGCACCGGCGTGACGGTGGTCGACCTCGGCGGCGACCCGTTCCTCGAGCCCGTGCCGGCGGGTGTCGCCCTGCTCAACGGTGCCGGCGAGCTCACCTCGCGCTCGCAGATGGACGAGTGGGGCGTGGCGGAGACGCCGGTGTTCCTCACCTCCACGATGCAGGTCGGCCGCGTGTACGACTCCGCGTGCCGCCTGCTGATCGAGGAGCAGCCGCGCATCGGCGTCGACGACTTCCTCATCCCGGTCGTCGGCGAGTGCGACGACTCCTGGCTCAACGACGCGCGCTACATGCATGTGACTCACGACCATGTCCGCGAGGCGCTGGCTGCGGCGCGCGCCTCGGTGGGATCCGGCGTCACGCCCGACCAGGGCGCAGTCGGCGCGGGCACCGGGATGTCGTGCTACCAGTGGAAGGGCGGTATCGGCACGTCGTCGCGCGTGCTGCCCGACGGCCACGTGGTCGGCGTCGTGCTGCTGTGCAACTTCGGCCAGTGGGACCGGCTGACGATCGCGGGAGTTCCCGTCGGCCACCTGCTCGGGCGGCCGGACCACGTGCCCCCGCCACCCGCCGGGTCCTGCCTCGGCGTCGTCGTCACCGACGCGCCGATCGACCACCGCGGCTGCGAGCGCCTGGCGACCCGCATCGGCCTCGGGCTCGCGCGCACCGGCTCGACCGCGCACCACGGCAGCGGCGAGATCTTCATGGCCGCGGCCACCGGTCTGCGGGCACCGCGCGGCACGGCGTCGGCGAAGGCGCCGCTCACCGGCCGTGAGCTCGACCCCTACTTCGAGGCCGTCGTCGACGCGTCCGAGGAGGCGGTGGTCAACTGCCTGCTCTCGGCGCACGACGTCACGGGCGTCGGCGGGAAGACGATCCCGGCGCTGCCGCGCGACGCCGTGGCCGAGCTGCTCGACCGCCACTACGCCGGTGACCGCTCATGACCGAGGCCGCGACGTCCGACATCCGCGAGGGCACCAAGGTCGACGCCTGGATCCCCATGAGCGACGGCGTCTTCCTGGCCGTCACGCTGTACCTCCCGCACCTGTCGCACGGCGCCCAGCCGTGCATCCTCGAGGCGCTGCCGTACCGCAAGGACGACATGACGTCGTCGTACCGGCCGGAGTACGTGCGGCTGCGCGACGAGCACGCGTACGCCGTCGCGCGGCTCGACGTACGCGGCACCGGGAGCAGCGGTGGCCGAGCGACCGACGAGTACCCGGTGGCGGAGCAGCGCGACCTCACCGCCGTGATCGCGTGGCTAGCGGCGCAGGAGTGGTGCGACGGCAACGTCGGCATGTACGGCACGTCGTACAGCGGCTTCAACTCGCTGCAGATGGCGTGCGAGCGCCCGGCACACCTCAAGGCCGTCATCGCGATCTACGCGACCGACGACCGGCACACCGACGACGTCCACTACATGGGCGGTCTGCGTCGCTGGATCGACCTCGTCGACTACTGCCACTACATGACGCCGATGAACGCGCTGCCGCCCGTGCCCGCGGTGTTCGGGCCGACGTGGCGCGCGGAGTGGAAGGCGCGGATCGCCGAGCACGAGCCGTGGATCATGACGTGGTTCGAGAACCAGCGCGACAACGCCTACTGGCGGCACGGGTCGGTGCGTCCGGCGTACGACCGCATCGAGATCCCGACGATGATCGTGGCGGGCTGGGCGGACGGCTACCGCAACAACACGTTCCGCACGATGGAGCGGCTCGGCGAGAACGGCGTCCCGCGCCGGCTGCTCGCTGGGCCGTGGTCGCACGCGGCGACGTCGTCCGCACTGCCCGGACCCCGCATCGACCTCGTGCCCGAGATGGTCACCTGGTGGGACCGCTGGCTGCGTGGCGTCGAGAATGGGATCGACGAGCAGCCCGAGGCGGTCTGGTACGTCCGCGAGTTCACGACGCCCGCGCCCGACCTCGACGTGGTCGCGGGGGAGTGGCGCGCCGACTCGTGGCCCTCGCCGCGGTCGTCCGCGCTCCAGGTGCCGCTCGACGCACGCGCGCCGTACGCCGTGAAGCCCGACGTCGGCACCGCCGCCTGGATCTCGTGCGCCGGGCACCTGCCGTACGGCCAGTCGCTCGACCAGCGGCACGACGACGCCGACTCGCTGACGTGGGACCTCGACCCGTCGGTTTTCGGCGCCGGCGGCCCGTTCGAGATCGCGGGCAACGCGCGCGTGGTGCTGTCCGTCTCGGCCGACCAGTCCGTGGCGACGCTGTCGGTGAAGCTGCAGGACGTCGCCCCCGACGGCACGTCGGTGCTCGTCTCCCGCGGTGTGCTCAACCTGACCCGGCGCGGTGGCATGGCGGTCGTCGAGCCTGTCGTCCCGGGTGCGACGTACGAGGTCGAGGTCGAGATCGAGGCGGCGGCGTACCGCTGGTTGCCCGGGCACGTGCTGCGGGTGGCCGTCGCGGGTGCGGACTGGCCCAACACGTCAGCACCGCCGCTGCCGGTGACGCTCACGGTGCACGGCGGCACGCTCGTGCTGCCGGCGTACGACGCGGCGGGAGCGCCTCCGCCGCCTGCGTTCGCGCCCGGCGACGAGGTCTCGAGCGAGTCCGACCACGGCGTGGTGTGGCGCGTCGAGCGTGACGTGCTGGCACGGCGTACGACCTGCGTCATCGACCACGGCTCGGCGTACGACGCGACGTACGGGTCGGTCGTCGAGCACTACGGCGGCCGGGTCTCGGTGTCGTCGCGGACCTTCGAGCAGTCGGCGGCGTCCGACGTCAGCTTCCGCCTGTCGTTCGTCGACGACGGCAGCGGCAACCCGGTGACCGTGACGACCCGCTCGGTGCTGGAGGTGCACGCCGGCGAGCGCACGTACGACGTGCGCATCGCGATGACCTGCAGCGAGGGCGAACGAGTCGTCGCCGAACGCCGCTGGGACCGCCAGTTCCCCCGCGACCTCGCCTGAGGACCTGGAGTTACTGCCCAAAGTGGGGTTCTGGCGGGGTCCAGCACCCCACTTTGGGCAGTAACTCGCGTCAGGTCGTGGGGCGGAGGGGCTTGACGACGGGGGAGAGCAGGACGATGCCGAGGCCGAGTGCGGGCAGGATCCAGAGCGCGTTGCCGAGGCCGACGCGTTCGCCGAGAAGGCCGATCAGCGGTGGTCCGAGCAGGAACCCGCCGTACCCGATCGTCGACACCGCCGCGATGCCGTCGGCCGCACGGCCCGGCGTCTCGCCGCCCGCGCTCATCGCCGCGGGGAACACCAGCGCGACGCCGGCACCCCAGAGCAGTACGCCGACCAGCGAGCCGTAGACGCCCGGTGCTGCCAGGGTCGCGACGACGCCGGTGAGGACGACAGCGCCGGCGAGCCGGATCGCCCGAGCGCGGCCGAGGCGGGCGATGAGCGTCGTGCCCGAGAAGCGCGAGAGCGCCATGGCCGTGGCCCACATGCCGTAGCCGAGAGCGGCCACCGACGCCGTGGCAGCGCGCTCGTCCGTCAGGTACAGCGCGATCCAGTCGGCCGCCGAACCCTCGAGCAGGCAGGCGCAGAGCGTGATGACGCCGAGCAGGACGAGGCGTCGGTTGAGCAGTCGCGGCTTGACCATCGTGGTGCTGCCGGACTCCTCGTCGACGACCTCGACGTGGGCCACGGCCGGCTCTCGGTCGTCGACGAACCACACGAGCGCGACGACGATGCTGCCGCCGCAGCCGATGAGCGCGGCGATGAGGAAGTGCGTGGTCAGCCCGAGGCCGAGGAAGGCCGCGAGCGCGCCGATGCCGGCGCCGAGGGCGGCGCCGACCGACCACAGCGCGTGGTAGCGCGGCATGTAGTCGCGGCCGGCGCTGCGGTCGACGTACGAGCCGTGGATGTTCATGGCGACGTCCCACGAGCCGTACGCCATGCCGAACACGAACAGCACGGCGCCGGTCGTCACCGCGTTCGGCGTGACCGACAGCAGCACGAGGCAGAGCGCGCAGACCGAGGCGAGCACGACGATCACGGGAGTGCTGCTGAACCGGGCGACGAAGCGACCGACGAAGGGCATCGCCACGAGCGAGCCGAAACCCGCCATGAGCAGCGTGACGCCGACGACCGCCGTGCTCAGGTCGAGGCGGTCACGGGTGGCAGGGAGCCGCGACACCCAGCCGGCGATGATCGTGGCGTTGAGCGCGAAGACCACGGCCGTGGCGATCGCCGGCGTCCGCCACTGGCGTGGCCCTCCCCGACCGTCTGCGACAGAGCGCACCGGGTGCGAGATGCCGGGCTCGACGGCGGGGTCGTACGTCACCGGTCGATCGTGCCACGGATCGCGAGGCACCCGGTCACGCGGTGCGGGCGGCGCCGGGCTTGTCGCTCGGCGCGATGCCGAGGTAGGCCCGGCCGACCATCTGGACCCACTGGTGGACGGCGTCCTCGTTCGGGGCGAACGGCCCGGGCTTGAAGTGCGGTGAGGTCAGACCGCGCTGGACGAGCTCGCAGGCGCGCCAGTCCTGGCTGTTGGTCAGGTCCCAGAACTCGACGGCGTACGACGGGTCGACGTCGGCGCTGGGGAAGTACCAGCTGCACTCGATCCACGTGCGGTCGGGCGCGAGCGGCAGGGTGCGGTGGGTCATCACGTAGTCGGGGTGGCCGGAGAAGAGCAGGTTGGGGAACAGCTGGACGTAGAGCACGGAGTCCTGCGGAGCCCCCTCGATCGGCACACCCTTCGAGGTGCCGTCGAGGCTCATGGTGACCGCGTCGCCCTTGAACTGCATCGTGCCGCCGACCCAGGCGCCCGGCCGGTCGAAGTTGTCGCCCGAGGTCGGGACCGACACCTGGCAGAGCTCGGGGTGGATGAGCGGGCAGTGGTAGCACTCGTGGTAGTTCTCCGACACGAGCTTCCAGTTCGCCGCGATCTCGTACGAGTGCCGTGCGCGCAGAACCAACGACTCCGGACGGTACGGCGCCACGAGGTCGTCGAGGACCCCGAGGTGGTCCTCCCACGCCGGTGCGGTGCCCGTCGCGTTGACGAACAGCCAGCCGTGCCATTCCTTGGCCGGCAAGGGCACGAGACCGTGGTCGGCACCGACGAACGTGTCGCTGTCGCGGAAGCCGGGCGCGGCCCGCAGCGACCCGTCGAGCTTGTACGTCCACGCGTGGTAGATGCACAGCACCGAGCGCGAGGTGGAGGTGGCGTCGTCCTCGAGCAGCACGTGGCCGCGGTGTCGACACGTGTTGGCGAACGCGCGAGCTTTGTCATCGTCGAACGTGAGCAGCACCGGTACGTCGCCGACGAGCAGCGCACGCTGGGTGGCACCGCCGCCGGCGGGGTCGGTGCGCAGCTCGTCGATGCGGCCGACGCAGGCCCAGCTTCCGGCGACCAGGTTGCGCCGCTCCCACGCCAGGACGTCGGGGGAGGTGTACGCCTCGGCGGGCAGCATCGTCGAACGGCCGAACGGGAGCAGGGCCTGGGCGAGACCGTCGGCAGCGACGGGGGCGAGGGGGTGAAGCTCGGTCAGGTCGAGGTCCATGCGGCCCACCTCCGGAGTGCTGCGTCGCTAGGGTCGTCTGCGTGGCGAGACGGAAGGTCGACGTGCGGCGCGAGGAGATCCTCGACGCCGCCGCTGCCGAGGTGACGCGGCGCGGGTTCGCGCACACGCGCGTGGCCGACATCGCGGCCGCACTCGGCGTCAGCACCGCCTTGGTGTTCTACCACTTCGGCACCAAGGAACAGCTGTTCGCAGCAGCCCTCGAGCACGCTGTGGCCAAGGACCTCGCGCGGCTCGAAGCCACGGTCGCCAAGGCCACCGGCCCTGCCGACGGAGTGCGCCGGATCCTCGCGCTGTACTCGCCGCAGGGCAACGCCGAGGGCTGGACGATCTGGGTTGATGCCTGGGCAGAGTCGTTGCGCGAGAACGAGATGCGGGCGACCTCGCGGCGCCTCGACGTGCGGTGGAAGGACGTCCTCGCCGAGCAGATCTCGCTCGGAGTCGAGCAGAAGGTGTTCACCTGCCCCGATCCGGACGGCGCCGCCTGGCGGCTGTCGGCGCTGCTGGACGGCCTCGCCGTGCAGGTAATGGTGCACCGCAGCCTCACCAAGTCCCAGCTCGCGGTGTGGGTGCGCGAAGCGGCCGCGCGCGAGCTCGGGTGCGACCCCGACGTGCTCCGCTGACCGACCGCACGACTGCGACACCTCACACCATCCAGTTCGGCTGGAACGTCGGGTCGGTGAGCGCGGCGCGGTCGAGGCCGAACGCCGAGATGTCGGCGTCCGTCCGGCCGTCGACGGCGACATCGGTGAGCAGCCGGCCGAACGTCGCAGCGAACTTGAACCCGTGCGCGGCCCCGAGGCCCACGACCACCTGGTCGAGGCCGGGCACCGCCGACACGACGAAGTCGCGGTCGGGCGTGAGGGTGTACAGGCAACGCTTGGAACGCACCGCTGGACCTGATGCGGGGAACGTGCTCGCCATGAAACGCGACATCCGGTCGAGCATCGCCGGGTCGGTCTCGCTCGAGCGCTCGTCGCCGGTCACGGTCGGGCCGCCGCAGTCCTGCGCGGCCTTCACGGTGTCCTCGCCGTACGTCGGGAAGCCGTAGAAGGACGGCTCGTCCATCCAGATCCACACAGGGAACTGGTCGGGGCGGAACTGCTCCGGGTCGGCCGGGGCGAAGTAGGTGACCTGCTCCTCGGTGACCGTGAGCGGCAGGCGGCAGCCGAGCGGCTCCACGAGGCGCGACGTCCAGGCGTCGGCGGTGACCACGACGCGGGCGGCAGAGACCCGGCCGGTGCCCAGCACGATCTCGACGCCGTCGGCGGTCGGCTCGATCGCCAGCACAGGTGAGCGGTCGCGCAGCACGGCACCGTGCGCGACCGCGCGACGCTGCATCGCTGCAGTGCCTCGCGCTGCCGGGACGATGGCCGTGCGCTGCTGGTACAGCGCACTCGTCCCCTCAGGCAGGGAGAGCTGCGGCCAGCGTTCGTGGATCTCCGCACGCTCGAGGAGCTCGTACGGCACCTCACGCGCGTCCATGGAGAGCGTGTAGTCGTCGATGGGGATCGCGGCGCCGTTGGGGAACAGGTCGAGGCCGCCCGTGATCGTCACGAACGTCTCGCCCGTGGCGTCCTCGAGATCGGCCCAGTCCTCGTACGCGTCGAAGGTCAGGGCGACGTACGCGGGCGTGTGATAGCTGTGCCGCAGGATCCGGCTCGTGTCGTGCGACGCCCCCCGGTCGTGTCCGAGCTCGAACTGCTCGAGGCCGAGCACGCGCAGTCCTCGCCGCGCCGCATGCCAGGCGGTCGAGGATCCGAGGGCGCCGAGGCCCACCACCACGAGGTCGTAGGTCTCAGCCATCGGTGCGCTCCCGTTCGAGCCGCGGCAGCAGCCACCGCCGGATGTCGAGGGACGCGTCCTCCATCGGCGCGTACCAGCCCTGCGTGTACGCGCGCGACGACATGCCGCGCTGCACCGACTCGCAGATCGCCCAGTCCTGACGGTTGACGATGTCCCACAGCTCCTCGGCGTCGGACGGGTCGAACGTCGCCTTCGCGACCTCGTCGGGTGCGAAGAGGAGATCGCAGACGACCTCGGTGCGGTCGACGGCGAGGGGTCGCAGGACGAAGGCGGCCGCGTGCTCGGCCGACAGCGACAGCAGCAGGTTGGGGTAGACGAGCTCGCCCTTGTGGTTGACGCGCTCGCGCTCGTCGAGGTCGGGAAATGGCTCACGGTCGGTGGTGCCGCTCATCGTGAACGTCCAGGCACCCTCACGGTGCGGTACGCCGTCGTCCCACGTGAGGCCCTGCCCGCCGCCACCGAAGGCAGGCACCAGTCGCACGAGCTCGGGGTGGACGGGGCCGCAGTGGTAGCACTCGTTGTAGTTCTCCGCGACGATCTTCCAATTGGCTGCGACCTCGTAGCGGAGGCGCCGCCCGACCACCAGGGTGTCGAGCGGGTAGCGCTTCACCTTCTCGGGCACGGGATCCAGCGCCTCGACGAGGTCGGGTGCATCGGCCGGCGAGCCGTGCAGCCACAGCCAGCCGCCCCACACGGCGACGCCGACCGGGTGCAGGGCGAACGCCGCGGCATCGACGCCGTCGGTGTGCGGTGCGTGCAGCAGCGAGCCGTCGAGACCGTACGTCCAGGAGTGGTACGGGCACCGCAGCGACTTCACCCCGCAGGGCGCGACCGACGCGCCCGGCTCGACGGGGACGACCTGCGACCCCCGGTGCCGGCACACGTTGTAGTGCGCGTGGAGTACGCCGTCGGCGTCGGTCGTGACGAGGACCGACTCGCCGTGGAGGTCGACGACTGCGAGCCGCTCCGGCAGGAGGTCAGCGACTCCAGGTGCGGTCAGGCCGAGGTCGTCGAGGCGCCCGATGCAGGTCCACTCGCGCAGGAGTACGACGTCGCGCTCACGCTGGTGCAGCGCGGCATCGACGTAGTGCTCGCGCGGGAGCGCCTCCTGCAGCCCGCTCACCCGAGCCCCAGGGTGTGCAGGCCCTCGCGCGCGAGGTGGGCCGCGGCGACCAGGCTGTTGTGACCGCCTCCGACCACGGCGCCGTCGTGCTGCTGCGCGCCCACGCGGCCTCCCCTCCCGTACTGACTCGTGAGTCAGTAAGTATGCGGCCTGATTCCCCCCGGCGACAGGGGATCAGGGGTGTTTCGGCGTTACGAGTGCGTGTCGCCAGCGCTGCCGGGGAGATGGCAGGCCGCAGAGTGCCCGCCGGACGCCGCCAGCACGGGTAGAGCCGTCCCACGGCAGGCGCCCTCGATGCCGAGGCGCGCTGCCTCGCCGCTCGCGACGACCGGGCATCGTGGGTGGAACCGGCATCCCGTCGGGATCCTCGTCGGGTCCGGAGGCTCTCCGGCGAGCACGACCTGCTCGCGCCGCTCAGTCTCGGGCACGACCGACAGCAGAGCGCGCGTGTAGGGATGCTTGGGGTCGCGCAGCAGCTCCTCGGTCGGGCCCTGTTCGACGATGCGACCGAGATACATCACCGCCACGCGATCGGCGATGTTCCACGCGAGGCCGAGGTCGTGCGTGACGACGAGCAGCGAGAGGCCGAGCTCCGCGCGCAGCCGCAGGAGCAGGGCGAGGATCTCGCCTCGCACCGAGGCGTCGAGGCTCGACACCGGCTCGTCGGCCACGATGATGTCGGGCTCCAGGGCCAGCGCCCCGGCGATCACGACGCGCTGACGCTGGCCTCCCGAAAGCTCGTGCGGGTAGCGCAGGAAGAACCGCTCAGGCGGACGCAGACCTGCCAGCGACAGCGCCTGGGCCACCCGCTTCTCCTCGGCCTCGACCAGCCCGTGGATGCGCAGTCCTTCCGCGACGGCCTCGTACACCGTGTGGCGCGGGTTGAGCGCTCCTGTCGGGTCCTGCAGCACCAGCTGCACCCGACGCCGATAGGCCTTGAGCGCCTTGGACGTCGAGCCGATCCGTGAGCCGTCGACGAGCACCTCGCCCGAGGACGACTTCTGCAGGCCGAGGATCGTGCGCGCGAGCGTGGTCTTGCCGCAGCCGCTCTCGCCGACGAGGGCGAGGATCTCGCCGCGACCGAGCACGAGGTCGACGCCGTCCACCGCCTGCGCCGTACCGGAGGCGCCGCGGCCGCGGAACGTGACCTCGAGGCCTCGGGTCTCGAGCGCCGCGGGCGTGCCTGTCTGCGTCGTCACTGGGCCACCTCCGCGAGGTGGCACGCAGCCCGGCGCTCCGCGCCGGGCTGCGTGAGCGTGAGAAGTGCCGGTGCCTCGACGGTGCACCGGTCGATCGCACGGGCGCACCGGGGGTGGAACGAGCAGCCGTCCGGCGCCTCGCCGGGGAACGGCGGATCGCCCGGCAGCCCCGACGGTGCGTATCGGAAGCGCTGGTCTCCGATGCGCGGGAAGGCTCCGGCGAGAGCGGCGGAGTAGGGGTGCGTCGGATGGTCGAAGATGTCGTTCGCTGGCCCCTCCTCGACGATCTGGCCTGCGTACATCACGGCGACGCGGTCGCACGTGGCCGACAGCACCGAGAGATCGTGACTGATGAGCACCATGCCGAGACCGAGGTCCTTCACCAGGCTGGTCATGAGGTCGAGCACCTGCGCCTGCACCATGACGTCGAGCGCGGTGGTGGGCTCGTCCGCGATCACCAGCCGAGGGCCGCAGGCCAGCGCCATGGCGATCATGACGCGCTGCTTCTGGCCGCCCGACAGCTGGTGCGGATAGGCGTCGGCCCGCCGCGCAGGAAGGCCCACCATCTCGAGCAGCTCGCCGACCCGCTTGGTCGCCGACGTGGTCGTGGCCTTCTTGTCGTGCAGGAGGATCGGCTCGGCGATCTGCGTGCCGATCTTCTGCACCGGGTTGAGGGCGTGCATCGCACCCTGGAACACCATCGAGGCCTGGGCCCACCGCAGCGCGCGGACCTTCCCCCACTTCATGGTGGTGACGTCGGAGCCGTCGACGAGCACCTGGCCGGTCACCTTGGCGCTCTTGGGCTGCATGCGCAGCACCGTGCTCGTGAGGGTCGACTTGCCGCAGCCCGACTCGCCCGCGATGCCGAGGGTCTGGCCGGAGTCGACCGACAGGGTGACGCCACGGACAGCCGGGACGTCCTGACCGCCGGCGCGGTAGGTGACGCTCACGTCGTTCATCTGCAGGAGCGCCATCACGCATGCTCCCCACGCGGATCGAGGATGTCTTCGACGGCACGGCCGACGAGGTTGAAGCTCAGCACCACGAAGACGACGCAGAGGCCGGGCGACGCGAGGACCCACCAGGCGCCCTGCGAGATCGCGCCTGCCGCGAAGCCCTCCTCCAGGATCGTTCCCCAGGAGATCGCCGAGGGATCGCCGAGGCCGAGGAACGACAGCGTCGTCTCGGACAGGATCGAGATCGAGACCGCGAGCGTGGTGTTCGCGAGCACGAGCGGCATGACGTTGGGCAGCACGTGCTTGGTCATCTGGTGCACGTTGCCGCCGCCCAGGGCGCGGGCCCGCTCCATGTACGGGCGGCCGGAGATCGCGAGGGTCTGCGCCCGGATGAGCCGTGCGGTGCCTGGCCACGACGTGATGCCGATGACGATGATGATGTTGAGGAGCGACCGCCCGAGCACAGTCGCGAGCACGATGGCCAGCGGCAGGTAGGGGATCACGAGGAACCAGTCGGTGACACGGTCGAGAGTGCCGCCGAGGGGGCCCCGGAAGTGGCCGGCGGCGATGCCGACGCTGGTGCCGATGAACATCGACAGCACCGTCGCCGCGAGGCCCACCAGCAACGAGATCCGCGCACCCCACACGACCAGGGCCAGCACGCTGCGGCCCGAGTCGTCCGTGCCCAGCGGGTAGGCGAGCGACGGCGGCTCGAAACCGTCTGCCGTGGCTTGCGTGATGTCGAGCGTGCTCGCGGGGAACAGCAGCGGAGCCAGCAGGGCCAGAAGGCCGAAGATGATCAGGATCGTGAGGCCGATCCGACCCGCGGTGCTGTGACCGAAGGCGGACGTGAACCTGCGCGTGGCAGCCCGACGCCGCGCGCGGACGACGCCGCGCGCCGACAGCGGCGTACCCGTGGTGTCGGCACTCATGTGCGCACCCGTGGGTCGAAGTAGCCGTACAGAAGGTCGGCCACGAGGTTGGCGAAGATGACAGCGCCCGAGAACAGCAGGAACAGCGCCTGCAGCAGGGGGACGTCAGGCCCGGACAGGGCGTAGACGGTGAGCGAGCCGAGTCCGTTGATCGAGAAGACCGTCTCGATCGTGATGGCCCCTCCCACGACGAAGCCGAGGTTGAGGAACACCAGCGTCATGGTCGGGAGGAGCGCATTGGGCACTGCGTGCTTGCGACGTACCATCCGATCCAGGAGGCCCTTGGCCCGCGCAGTGCGCACGTAGTCCTGCCCGGTCTCCTCGATCAGCGACGCGCGCATGATGAGCGAGTACTCCGCCAGGTAGATCACGGCGAGCGTCGTGACCGGAAGCACGAGATGCCAGGCGACGTCGAGCCAACCGGCCGGGGTCGAGAGGTCGGTGCCCGGAGTCGACAGGCCGCCCACGGGGAACAGCCCGGGGATCGGGCCGACGCCGACCGAGAAGACGATCAGCATGATCATGCCGAACCAGAACTCGGGCATGGAGTAGAGGAACAGCGTGGTGCCCGTCGCCACCTTGTCGAAGCGGCCACCGCGGTTCCAGCCGCTGCGGATGCCGAGCCAGACGCCGACGATCGTCGCGATGAGCGTCGCGGTGCCGACCAGGAGAAGGGTCGGCCCGACGCGAGGTCCGATGACCTCCCACACGGGCTGCTGGAACCGCACCGAGTCGCCGTTGCCGCTGAACGGGTTCTTCAGGTACTGGAAGAACTGCTCGGTGATGGGTGCGTTGAGCTTCTCCCTCAGCGCCCGGATCGAATCCTGGTCGACGTTGCGCCCGCGCGTGTAGAGCGAGATCGGGTCGCCTGGAAGCACCCTGAACAGGAAGAAGTTGAACAGCAGCACGAACACGAACGTGCCGAGCGCCGACAGAGTGCGGCTGACGGCGTAGCGAGCGGTGGGGTTCGCGAGCCCCCACGACACCGACCGGCGATGGCGTGGGGCGCTCTCGACCTCGCCGAGGATCGCCACGGGCTACTCGCGGTCGTCGTCGGAGCTGCTGCTGCCACCGCGGCGACCGAGCGCGACACCGATGCCGAGCACGGCCAGCAGCGCGATGACGCCGCCGACGATGAGCGGCACGTTCGACGAGCTGCTTGCCGGCTCGCCTCCGCCGGTCGTCGCCGTTGCAGAACCACTCGCCGAGGGGCTCTCAGCGCTGACCGGCTTGACGTTCTCGTACGACCAGGTGCCGTACTGGAACAGCAGCGAGCCGTTCGGCGCCGGCTGCGGCACGAAGCCGGTGAACCGGTCGGAGCGGTACGCCTCGCGGTTGTCGTAGTAGTAGGTCACGACGTACGGCGCGTCGTCGTACAGCTGCTGCTGCATCTGCTTGACGAGGTCCGCCCGCTTGGCGGAGTCGGTCTCGATCGCCTGCTGCTCGAAGAGCTTGTCGTAGCCGGCGTCGCAGTAGAACGAGTCGGACAGGTTCGCCAGGATCGAGTCGCCGTCCTTGTAGGACCGGTTGGCGCAGGTGAACGTCGACAGCTGGTAGTTGGGGTCGGGCTCGACGACCCAGCCCCACTCGAACATGTCGAAGTTGCCCAGGCCGATGACCTCTCCGAGCGGGCCGTCCGCCGAGAGACCCTTGTCCTTGATCTCGATCCCGACCGCAGCAAGCCAGCCCTTGATGAACTGGGCCGACTTCTTGGACTCCTCGGACTCGGTTCGCCAGAACAGGCGGAACGAGAGCTTGTTGCCCTGGGCGTCCTCGCGGATGCCGTCGCCGCCGACCTTGTAGCCGGCTGCGTCGAGCAGCTGCTTGGCCTTCTCCGGGTCGAAGGTGACCAGGTTTGCGGGGTCGAGGTGGAGATTGGTGTAGATCGGCGGGATGACCGTGGAGCCGGGCGTGCCGCCTCCGCCGAGCACCTTGTCCACCAGCGTCTGCCGGTCGATCGCCCAGCCGATCGCCTGGCGCAGGGCCTTGTCCTTGAGCAGCGGGTTGCCGTCGCCGATGGGGGTTCCGTCGTCGAGGGCGGCACCGGTGTTGAAGGCGAGCTCGTTGAACCCGGAGTACTGCGCCGACACGGCCGTCACGCCCTCGGCTCCCTGGAGGGAGTCGAAGACATTGGCTCCGAGGGAGTCGGCGAAGTCGATCTCACCCTTCTTCAGGGCCTGGCCGAGCGCATCGCCGTTCGAGTAGATCTTGAACACGATCTCGTCGACAGCCGGGCGGCCGCCGTAGAAGCTGTCGTTGGCCTTGAGCCGGATGAACTGGCCGACCTGGCGCTCCACCATGACGAAGGGGCCGGCTCCGACGGTCGGGGAGTCCTCGGTGCCCTCGTTCTTGTACGACTGCACCTTCTTCCCGTCGATGTCCTTCCAGATGTGCTCCGGGAGGATGTAGACCGCGAGGCGCTCCATGATCGGCGAGGGCTGCTTCACCGTCAGGACGAGCGTGGTGTCGTCGAGCGCCTCGGCCTTGCTGATGTTGTCGGTGTACGAGCCGAAGTTCGTCTTCTCGTACTCGCCCTTCAGGATCCTGTTGAACGTGTAGGCAGCGTCCTTGGCCGTGAGCGGCTTGCCGTCGCTCCACGTCAGGCCGGCGCGGAGCTTGTACGTCCAGGTCTTCTTGTCGGCCGACTCGGTCCACGACTCGGCGAGGCCGGCGACGGGGCTGAAGTCCTCCGCCGACGTGTTCAGCAGCGTGGGGTACTGGAGCTGGTAGATCTCGTACGACTCGGCGAGGTAGCCCGTGAACGGGTTCGCGGAGTCGATGTCCTGGGTGATGCCGATCGTCAGGATGACGTTGCCGCCTGCTCCTGCGGCACCGGCGCTGGCCCCCGACCCGAGGCCGATGCCGAGCGCGAGGGCGGCCGCTCCCGCGGCTGCCAGGATCCGGGTACGACGAGTCGTCACGTGATGCCCCTTCGGTACGGCGCCCGCCGGGACCCACCTCCCGGCCGTCCTGTCCCGTGAGTCAGGTTGGCGTGCCGCATTCCTACCCCACCACGGCGCGAATCGGGACATTTGTGACCTGATCGTTTCAGGCGCGTCATCTTCCGGTGCCCGGCCCGGCGCTGCGGAGCCTGTCCGTCGGTTAGCGTCCCAGCATGCTGGTGCCTCCTGTTGCCGCCGTACGCCCCGAGACGACCGTGCTGCACGGCCGGGAGCGGGTGGAGCCCTACGCCTGGATCGCGGATCCTGACGACGCTCTCGTGCTCGCGCACCTCGAGGCGGAGCGGGCCTACTACGACGCCCGGGTGGCCGGGCTGGCCGAGGATCGCGCCGCCCTGGCCGCAGAGATGCACCGTCGCCTCCCCGCGGTCGAGCCGAGCGCTCCCTGGGAGGCCGGTGGCTGGGCCTACCGCCACGTGACGCCAGAGGGCTCGGAGTACGAGCGACTCGTACGACGCCCGGTCGACGAGCGCGACGCCGAGGAGGTCGTTCTCCTCGACCTGCAGGTCGTGCACGACGACGGCGGCACCGGCTATGCCCGCGACGGCCTGCTCGAGGTGAGCCCCGACGGCCGCTGGCTCGCATGGTCGGTCGACCTCGACGGCGACGAGGTCTACACGCTGCACTTCCGCGATCTCACGACCGGCGCGGATCTCGACGACGTCGTCGAGCACACCTACTACGGCGGCGCGTGGTCGGCCGACTCGTCGGCGTTCCTGTACGTGGTGCACGACGAGACGTACCGGCCGTACCAGGTCTGGCGGCACGCGCTCGGGACGCCGGTGACCGACGACGTGCTGCTGCTCGAAGACTTCGACGAGCGCCTCGAGATCGAGATGCACGCATCCCGCTCAGGGCTCTACGCCGTGATCTCGTTGCGGGGCAGGGGATTCCGCGAGGACCACCTGCTGCGGCTCGACGTCGCCGACGCGACGCCCCTGCTGGTACGAGCTCGGGAGCTCGGCGTCGAGTACGAGCTCGAGCACGCGCCCGGACTCGGGCCCGACGGCTCGGACGGCTTCCTCGTCGTGACCAACCTCGGCGCACCGGAGTTCCGCGTGATGTGGGCGCAGGCGTCCGACCCCACCGTGTGGGAGCCGTTGATCGCCGAGGATCCCGCCGTACGCGTGTGGGGCGCGGATGCCTTCGCCGGCGGCTTCGTGCTGACGGTGCGACGCGACGGCGTTCAGTCGCTTCGTCTGCACCCTGTGGGCGGTGCGGCGTACGACGTGCTGCCCGGCGACGCCGGCGGAATGGTGCAGGTCGGGCGCAACGACGACTTCGACGCCGCCGCCGTCACCGTCGTGGTCGACTCGTTCATCCGGCCGACCGTGTGGTGGGACGTCACGTGGGACGGCGTACGCACTCAACGACACGTCCGCGAGACGGTCGGCGTGGACCCTGACGACTACGTGACGGAGCGACGTCTCGCGCCGAGCGCCGACGGCGTCCTCGTGCCCGTGATCCTCGTGCGGCACAAGGAGACTCCGCTCGACGGCACGGCGCCGTGCCTGCTCTACGGCTACGGCTCCTACGAGGTGTGCCTCGACCCCGACTGGGACTTCGAGCGCACGCTGCCGTCGCTCCTCGACCGCGGCGTCGTGTACGCGCTCGGGCAACCGCGCGGTGGTGGCGAGATGGGTCGGCGCTGGTGGGAGGACGGGCACCTGGCGGCGAAGCAGAACACGTTCACCGACCACGGTGCGGTCGCGGCGTACCTGCTCGACGGCGTGGCCTCGTCGGTCGTGACGCGCGGACTGTCGGCCGGAGGTCTGCTGCAGGGTGCGATGTACGCGCAGTTCCCGCGGCTCTTCGCCGGCATCGTGGCCGAGGTGCCGTTCGTCGACGCCGTCACGTCGATGCTCGACCCGTCGCTGCCGCTGACAGCGCAGGAGTGGCTGGAATGGGGCGACCCGCGCGACCCCGTCGAGTACGGGTGGATCGCGGCGTACGCGCCGATGGAGAACCTGCCCGAGGTCGCTGACCGTCCGCCGCTGATGGTGACCGGCGCTGTGCACGACCCGCGCGTGCTCGTGCGCGAGCCGGCGCGCTGGGTGGCGCGCCTGCGCGCATCCGATCCTGCGGCGGGCGCGGGAGATGACCCTTCGTCGCCGATCTCGCCTCGTACGGTGATCTTCCGCCCCGAGACCGCCGCCGGTGCGCACGGCGGGCCGAGCGGCCGCTTTGCCGAGCTCGACTACGAGGCCGAGGTCTTCGCCTGGGTCCTCGCGTGCCTGCGCGTGCCCGTCTGACGCCGTCCCCCTAGCGGTCGGCGACTCTGCGCACGAAGGCGAGGCCGCTCCAGATCTCGTCGATGGCGCACACCTTGATGTCGACGACGCCGGCAGCGAGGCCCTCCTCGCGGACGACGTCGCCGGTGAGGTCGGTGTCGACGCCGCTGGCCTTCTTCGGCCACGCCAGCCACAGCCGTCCCGGCGTCGTCGTGCGGCCGATGTCGCGCGGCAGGTGCTTCACGAGCGTGCGTGCGTCGGTGCGGAACGCGAGCACGACGTCGTACGGCGCAGTGCCCGCCCGGCGATGGATGACGACGCCGTCCGGCAGCGGCTGCAGGTGCGTGGCCTCGAAGTTCGCGGGCTCGCCGTCGAGCAGCACGCGGTGCCCCGCCTTGATCCCGAGCTTCTTGGGCAACGGAGTGCCGGAGTAGCCGGCGGGCTGCGCAGTCACGCACCGACGCTAGCGCCGGTGCTCGGGCTCGAGTGACGAGTCGACCGATTCCCTGGGCGGAGCGGCGTACGGCGGGGCACACTTCGCGCCATGCAGGTGGCGGCAGACCGTGCCTCCGAGGGGCTGAGTGCTCCCGATGCTCCCGCGCGTCCTCCGCTCGCGGACCTGTGCGACGGCGACCCGCTCGACCTCGAGGCTGACCCACGGCTCCGTCTCGCGAAGCCGGCGGCGCCTGAGCCCTGCGGCCCCCTCTGCACCCCCTGGTGCCTCGCCGCCCACTGACCCCGATCCGGTGGTGAGAGCTCGGTCGCTGCACCGCCTCGTCGGTAGCACGTCGCGGTTGTGCGTGCGTGTCAGGGCATCTCGGCGAGCAGCTCGGTGCGGCGCGCATCGGCCGAGGCCTTCTCCCGCTGCACGCGCGTACGCGCCTCGGCAAGCTTCACGGCCATGGCGCCGAGGTCGCTGCGCAGCCGGCGTACACCCTCGAGGCTGTCGGTGATGCGGGTCTGGGTGGCCCAGTCCGACCAGAAGTTGTCGAACCAGATGTCGAACGTCCGCCAGTCGTCGGTGCGGGCGAGGGCCGGGTTGGCGAGCGAGAGCCGGACGTCGGCAAGCTCGGAGTGCGCGCGCTCGAGCGCCGTGGACACCTGTGACATCGCGGTCTTCGCGCCGTCGATGCGATCGTGCTTGATCGCGCTGCTGATCATCCCGCCGCCGAAGAACGTGTCGTACGTGCCCCAGTCCTTCGCCGACGTGAGGCGGGTCTCGGCCAGGCGCACGGCCTCGGATGCCGCCGTCACGGCAGCGCTCGCCTCGCCCAGCTCCTTGAGCTGTTGGTCCGCCGCGACCACGGCTGCCTCGCAGGCATCAGCCTCGGTGGCGCGGGGATCGCCCGTCGCGCGCAGCTGATCGAGTCTGGCGCGCTGCGCCGCGGCGCTCTGCTCTGCGCGATCGGCGTACGCGTGCTCGAGCTGCGCGCGGACGCCGTCCTTCTCCGACAGGGTGCGGTCTATGCGCACGTGCGCATCGCGGAGCCTGGTGGCAGCCAGCTCGAGGTCGGCCGCTGCGCTCTCCCTGCGCTCGCGACGTCGGCCTGTGAGCAGTGCTGCGACCGCTTTCCAGCGCGGCAGCTCGAGCGACTGTGACACCGACTGCGCGTGGGCGTACGTCGCCGCGGCTGCGTCGTACGCCGCATCGTCGGTTGCGGCCTGCGAGTCAAGGCGCCGCGCGCTCGCGAGCAGGTCGTCGATGGTGCTCATGCTTCTCCCCGTGTGCTCGACGCCATCCTGCCGACAACGTGGGAGCTCGGGAGCCAGATTCGGTAGTGGAGTGTCAACGTGCCGGCCTCGGCTTCCCGTTGCCACATCGGGTCAGCGTGCAACCGGATGGGTGCCGGGTGTCGTGTAGTCGGTGAGGGCGGTTGGGCCCGCACGGGAGGATGGGCGGCGTGAGGCAGGGGGCAGAGGCCGACTTCCGCGGCTGGGCGGGCGAGCACCGCACCGGCCTGCGGTCGACGGCGTTCCTGCTCTGCGGCGACTGGCACCTCGCCGAGGACCTCGCCCAGGAGGCCCTCGCGCGGCTCTACTCCGTGTGGGACCGCGTCGCGGGCAGCGGCGACCCGAGCGCGTACGCCCGGCGCGTGCTGCTCAACCTCTACCTCGACCACCGCAAGAAGCCCTCGCGCCGCGAGGAGCCGTACGGCGACGTGCCCGAACGCGAGGCGCCGCACGCGGACGGCGTCGACGGCCCGCGCGACGACCTGATCGCCGCGCTCCGCGACGTACCGCCGGGGCAGCGCGCGGTGCTCGTGCTGCGCTACTGGGAGGACCTGTCCGTGGAGCAGACCGCAGCCGCGCTGAACACCAGCAGCGGCAACGTGAAGAGCCAGGCCGCCCGCGGCCTGACGGCCCTGCGAGAGGCCCTCGCGCGGCGCGGCCTGTCCGACCTGATCCCCACCGGAGGCGAGAGCTCATGAGCGACCAGCAGGTGAAGGAGTTCTTCTCCTCCGTGCTCGAGGGCGGCCCCGCCGACCACCTCGACCTCGACCGCGCGGTGGCCGCCGGCCGTCGGCGTCGTCGCCTCCGTACGGCGACCACGCTCGCCTCGGCCGCCGCAGTCCTCGTCGTGGTCGGCGCGCTGGTGGTCTCGGTGCTGCCCGACGACGGCCGCGCCGACCTCGGCGGCCGCACGACGTCGGCGGCCGCGACGCCCACCGAGTCGCCGACGATCGGGCCCGACGTCGTCGTCCCCGGTACGGCGGCGGACTGGGCTCTCGCGCTCGAGCCCTACCTGCCCGCCGGCACGCAGACACCTGCGGTCGTGAGCGACGCATCGCAGAGCCTCGGCATCGTGCGCGCCGTGTTCCGGTACGTCGCGGACGGCCGACCCACGGCCCTCGTCATCACGGCGTACGCCCCGGGCGACCGGTCGTACGAGCAGGTGTACAACGCGCTCCAGGAGAGCTGCTCCATCGCGGGCACCACATGCGAGAAGACGGTGGAGGCGACCAGCGGCCCGGTGCTCGTCCGCCGGTCGGACGACGGGACGAAGGTCTTCGTGTCGAGCGTGCGCGGAAACGGCGCCGTCGTGACGGTGGACTCGTGGAACGGCGACACCGACGCAGATCTCGTTCTGCCCGGTTCCGGCGCCCCCGGGTTCTCCACCGACGAGCAGGTCCTCGAACTCGCCGCCTTCGCCGCGACCGTGCCGCTGCCCGCCTCGGTCCTGCCCACGCCGACGCCGACACCCGGGCCCAGCACCGACGCCCCGACCGCCGAGGCGTCGCCGAGCGACTCCGTCTCGACCGGCCCCGAGCCCATCCCCACCGGCACCGCCCCCACCCCGGAGCCGACGCCTACGCCAACCCGGGTCCCAAAGCCGGCCGGTCTCGTGGGGGCTGTGGCGCGGTCAGCGTGTGATCGAGTGGTGACGTTTGAAGCGCCGGCCCCGCGTCCCATCACCGGAGACGTGCTCCAGTACGTGCTGTGCCCGTTGATCGTGGGGGGTCAGACTCTCCAGGAGGGGACCTTCACGATCCGGCCGGGGGATGCTGCCTTCCGGACGCTTGACGATGCGCTCCGCCTGCCCGAAGTCGCGAGGGGAGACGGCATCTGCGGGGCTAACGCCATCGTGGTGCGACCCGTCTTCGTGTCAACGGCGGACGGCTGGTTCAAGGTCGCAGTGCCCACGGACGGTTGCGCCCACCCGCAGCAGGCTGTGCTCGATGCCCTTGCCGCCGCCGTTCCCGGCTGATCGCCGCTGGTAGTCGGAACGCGGGCTATACCTCGCGAAGTGATTACCAACGGCGCGGGCCGCCGTCGCTGGTAGTCAGAACGCGGGGCACAGGGCGAGCGTCGATGGGGGTCGGAACGCGCTGTCTGCGACGCATATCGACCCCCAACGGGTGGGACGGCCCGAGGTGGGGGTCGGAACGCGCTGTCTGCGACGCGTATCGACCCCCAACGACAGCAGCAGCGGCCGCGAGACGCCGGCGAGCAGGCCGTGGGCGATCGACGGAACCGCGCCGAGCAGCCCCGCCCAGTGCATCGCGGCGTCGGTGAGCCCGAACCAGATGTTCGTCAGCCGACGGGCAGACACCTCGCGCTGGCAACGCGCATGGGGTCGACAGGGCGTGGGACCACGAGGCGCTGTGCGCGGACATGGGTCCTGCGGTGAGGCCGCCTCACCGCCGATCAACCTGTGGAGCGGATGGTCTCGGCGTCCGGACCTCTCGTGATCCCGCCGACCAGGTGCCGACGGTTCGCACCACGTGACCGCGGCAGTGGACGACCTGGCCATCTGGTGTGACCCACCCCTCCGCCCGGGCGGGTCCCGCAGCCTCGACACGGGCGCTAGGTTCGCCGCCATGAGCACACCCGGCATCCCCGGCATCGACGCCGGCACCGTCACCCCTGTCCCGATCGACGGCGAGCTCGTCACCGGCACCGAGGCCATCGAGGTCCGCGCGCCGTACGACGGCACGCTGCTCGGCTCGGTCCCTGCGCTCGGCGCCGCCGAGGTCGACCGCGCGGTCGCAGCCGCGAAGAAGGCCCTGCACGAGAACCCGCTCCCCCAGTGGAAGCGTGCGGAGATCCTCGACAAGGCGGCTCTGCTGCTCGCCGAGCGCGAGGAGGAGTTTGCCCGCTGCATCGCGCTCGAGGCAGCCAAGCCGATCCGCACCGCACGCGGCGAGGCCCAGCGCGCGGTGTCGACGCTGCAGTTCTCCGCCGCCGTCGCGCGCACCCTTGCCGGCGAGGTCGTGCCGATGGAGGCCTCCGCGGCGGGCATGGGCAAGCTCGCGTTCATCCTGCGCGTCCCGGTCGGCGTCATCGGCGCCATCGCGCCGTTCAACTTCCCGCTGAACCTCGTGGCACACAAGCTCGGCCCGGCGATCGCCGCGGGGTGCCCGGTCGTGCTCAAGCCCGCCAGCCAGACCCCGTTCTCCTCGATCCTGCTCGCCCGCGTCCTGTTCGAGGCGGGCCTGCCCGCCGGCTACCTGCACGTGGTCACCGGCGGTGGCTCGAAGGTCGGCAACCCGATCGTCGACCACGACGACATCGCCCTCATCACGTTCACGGGCTCGCCCGAGGTCGGCTGGAGCATCCGTGCCCGCGCGCCGCGCAAGCGGGTCGGCCTCGAGCTCGGCAACAACGCGCCGCTCATCCTCGAGGCGGACGGCGACTGGCGCACCGCCGTCGCCAAGGTGAAGGTGGCGGGCTTCAGCCACGCGGGTCAGTCCTGCATCTCCACCCAGCGCCTCTTCGTCCACGAGTCGATCGCCGACGAGGTCGTCGCCGAGCTCGCAGCTGCGGTCAAGACGATCGTCGTGGGCGACCCCCTCGACGAGGCCACCGACGTCTCGGCTCTGATCAACACCGGTGAGCGCGACCGCGTCGCCGGCTGGGTCGCCGAGGCGGCTTCTCAGGGCGCGACCGTCGCCGCGGGCGGCGAGATCGGCGCTGACGGCGTCCTGCTCCCGACCCTCGTGGACGGCGCGACACCCGACATGAAGGTGTGCTCGCAGGAGGTGTTCGGCCCGGTCGTCGCGGTCATCCGCTACAGCGACTTCGACGAGGCGCTGCGCCTGGCCAACGACACCCGCTACGGGCTGCAGGCCGGTGTCTTCACCTCGGACATCACGAAGGGGCTGCGGGCCGCGCGCACGCTGGACTTCGGTGGCGTCGTCATCAACGAGGTGCCGACCTTCCGGGCCGACCAGCAGCCGTACGGCGGTCTGCGCGACTCCGGCAACACCAAGGAGGGCCCGGCCTGGTCCGTGCGAGAGATGACCGAGGAGCGCCTGATCATCTTCAACGGCTAGGACCGATCCCACGAACGACACCGAGGGCCGGCACCCATCACGGGTGCCGGCCCTCGGGCTGCCGCGGTGCGCTCAGGCAGCAGCGCTGTCGGCGTCGTCGTGGTCGCGGTGGAGAACGTCGAAGGGCTGGCCGAAGCGGCCGGAGAACGCGATGTCTGCGAGGTCGAGCCTGGTGCGCGCCGCACCCTCACGGGCGCGGGCCCAGTCGGGCAGACCGGCCGCGTCGCCGAGCCGACCGATGGCGAGGACGACGAACGGCCGGTAGCCCATCGGGACCTCGAACGTGTCGGCGACGGCGTCGGCGTCGAACCCACCGATCTGGTGCACGTGCAGGCCGAGGGCGTGCGCCTGCACGGACATCTGCGCGACAGCCAGGCCGAGCTCGTACGGCCCCACTGCGCGCGAGCTTCCGTCGTCCTCCGTGACGCGCGTGAGCGCTGCGACGAGCACGGGTGCCTGGTGCGCCCAGGCGCGGTTGGGCGCGCCGAGGGTTCCGAGAAGCCCCGCATGCGTGGCGTCCGGGCCGGCGCCGGTGACTCTGCCCACGAGGAAGCGCCACGGCTGGGCGTTCATCGCGCTCGGTGCCCAGCGCGCGGCCTCGAGCAGCGAGTCGACGTCGCTGTCGGCGACGGGGGTCGGGTCGAAGGCGCGCGGGCTCCACCGGTCGGCGATGAGCGGGTGCAGCACCGCCGCGTCCCGGCTCGGGCGATCGGTGCCGGTTCGGGTGGTGGTGCCTGGGGTGCTCACGGGTCCTCCGGGGAGTGGAAGTAGTTGAAGTCTCAACAAAGTTGCGCCACTCATCCATTCCCGGACCCCTGCTGGGCGGCGTGTCGCGCCCGCGTGGCGCAGCCCTGGGCGGGACACTCGGCCTGTCGATCGGCGGCGGGTCCTGCACCTGCCGCGGGGAAGCGCTCGGCCCGGCCGCCTGGACAGGCGACTGGCGCCGCATGCCCGCAACCCTGGAGCCATCCGTGCCCCTCGACCTCGAGGACCTCGCCGCTCTGCGCGACCTCACCACCGTGGACGAGCCACGCCCGCTGCCGCGGATGACCCGCGATGGCGCAGCGACCGCCGCCGATCGAGGGCCGTGGTCGCGGTCGCGACTGGCCGGCCTCGCCGCCTGCGCCGGTGCCGCCGGTCTCGCGTGCGGCCTGGTCGGGCCGAGCCCAGCAGCGCTGGCCCAGCCACTGGCCAGCGCCGTACGCGGAACCCTGTTCCCCGCCGCCTCGCCCCCGCCGGGCGCAGGCGGATCCGCAGCCGCACCGAGGGCGGCGCACGTCACCGAGGTCGCGGTCCACCCGTCCTCGGCGGCAGACGCGATCGCGGCCGTGGCTGGCACCTTGAGCGCTGGTCTTGTCACCGGCGACGTCACCGCACCACGCGCGGGGGTCCAGCCCACGCCCGCAGCGCCGCGTGACTGGGTGCCGACCCGGTCGCTGCCGAAGAACAGCGGCACCGGTCGGCGCATCGTGTACGCCGCGACGGCCGCCCACGTCTGGATCGTCGCTGCCGACGGCTCCGTGCTGCGCGACTACAAGGTGACCGGCCGTCCGGGGCGGCCGAAGCCGGGGACGTACCACGTCTTCTCCAAGTCGACCACGGCCGTGAACCCGGGGCAGGAGCTCCGCTTCGCCCTCATGGTGCGCTTCGCCCGTGGTGTGACCGGTGCTGCGATCGGGTTCCACACCATCCCGGAGACCTATCAGGGCGTACCTATCCAGAAGGTGCAGGACCTCGGCAAAGCGATCGGCTCGGGCGGGTGCGTGCGGCAGAAGCGTGTCGATGCCCGGTGGCTCTACCGCTGGGTGAACACGGGCGACACCGTCGTCGTGCTGCGCTGATCCGGGTACCGGTGCGGTGCATCTGGCCTCCGGCGACGTACAGTCGGATGCGGCGGTGTCGCTGTCGTGCGGCGTCGCCGGTGTCCCGTCTGCCTGGAGGTACCGCCGTGGACCTGCGGCGAGCTCGATCGGCCCGCACTCGCGGCCGCACCGCGACCGTTGCGGCCGTGGCCGCCAGCAGCGTCGGGCTCGTCCTCAGCCTGCTCGCCGCGGTGCCCGCACAGGCTGACCCCGGTCCCACGGGCGGCACGCCGTCGGGCAGCACCACCACCCCGGTCACGCCCCCGCCGGCCACCAAGCCGAAGGTCGCGATCACCGCCACGGCGAGCCCCTCGCTCGGTCGCACCATGGGTGTCGCCCAGCCGATCTTCGTCCGTTTCAGCGGGCCGGTCGTGCTGAAGGCACGCGCCGAGCAGCACATGCGGGTGTACGTCTCCGGCGTTCTTTCCTCCGGCGCGTGGCACTGGAAGGACTCCCAGACCGCGGTCTTCCGCCCGAAGGCCTTCTGGCAGGCCCGCAAGACCGTGGCGATCCGGATGTCGCTGGCCGGCGTCGTCCTCGCCGAGAACGCGACCCGCCAGTTCGTCGGCGCCACGACCAAGGTCCACTGGTTCCGCACCTCCCGCCAGCTCGTCGCCAAGGTCGATTCCGCCACCCACCGCATGCGCGTGTACATCGACGGCAAGGTCGTGCGCACGATCCCCGTGTCGCTCGGCAAGCCCGGCTACGAGACGCGATCGGGCGTCAAGGTCGTGCAGGAGAAGTACGAGACGCGTCGCATGACGAGCGTCGGCGCGGGCATCACCGACCCCAACGACCAGTACGACGTCACCGCCACCTGGGCCGTGCGCATCACTCCGACCGGCGAGTTCGTGCACGGTGCCCCGTGGGCTGCCGGTCGGATCGGGCGCTACGACGGCTCGCACGGCTGCACCAACGTGCTCGACTCCGACGGCAAGTGGTTCTACGACACCGCGATTCCGGGCGACCCCGTCGTCACGGTGGGCACGGGCCGCGCGATGGAGTTCTGGAACGGGCCGGGCGGCCCGTGGAACATGCCGTGGAAGCTGTGGCTCGCCAAGTCGGCACGAGGCGCGCAGCGCTGACGTCGCGCGTGGCTGCTCAGTCGAGCAGCATGCTCGCCGAGCGCACGCCGTACGTCGCCAGCACGTCGGGAAGATCCTCGGCCGGCACCGGTCGCGCGTAGAGGTATCCCTGCGCGAGGTCGCAGCCGAGCAGTCGAAGCCGCTCGGCTGTCGCGTGCTCCTCGACGCCCTCGGCCACCGCGACCATCGAGAACTCGTGCGCCAGGTCGGTCACGACCTTCACGAGCACCTCGTTCCCGGTGCTCATGTCGCTGATGAACGAACGGTCGATCTTCAGCGTGTCGATCGGCAGGTCGCGCAGCTGCGAGATCGAGGTGTTGCCGATGCCGAAGTCGTCCAGCGCGATCGTGGAGCCCATGGCCGCGATACGTCGCAGGATCACCGCAGCTCGCTCCGGGTCCTGCATGATGGCCGACTCGGTGATCTCGAACTCGATCAGGCGAGGAGGGACGCCGAACTCCTCGAACAGCCGCGCGATGCGGCTGTCGAGCTCGGGATCCGCGAGGTTGAGCGCGGAGAGGTTCACTGCCACAGGGATCTCGAGGCCGGTGGCGATCCACTCGCGCTGCTGCGCGAGGACCAGTCGCATGACTCGGTCCGTGAGCGGATGGATGAGCCCCGTCTGCTCGGCCAACGGGATGAACTCCACCGGCGGAACCATGCCCCGCAGCGGGTGGTTCCAGCGCAGCAGGGCCTCGAGGCCGACGACGGTCTTGGACTCCAGGTCGAGCTTCGCCTGGTAGTGGATGCTCAGCTGGTCGCCGGCGTCGATGGCTCGGCGCAGGTCGCCGAGCAGGATGAGGCGAGCCGGGGAGTTCGTGTCGCCTTCGGCGTCGTAGACGCTCATGCCACGCCGACCGGCCTTCGCGATGTACATCGCGACGTCGGCGAGCTTGAGCAGCGACTGCATGTCGTCGGCGTGGTCCGGGAAGAGCGCCAGCCCGATCGAGGTCTCGACGTGAAGGACGAGCCCGTCGAGCTCGTACGGCGCGTCGAACACCTCCAGCACGCGCTCTGCGAAGAGCACGCCGTCGTCGACGTTCCGGACGGTCTTGAGCAGGATCGCGAACTCGTCACCGCCGAGGCGGGCGACCGTGTCGGTCTCCCGGACGATGCGCCGGAGCCTGTCGGCGGCCTCGACGAGGATCTGGTCGCCGCGGTCGTGGCCGAGGGAGTCGTTGATCTCCTTGAAGCGGTCGATGTCGAGCAGCAGCAGCCCGACATGCTTGCCGTCCCTCAGGGCGTCGGCCACCGCGACCTCGAGCCGCTCGTTGAGCAGGCGGCGGTTGGGGAGCCCGGTGAGCGGGTCGAGCAGGGCGAGCCGGGCGTTCTCCGCGGCCGAGGCGCGCAGCTTGCTGCTCGCGTTCTTCACGGTGCGGAACAGCAGCGTCCAGACCAGCAGCAGACCGAGGAACGTGATGATCGCGATGGTGCGCACGGCGTCGCGGGTGGCCGCGACCGTGGGGCCGTAGTCGAGGACGACCTGGGCCGTGCCCACCGGCGTCGTGCGGTCGGCCTCGTCCACCGACATCGCCGAGTCGAACACCGGGACGTAGACGTCGAGCACCTGCTCGAGACCCGTGGTGGTGCTGGGCACGATCCCGCCGAACTCCTGCGCCTGCACGATCGCGGTGCTCGTCTGACCGCGGTCGTTCGCGGTCGCCAGGCGCGCGTAGTTGGGCTGGTCGGCGGCGACGCCGTCGCTGTCGAAGAGCAGGCTCGCGTCGCGGTTCCAGAGCTGGAAGCGCACCAGGGTCGCATCGGGGTGGAGGTTCTTGATCAGCGAGGTCTGCACCTTGGGATCGATGGAGCCGTAGCTCCAGTCCGCCCGGGTGACACGCTCGCCGACGCCGGCCGACACATAGGCCTGGGCGGTGCGCACGGCCTGGTCGAGGGCTTGTCGCTGCAGGAGCTGAGCCATCGAGGCGACGAGCGCGACGCCGAGGGCGGTGAGGGCCACGAGGCACACGACGGCGAACGTGGCTGTCAGGGACAGCCTTCCCCTACCTCGCATGTCTGTGTTCCTCCCAGGCTCGTTCGCGCGTCGTCCCCCGACGACGTCGCTCCGAGTGTCTGGTCAGGTCATCGGCACCGCTCGCTGCCCCTTGAGCCGATCAGGTGGTGGAGGTGGTGCCCTGACCGGGTGGGACCCGCACGAGGAGGGCTCCCGGGCGCACGCGAGCCTCCAGCGTGCGGCCCTCCTCGACGACGTCGCCGTCGATCTGGCGCGGCTGGGGGAAGTGCGTCACCACCCAGGCCGAGCGGCCCGAGAGGTAGATCCGTGAACGGTCGTCGCGCGGGCGCCGCGACACCAGGCTCCCGGCGGTCCGCACCCAGTCGAGGGGGTTGTCCAGCGGGAGCACGACCACGTGCAGGACGCCGTCCGACGCGTCCGCCTCCGGTACGACGTCCAGCCCGGCGATGAGCCCGCCGACGTTGGCGACGAGCACGCTGCGCGCGCGGAACCATCGCGGCTGGCCGCCGTCCATCGCGACTCCCACGCGCATCGAGTCCTGGTTGAGCAGCTTGGCCGAGTTCGCGACGTACGCCGCCGGACCGATCGCGTTCTTCAGCGCCTCAGGGGCGTCGATCAGGGTCGCATCGAGACCCATGCCCGCGATCACGGTGCTGATGGCGACGCTGCCGCCGAGACCGATCTCGAGGACGTCGATCAGGCGGTCGTCACCGGTGAGCGCGACGCGCGCGGCCTCGTCGAGATCGAGCGGGATGCCGAGGTTGCGGGCGAGCAGGTTGCCGGTGCCGCCCGGGATGATCCCGAGCGGGGTGCCGCTGCGGGCAAGTCCTTCGGCGATGGCATTCACGGTGCCGTCGCCGCCCCACGAGAGGACGAGGTCGGCCCCGGCCGCCACGGCCTCCTGCGCCTGTCGCTTGCCCGTGTGCTCGGGAGTCGTGAGGACGACGTGGGGCGCGGGAAGGCCTGAGGCGTGAGCCCATCCGGCCAGTCGCTCCCTGGCCTCCGGAAGGCCGCCGGCCTTGCCCGGGTGCACGATGGCGACAGTCTCGCCCGAGCGGGTCATCGTGCCCTCCCTCGAGGTCGACGGCATGTGTCCGTTGCTCACGGCGTCGCGACGACGTCCCAGGTAACTGTGCCCTGATCGTCGGTCTGGGTCACCTTGACGGTGGCTGTCTTCCCGCCTTCGACCGAGACGTCGCACGTGAACGCGATGCCGGCACCGGCGTTCACCGAGTCCGGGCAGGTCACCACCGCGGGTGAGCCCACCTGGTCGGCGATGCTCTGGGCGATCTGCTGCTCGACGAGCTTCGTCGTGATCCGCGGTCGGCTCAGCCCGTACGACAGGGCGATGACCGCCAGGAGGACGATTACGAGAAGCCCAGCCACGAGGGCGATCAAGCGCCGACGCCCACGGTTGGCTTCGGTGACCGGCGGCGCGACAACGGGCGGGGCCAGGGTCTGGGTGCCGGGCTCGCCTCCGGACGACGGGAGCGGTGAGGCGGCCGGCTCAGGAAGCGGGTGGGTGTCGTCGCTCCAGCGTTCGCCGTCCCACCAGCGCAGCCCGGGCGAGCCCGAGGGGTCGGGGTACCAGCCTGCCTCGGGCACGGGCACGGGGGAGTCGGTCACCGGAGGACGGTAGCGCGGGGCAGGTCGATGCCGCCCCCAGGTCGAGGTCCGTGATCCGCCGCTCGAGACCAGGAGGGGTCAGGATGCGGTGGCGTAGCGGTGGTCGGAGGCTGCGCGCTCGCACGCGCGGACCGACTCGAAGCCTGACTCGTACACGCAGTCGTGGCAGACGGCGATCGAGGCGCTGCCCAGGTGCACGACCTCGACGCTGTGCGGGGTGCAGATGACGTCCGCGTGCGCGTGGTCGCGCCGGTGCACCGCGGCGAGCATGGCTCGCACGATGGGTTCCGGGCTGTTCGGGCTCATGCTGGAGTTATCGGTTGCGCAGCAGCGGACCTGAGCATCCGCCGTCACGGATGTCAGAGGTCGAAGTCGCCCGATCGAGCGACACCGGTCACGAGCAGGTGGCCCCGCCCGTCGTGATAGCCGCAGTAGTGTCCCCGCATGAGTCCGGTGTCGCGCCGGCGACCCGGTGCCGGGCGCCCCGCTCCTGCCGCCGCCCGCCTGCGCGCGAGCGAGGCGCGCAAGCTGCGTGCCGAGGTCCCGCTCGATGCGCTCACCAGCCGCATCGCCAAGCTCGGCCCGGGCTCGGACGGGTTCGCGGTCGAGGCCGTGACGTCGGGGGTTCTGGAGGTCGTGGCCTCGCGCGGACCCGACTCTGACGAGACCCTCGCGCGCTTCTGCCGGGCAGCGGTGTCGGACCCGCGCGGGGGCACGACCGCACTGGGCCTGCAGGCCATGGCCGTGCTGTCGCTGCACGGCCACCGTGCGCTGCGCGCGGAGGCCGCGGCCCTCGTGGCCGACGCCGACGTCGACCTCCGCCGTGCGCTTCCTGCGTGGGTGGCAACGGTGGGCCGGGTCGAGGTGGTGCAGACGGGAGTCCTCAGGTCGGCCGACGGCACCGAGACGGTGCTGCACCTGCTGCTCGACCACGTCGACGCCGCCGCCGGCCCGCGGCACCTGCTGACGCTCGCCGTGCATCATGGCGACGAGCGGGTGCACCTGCTCGACGTACGGTCCCGACGCGACGACGAGGTGCTCACGCCGATGGCCTCGCGCTACGACGGTTCCAGCGATCCGGTGTGGTCGTGGGGCGACGAGCACGACATCCGCGCGGTGGCCGAACCCGCGCTGCGGGTGACGGCTGCGCACCCGCCGTCGCAGTGGCCGGTTCTCGGCGTCGAGGGTGGCGAGACGCTCACGTGGTGGCTCGGCACCCACCGGCTCGAGCAGGTCCTCGGCATCCCGCTCGTGTGAGCCGTCAGTCGCCCAGCGCGGTGGTGAAGAGGGAGTCGATGCGGCTCCAGCTGTCGGCTGCCGCGGTGTCGACGTAGCCGACGTGCATGAGACGCCGTGAGAACGGCCTCATCCATGCAGGCGCATCCGACTCGGAGTGCGTCATGAACGAGTGCCCGGCATCGGCGTACTCCTTGACGTCGTGCTCGACACCTGCTGCGGCCAACGCTGTCTCGAGCTTGGCCGTGGCGCCCCGCAGGGTGCGGTCCTTGCCGCCGTACGACGCGACCACAGGGCAGGCGCCGTCGAACACCGAGTCGAGGCGCGACGGGAGCTGGCCGTACATCGCAGCGCTGGCATCGAACCCCTGGCCCGCGAGCAGCAGGGCGAAGGCTCCGCCGAGGCAGAAGCCGAGGACGCCGACCTTCTCGGTGGAGTCCTCACGGTCGGCGAGCCACTGGCGGGCGGCGTGGATCTCCTCGAACGCCCGGCCCTCGCCGGAGGAGAGCGACCGGGCGATGGCCACGAGGCAGCGCGTGCTGCCGGCGTACGACATGAGGTCGGGCGCGAGGGCGTGATAGCCGCGTGCCGCCATCTGGTCGGCGGCCTCGCGCATCGCGGTGGTGAGCCCGAACGCCTCGTGGATGACCACGACGCTGGGCGCACGGCCCGGTGCCCCCACCGCGGGGGAGTAGTAGGCGGGGATCGTGCCGAGCCCTGCCACCTCGATGCTCAGATCAGGCATGTCGTCCCGTCCTGTCCCGCCGCCGTGACCCGGCGGCGGGATCAGAGTAGGGGCGCCACCGACGCGCCATGGCACACCCTGGAACCTCCACCCGACATCGAGGCTCGACTCGTGGTCGAGGGTTGAGTGCGGCATCGGCGACGAGGTCGCCCGCGGCCGGATCCGAGCCCTCGACGCCGGCCGTCCCACGACTGATCCGGCGAGACCTCGATCACAGGCGTTCCCGCGTGGGACAGGGGAACACAACCGCTGCTCTCGCACGGACAGCGCCGCATGAGGTGTCTCGGTGTTCTGTCATCTGGTCGACAGGGGCGGCGACGTCCGGATAGCGTCGAGGAGCCCTGTGGGGAAGCAGGGCACCACGACCGGACCGCCGAGTCCCGTCCACGGCCGTGGTCATCTGCACCTGGACGGGAGCGGGGGACCCACATCGCCGGCCTGCACGTCGGGCCGGCTCGGGGTGAAGCCACGAGAGTGGCCGGCCTTCCTCGGGCCGAACCCGACAGCTCACCTCGCAGGCGGCGGAGGACAACGACATGACCACCGTCATGGCGACCCATGCCCGTTCGGGCATGGCACGCAGCAGAGCCAGAGTCACGTTCGGCGTGCTCTCGGCCACGCTCGGCCTGTCGTTGCTGACCCCGGCTCCGGCCGGCGCCGCGGCGATGTCGCCGACGCACCTCGTCGCCGGCAGCGCGTCGTCGGCAGTCGACGACACCGCATACCCAGACTCACTGCCCGTCACCGGCTCCCTGGCTTCCGTGGCTGCCCCCGCCCGGGCCTCGATCAAGGGGCTGCGCGGCGGAGACAGCGGTCCAGCAGTACGCCGCGTGCAGCGCATCCTCGGCGTCCCCGTCACGGGCTTCTTCGGTCCCGTCACGCGCAACGCGGTCATCGCCTTCCAGAAGGCGCTCGGCGCCAAGGGCACCGGCGTCGTCGGGCCGGTGACGAGCCGTCAGCTTCAGGTGTTCGGTGAGGCGCAGGCCCGCAAGGCCGTGCGCGCGGCTGCTCGCGCCGCCGCCGCGAAGAAGGCCGCGGCTGCCGCGGCCGCCCGCGCGGCTGCCGCGGCCGAGGCCACCCGCGACACCCCGCGTCCGGCGCCCCCGCCCCCGACCGGTTCGTCGAGCTCCGGCGACCCGACGATGACCGCCGCCGCGCGCGGTTCGCGGTCGGCCCGCCAGGCGGTGCCGTTCGCGGTGTGGCGCAGCTCGGCGCACGCCCGCATGATCGTCGCCCGCGAGTCCGGTGGCCGCTGCACCGCCGTCAACCCGAACGGCCTCTATCGCGGCACCTGGCAGATGGGCTCGCCGTTCTGGCGCTCGTACGGCGGGTTGGCCTACGCGCCCACCCCCGACCGGGCGACGTGCGGCGAGCAGGACATCGTCGCCTACCGCGGCTGGATCGCGTCGTGGTGGAGGCCCTGGGGCGGCTGAGTCGCCGAAGCGCACTACCCCTGATCAACCGAAGGCGCCGTAGGTCCGCGAGGACCGGCGGCGCCTTCGCTGCACTAACGCCGTGCGTAGACGACGTCCCGCACGGCGTGACCCTTGTCGAGGCCTTGGGTCTCGAACTTCGTCAGTGGTCGCTCCAGCCTTGGCGCCCAACCTGCGTAGGCGTTCACGAGCAGCGGCTCGGCATCGAGCACCTCGACCATCTGCTCGGCGTACGGCTCCCAGTCGGTCGCGCAGTGCAGCGTGCCGCCGGGCCGCAGCCGGGAAGCCAGGAGGCTCACGAGATCGGGCCGCACGATGCGGCGCTTGTGATGACGTGCCTTGGGCCACGGGTCGGGAAAGAAGATCCGGATCGCATCGAGCGAGGCGTCGGCAAGGCGGTCGGCCACGAGCTCGACGGCGTCGCCGAGCTCGATGCGGACGTTGTCGAGACCCCGGCGGTCGACCTCGACCAGGAGCCGCGCGACCCCTGGTGTGTGCACGTCGACCGCGAGGATGCCCGTGCCCGGATCGACCGACGCCATCTCGACGGTCGCGTGACCGAGCCCGAACCCGATCTCGAGCGCGACTGGCCGGCCGCCGAACAGCGAGGCGAGATCGACCGGACCCGCGGGGACGCCGTACCGCGGAAGAAGAGTCGCGACGGCTTCGCGCTGCGCATCGGTCATCCGCCCACGCCGCGGGTGGAACGTCAGGATGCGCCGGTGCTCGTCCACGGAGCCCGAGCCTAGGTGCCCCAGGGCCACGCGTGTCGACGCCCGCTTTCACGCTGATACTGTCGTCACCTGCCCTGGCCCCCGTAGCTCAGGGGATAGAGCGGTGCCCTCCGGAGGCATGCGCGCAGGTTCGAATCCTGCCGGGGGCACTTGATCTCCAGGCCCGTAGGGCCTCCCGCTGCGAGTGCCCCCCAGCCTGGATTCGGGAGGAACCCCCGCGGCGAAGCCGCCACCCGAGACGGATCCTGCCGGGGGCACTTGATCTCCAGGCCCGTAGGGCCTCCCGCTGCGAGTGCCCCCCAGCCTGGATTCGGGAGGAACCCCCGCGGCGAAGCCGCCACCCGAGACGGATCCTGCCGGGGGCGGAACTGACCGAGCGGCACCTGGAGCTCGGCGCTGACGCGTCCCGGCGCCTGCATCGTGAACATCAGTGGAGTTCCTGGCGGACCAGGCCCGACCGAGCCGAGGGTCGGTTACGCTGCGCCGACCACGCCGACATGGGGAGAGCGACATGCCGCAGGACAAGCCGAACATCCTGGTCATCTGGGGCGACGACATCGGCATCTCGAACCTGAGCTGCTACAGCGACGGGCTGATGGGCTACCGCACGCCGAACATCGATCGCATCGCCGACGAAGGCGCTCGCTTCACCGACTACTACGGCGAGCAGAGCTGCACCGCCGGCCGGGCAGCGTTCATCACGGGTCAGAACCCGATCCGCACCGGCCTGACGAAGGTGGGCCTGCCGGGCGCGGAGCTGGGGATGCCGGCGTCGTCGCCCACCATCGCTTCCGCGCTCAAGGCCCACGGCTACGCGACCGGGCAGTTCGGAAAGAACCACCTCGGTGACCGCGACGAGCACCTGCCGACCATGCACGGGTTCGACGAGTTCTTCGGCAACCTCTACCACCTGAACGCCGAGGAGGAGCCCGAGCTGCCCGACTACCCCCAGCCGGAGGACTTCCCCCACTTCCGGGAGAAGTTCGGCCCCCGCGGCGTCCTGCACACCTGGGCGAACGACGACGGGACCCAGCGCATCGAGGACACTGGGCCGCTGACCAAGAAGCGGATGGAGACGGTCGACGGCGAGTTCATCGAGGCGACGGCCGCCTTCATCCGGGACAAGGCGGAGACCGAGACGCCGTTCTTCGTCTGGTTCAACTCGACCCACATGCACTTCCGCACGCACACGCGGGAGGAGAGCAAGGGGCAGGCCGGACGGTGGCAGTCCGAGTACCACGACACGATGATCGACCACGACGCCCAGGTCGGAGAGCTGCTCGCCCTGCTCGACGAGCTCGGACTGGCCGAGGACACGATCGTCCTCTACTCGACCGACAACGGCCCGCACATGAACTCGTGGCCGGACGCCGGCACCACGCCGTTCCGCGGGGAGAAGAACACGAACTGGGAGGGCGGCTACCGGGTTCCCGCCGTGGTCCGCTGGCCCGGGCACATCGCTCCGCGCACCGTCCTCAACGGCATCATGAGCCACAACGACTGGTTCACGACCTTGCTGGCAGCCGCGGGCGTGCCAGACATCGCCGCACAGCTCAAGGTGGGTGCGGATCTGGGCGGGACGACCTATCGCGTCCACCTCGACGGGCACAACCAGCTCCCGTACCTCACGGGCGAGGCCGACTCGAGCCCCCGCAACTTCTTCTTCTACGTCAGCGACGACGGCGACCTGCTCGCCTTCCGCTACGACAACTGGAAGATGACGTTCCTGGAGCAGCGGCTCGCCGGCACGCTGCAGGTCTGGGCCGAGCCGTTCGTCGAGCTGCGCGTGCCGAAGATCCACAATCTGCGGACCGATCCGTTCGAGCGCGCCGACATCACCTCGAACACGTACTGGGACTGGATGCTCGACCACGCCTTCCTCATGGTCCCGGCGCAGGCGTTCGTCGGTCAGATGGCAGCGTCGTTGCTGGAGTTCCCTCCCCCTCAGCGGCCGGCGTCCTTCAGCGTCTCCCAGGCGTTGGCCAAGCTGCAGGCTGGTCTCCCGAGCTCGTGACCGATCCGCACGCCGCTGCTCGCGTCGCCGCGTCGGGCGCTCCTCCGGCGAGCGACATGGTGTGGGTCCCTGGTGGGACGTTCGTCATGGGATCGAACGCGCACTACGTCGAGGAGGCGCCTGCTCGGGCCGTCGACGTGAGCGGGTTCTGGCTGGCGCGCACGACCGTCACGAACGCCGACTTCGCAGCCTTCGTCGAGGCGACCGGCTACGTCACGGTCGCCGAGAGTCCGCTCGACCCCGCCGACTTCCCCGGCGCACCCGTGGAGAACCTCGACCCCGGCTCGATGGTGTTCACCCGGACGCCGGGGCCGGTCGACCTGCGCCATCTGAGCCAGTGGTGGACGTGGACCCCCGGCGCGTCCTGGCGACGTCCCGAAGGCCCCGGGTCGGACGTCGCCGAACGCGCGGACCATCCGGTCGTCCAGGTGGCGCACGAGGACGCCGTCGCGTACGCCACCTGGGCCGGGCTCGTCCTGCCGTCCGAGGCACAGTGGGAGCGCGCCGCCCGGGGTGGACTCGACGGAGCCGCGTTCACCTGGGGGGACCAGCCCGAGGCGCCGGGCGAGCGGCGAGCGCACTACTGGCACGGCGACTTCCCGTGGCGCGCGGAACCCGGCTACGGCACGACCGCGCCGGTCGCGAGCTACCCGCCCAACGGGCACGGCCTCTGCGACATGGCGGGCAACGTCTGGGAGTGGACCGACGACTGGTACGTCGAGAACCGCTTCGCCGACACGGCACCCTGCTGCGCTCCCCGCGACCCCCGCGGCGGCACCCCTGAGGCCAGCCTCGACCCGCGTCAGCCGCAGTTCCGGGTGCCCCGCAAGGTCATCAAGGGTGGCTCGTTCCTCTGCGCCGACTCCTACTGCCTGCGCTACCGACCGGCGGCCCGTCGTCCCCAGATGATCGACACAGGCATGAGCCACATCGGCTTCCGCTGCGCGTCCGGTCCGTCAAGCTCCGGCGTCGACTCGAGCTGACCACCGCGGCCGGACCGAGAGCAGGCGAGCCGCCCAGCCCGACCAGGGCCGGACTCCGCCCAGGCCGACCGCCGATAGGCTCGAGCGCATGACGCCCGACCAGATCGCCGCCGCCGTACGCGCGGCCGTGCTCGCTGCCGTGACCGACGGCGAGCTCGCCCTCGACCCCGCTCTCGTCCCGGCAGAGGTCACCGTCGAGCGTTCGCGCAACGCCGAGCATGGCGACTACGCCACCAACATCGCTCTGCAGCTGGCCAAGCCTGCGGGCACCAACCCGCGCGCGGTCGCCGAGCTCGTGGCCGTGCGGCTGCGCACCCTCGACGACATCGCGAGCGTCGACATCGCCGGCCCCGGGTTCCTCAACATCACCCTCGAGACGGCATCTCTGGGCGAGCTCGCCCGGTCGGTCGTGGTCGCCGGGGCCGAGTACGGCCGGATCGACCAGTACGCCGGTCAGCGTTTCAACGTCGAGTTCATCTCCGCCAACCCCACGGGGCCGCTGCACCTCGGCCACACCCGCTGGGCCGCGGTGGGCGACGCCATCGCCCGGGTGCTCG